>CAMWSP010000094.1 GCA_947176935.1 uncultured Porphyromonadaceae bacterium | reverse complement strand
GTCGAGGGTCTGACCTCTCGCGAATTCCGCCAGCAAAAAATTTCGCTCACCGACTTTACGGCTGTGATTTTCACCGCCCGTACGGCCGTTGACCACTTTTTCCGCCTCTGCGAAGAGCAGCGCTATCAGGTGCCCGACACCCTGAAATATTTCTGCTCTTCGGAAAGCATTGGCTTCTACCTGCAAAAATACATTCCCTTCCGCAAGCGCAAAATCTTCCACTCCCCGACCGGCAAGTTCGAAGACCTGATTCCTATTCTGCAAAAGCACCATAAGGAGAAATATCTCTTTGCCGTTTCCGACGTGAGCAAAGACGTTTTGGCAAACCTCGAACGCTCCAAGCTGCAATACACACGCGCGGTGATGTATCGCACCGTGCCCAACAACTTCGGCCCCGACGAACCGTTCGACTACGACATGCTCGTTTTCTTCTCGCCCGAAGGTATCAAAGCGCTCCAGACCAACTTCCCGGAATTCGAGCAGGGCAACATCCGCATTGCAACCTTCGGCATGACAACCGCCAAAGCAGTTGCCGACGCCGGACTCCGCCTGGACCTCGACGGCTCCAAGAGCCCCACAAAGTCAATCGCCGCCACCATCGACGCCTACATTGCCGAGCAAAACGAGGGCTACGAAGACGAAGACAATGAGGAACAAACTCCCGAAGAAGACTAAACTCTGTTCTCTAACGGCTATCGACGCGCTATTCGCCTCCGGCAATGGCGCGCTCGCTTATCCGCTGCGCGCAGTGTGGCTCCCATCGGAGCAGCCGGGCGTCAGGTTCCTGATTTCGGTGCCCAAGCGCCGTTTGCGCCATGCGGTCGACCGCGTGGCAATGCGCCGGCGAATCCGCGAAGCCTACCGTCTGTTGCGCCCGCAGCTGCCCGAGGGCCTGCAGCTCAACATCGCCTTTATCTACGTTGCCAACGCGCGCGTTGACTCAGCGCGCATCCACGCCGCCATGGCGCGCCTGCTCAAAGAGCTTCAGCCCAATGATTTCCAGGCTGCTCAGTGAGCTTCTGATTCTTCCGGTGCGCTTCTATCGCGCATTCATCTCGCCGCTCACCCCGCCGAGCTGCCGCTTCACGCCCACCTGCTCGCAATATGCCATCGAAGCCCTGCGCAAACACGGCCCCTTGCGCGGCTCCTGGCTCACCCTGCGCCGCCTGCTCCGCTGCCACCCCTGGGGCGGCTCCGGCTACGACCCCGTTCCCTAAAAAATCCTGAATTTGTAGGGACGTGCCTTTGGCACGTTTCAGCGTGAAAAGGCGCTGTGCCAATTTCAACACAGCGCCTTTCGGAGAGTTTATGGATTAGTATTTAGGGCCTTGGTTATTTATCGTTGAGCACGCAGATTGCAACTCGGTTCCAGCTTTCTTCCTTGAACATTTCGCCGATGCCCTTGCCCTGAGCCTTGATGCGGTCGGCCTTGATGCCGTATTTGTTTACGAGCATGGACTTGACGCTTTCGGCGCGGCTGGCGGCCAGACGTTCGTTGAAGTCGAGGTTACCGTCTTTCGAAGCATAGCCGTTGATAACTACGGTCGATTCGGGGTTGTTCTTCATATACTGGGCAATCATTTCAACGTTGGGCTGCTGGTCGGCAGTAATCTTCGAAGAACCGATGCGGTAGAACACGTAGCGCACGCTCTGCAGGGTGTTGACGCTGTCGGTCTGGGTGATTACGGTAGCCGGACGGCTCTGGCAGCGTTCAAGGGCCTGGGCCAGGGTGTTGTTGGCGGCGTTGAGGTCGGCGTTAACAGCGGTGAGGTCAGCAATGCCGGCTTCCTGGGCAACTACCATTGCACGCAGGGCGTTGATCTGTTCGTTATAGTCGCTATAATCGCAGGCGGGAGTGTAGGCGAAGCTGTGGGTGCCGTTGGAGTTACCGAAGTGGTAGGTAACGCCGGCCATGAGTTCCAGCGAAGCTGCGCGGGCCGAGAAGTCGGTGTAGTGATTATTGGTCACATTCCAGAGAATCGACGGCTTCAGGCCAATGGTCCATGCCTTGGATTCACCGAGGTTGAAGTTGATGTTCACACCCGAGCGGACGCCGATGTCGTTACCGTCATGGCCCTGGGTCTTGGGCACGAAGGTATGAATCCAGCCGGTACCGCCGACTACTTCCACTTCAACGGGGCGGGGCTGACCGGCGTAGCCGGCAAAGAGGTTATTGAGGTTAACCGCACCGAAAACGCCAACATACATGCCGTCTACAATGTTGTGCATCGAAGGCTGGCCGTTCCAGGTGGAGGTATTGAAAGTGCTCACGCCTTCAACGCCGAGGCCAATGGTGGGAGAAACCTGTTTGCGGAGTTCCAATCCTGCCGCACCGCGGATATTATCCTTGAAAGTGCCGTGGAAGGGGTGCACCGGGTTGGCGATACCGCCTTTGACTGTTATCGACCAATTATCGCCGGCATTAGAAGGGGCCAGCGCATTTGTTGTTTCCTGGGCGGAGGCAGCACCGGCAAAAGCTACGGTTGCAATAGCTGCGAGAATAGATTTTTTCATCATAAGTAGTAGTTGAAATTTTAGTTAGTTGCTTGTTTCTTGGTGTAGAGGAATTTTTTAAGTTGTTTTCCTATACGACAACCAACCATGCCAAAAAGTTCAAAAACCACTGAAAAAATTTTAATTTCCCCTCAGAGCGACTCAAGAATCGGCTCAACGATATGGCGGTCGGGGCAGAGGCGCGGAACCTTGCGCTGGCCGCCGAGCTTGCCGGTCGATTCGAGCCAGCGGTCAAACGTTCCCTGCGGAACCTCTATAACCTCCACCGGATCGAGGAAAATCGAATCCTGGCGTTTGGCGGCATAGTCGCTGTTTTCGCGGCAGAGATTGCGGTCGAGCTCGGCCGCGAACCGGTCCAGCGATTGCGGCGGCTCCTTGAATTCCACCAGCCACTGGTGGCGGCCGTGGTGGCTGCCCGACGTATAGACCGGCGCGGCGGTGTAGTCGCTCACACGGCATTTCAGCGAGCGGCAGGTCTCAGTCAGCGCCGCGTCGGAGTTATGAACCATCAGCTCCTCGCCGAAGGCATTTATGTAGAGCTTGGTGCGCCCGGCAATGGATATGCGCAGCGGGGCGGTGGTCTCGATTCTTACGGTGTCGCCCAGCGGGTAGCGCCAGAGGCCGTTGCTCGACGTTATGACCAGCGCGTAAACCTTGCCCTGCTCAACCTCCCAGGCCTTTACCGGCTCGCGGCCGTCGAGCGGGTCGAATTCATAGTAAACACCCGCATCTGGAATCAGCAGCATGGCGCCGGGGGTCAGGCGGTCCTGAACTGCAAAGAACCCCTCCGATGCGTTATAGGTTTCCAGATAGCGCATTTTGGAAGTATCGGTTATCGACTCATACTGTCCGCGATAAGGCTCGAAACTGATGCCGCCGTGGAAAAACACCTCCAGATTGGGCCATACGTCATGAATGCTCTCGGCGCCCGCCGCCGCCAGCACCTCGCGCAAAACGGTGAGGAACCAGGAGGGCACGCCGCTGATGGAGCGCACGTCGGCTCCGCGCGATGCCTTGACCAGCGCCGGCAGTTTTTCGTGCCAGTTGCTCAGCAGCGCCACCCTCGGGTCAGCCGGAACGCGCAGCCACGAGGAGCCGCCAGGCATCCGCTCTATCAGGTGGGCCGACAGGTCGCCGACCTTCACGTCGGCCGGATGTTCGCGCAGCTCGGTGGCAAACGAGCCGCCGAGAATAAACGACCGGCCGCCGAGCACCTTGCTGTCCGGATAGAGGCGCAGATACTCCGCCAGGCTGCTGGCCGACCCGCGGAAATGGTTGCGGCTCAGGCTGGCATCAGTGACGGGAACATATTTGCTGCGGCCGTCGGAAGTGCCCGACGATTGGGCGAACCTCCGGCATTTACCGGGCCAGAGAACGTTGGCCTCGCCTTGAACCATGCGCATAACTTCGGGGCGGATATCCTCATAGGGGCGCACCGGAACGCGGTTGCCGAAGTGTTCGGCACCGGCTATGGTGGCAAAGCCATAGCGGCGCCCCACGTCGGTGTTGCGCGCGTCGTTCAAAAGGTTCTGCAAAACGCGCCGCTGCGTACGCTCGAGATCGTCGGCGTGGTGGGCGAGATTCTTGGCTCTGGCCTCAAAAAACGGCCTGCATAATGGAGTTAGATTCAACACGGGAGCAAAGTTAACTAAATTTTTTAATATTTTAATGCGTTGCAACCGCTTTTAGTTCACATCCGGGCCCATGATTTTATATTTCGGGATTTTTTTTGTACCTTTGGGGCAAGCTAAACCAATCATTTAACATTTTTCTTTTTTTATGACTCATTCAAAAACCCGACTCGGCATACTGGCCGCCGCTATGGCCGTTTGCCTCTCGGCAGCGGCCGGCGATGAAGTGGTTCGCAGAATTTCGTTGCAAACCGGTTCGCTCGAATCAACCACCGGCTGGTCACAGCGCTGGACCGGCAACGAAACCTCACCCTCAATTTCCATGACCGCATCGCGCAAGGACATGGCCGCCGCAACCGATGGCATCAACCTCGACATGCGCGAAGGCACTGCCCATGCCTCGACCTATACCATCATCCCCGAAGCCGGATGGCGGGTTAAGGAAATATCAATCAGTTTCCGCAGCAACGACAATAACAACCCCGTAACCATCAGTGCCATGGGCCGCAAAATCGTTTCGGCCGACACGGTGCAGACCCTTACCGTTCAGCCGCGCGACTTCGATTCGCCCGCCCTTACCCTGACCGGCAATAACCAGGGCATCTCCACCACCGACTTCCGCGTAACTCTGGTTGAAGTCGAACCGGAACCCTACACCGAAGCTGTTATCAACATGTCCACCGGCAAATTCACCTCGTCGGTAGGCACCTACAACAGCCTCTGGCAGTCGGGCCCCCTCTGCCTGACCTCGACCAACGGCTCGAATCAGCGCGCCGCCAACATGGCGGTTGCCTCCGACGGCGTTTCGCTCGACCTGCGCGAAGGCTCGGCCGGCACTTCAAACTACTATCTGGTAGCCACCGGCAGCAGCCGCGTGTCGGGCTTCGAACTGACCTTTGTGAGCAACGACCCGGCCAATCCCGTAACCGTCACCTGCGGCTCGCAGTCGCTGACCTCCTCGACCGAACCGCAAACCATTTCGGTCAAGGGCATAGCCTACGGCCAGCTGGCAAGCTTCACCCTTTCGGGCTCCAACAAAGGCATCACCGCAACCTCATTCAAGGCTCATCTGGCCGATGCCACCCCCACGGGCCACGGCATCAGCGTGTTCACCTACACCGGCGTTGAGCCGTTCCAGACCGTCTACCGCATTCCGGTAGTAGTCTATATTCCCGCCGGCCCCAAGGCCGGACGCCTGGTGGCTGTCAACGACTTCCGCCCCTGCGGCGCCGACATTGGCTTCGGCGAGGTTGACCTCCATATTTCCCATTCCGACGACGGCGGTCTGACCTGGTCCGCCCCCGCCGACCCGGTCGACGCTCAGGGCAACCATGTTGCCGACGGCGACGGCCAGGGCACTCCCGCAACCAGCAATGAAAACCGCGACTGCGGCTTCGGCGACCCGGTGCTCGTGGCCGACTGCGAATCGGGCGACCTGCTCATGCTCGGAACCTGCGGCCGCGTTCCCATCGGCCAGGCAACCCGCGCCATACCCCAGGGCATAGCCATCTGGCATAGCAAGGACGGCGGCGAAACCTGGACCCAGTGGAAGGACATAACCGAAAGCATCCTGACCCAGCTCGACAACAACTGCGACTACGGCAAGGTCGACGGCTTCTTCTTCACCGCCGGACGCATGGTGCAGAGCAAATACGTTAAAGTAGGCTCCCACTATCGCGTCTACGTTGTGGCCGGCGGCGCATCGCGCACGGTCAACGACACTCAGTGCTGGGTGTTCTACACCGATGACTTCGGCGACTCATGGCATATTCTCGGCGACCCGATGAAACCGGCCCTGACAACCGGCGGAGCCGAACCCAAGTGCGAGGAGCTCCCCGACGGCTCGGTGCTGTTCAGCGGACGCGCCGGCGGCGGTGTGCGCAACTGGAACATTTTCTCCTACACCGACATTGAAAAAGGCCAAGGCTACTGGGACAATGCCGTTGGCGGCGCTATGGTTACCGGCGGCGCCCACTGCAACGGTGACGCGCTGATTATTCCCGTCAAGAACACCCAAACCGGCGCCGGAGCCTACCTGCTGCTGCAGTCCACTCCCTGCCATCCTTCGTCGCGCATCAACGTGGGCATCAACTATAAAGTGCTCGCCAACGGCTTCGAAGATTTCGGCACCGCAAAAATCATTGCCTCCGACTGGGACGGCTACATTCAGGCAACTTCCCTCCCCTCGGCCTATTCGTCGCTCACCGTGATGCCCGACGGCACCGTTGGCTTCATTTATGAGGAAGCCACCTATGGCAGGGACTACTGCGAGGTTTACCGCAACTTCTCGGTCGAGGACATCACCGCCGGCCAGTTCACCTACGCCCCCGATGCAGACTGCGCCACCGCTCTGGAACTCACCCGCCAGATGGTAAGCGGCCGACTCAATAAAGCCAAAGCCGACTACCCCTCGCGCACCCAGCTGCTCGAAACCCTCACCAAGGCCGCCGAGGCTTTCAACCAAGAACCCTCGGCCGAAGCCTATGAATATTTCAACGCTGCCTATAACGCAGTGCTGACCAACACTCCCCTCGACGCTTCAATCAGCGAAACGGTTGCCCCGCTCCCTGGTCAGGCCCGCTTCGTTGACCTGCTCGGCCGCCCCGTGGCCGAACCCCGCACCGGCTCGCTGCTGATCGACACAACAGCCCGCCGCGCAACGGTTATTCGCTGATTCTACGCTCTGCGGCCCTGCGGCAGCGGTAATTTTGCAGCCAAAAACTCATTCTTTTTTGGTTATGCAGAATTTCACCCTACCCTCGGCCGCAGAGTTCAATCCGGCCGAAAACTACGCCGAAAACCTCCGCCCGGCCATAGTGGCCGGACAAAACGCCCTGCTCCCCACCGGCATGCCGCAGGTGGTGCTCAATAGCGCCGGCGCCCACATTTGCCCGCTCCCCGACGGCCGCATAGTCAGCGTTGCCGCCAACCGTCGGCTAATCAGTGTCGACGGCGTCGAAGCAGGCACTTTGGGCGCCGACTTCCGTTGTGCCATGGCCGACGGCGAACGCATAGCGGTGTTCACCGACGCCGGAGTGGAATGGATCGATGCCGGCGAGCTGCAGCAGCTGCAAAACGGCGCGGTGGCCGTGGAGCTGAGCCTGTCTGCCCTCTCGGCCGACATCTCCGCGGAAGTTAACCCGCCCTCGCCGCTGAAAGGCTCCTATCAGCGCCTGTCAACCCCGCTGCAGACCGTCGACTGCCAATCCTTCGCCCTGGCGTTTCAAAAAGGCCTCACCGCGCTCTCGGCCCGGGCCGCGCTGCGCGGAATGCTCATGCAGCCCGCCCTGGTCAGCTGGCGCATGCTCGACGCCAACGGCTGCATAGTGGCCCAGGGTGCGCCGCAGCGGTTCGGCTCGATTCAGGGCGACGGGCCGATAGTTTTCTCGGCCGTGAAATCCGACCAGACATTCTCGGTCAAGGGCGCGGCGCTGATGCAGGGACGGGCCTATGCGCTCAAGATTGCGGTGCAGCGCTCCGAATCGGAATTCTGGCGCCGCCGCGCCCGAACGCTCGAAATCCTTGTTCGCCCCGACTGCGTGAAGCTGACCGGCGCAACCGGCTATTTCACCGAAACCTCCGGCGGCAACGCAAACCTGACCGTGGCGCCTCTGTTGGCCGAAACCGAGCCTGAAGGCAACGCCACGATTGCCGCCCGCTTCGACCTGCCCCTCGAAGGGCTCGACACTCAGGTGTTCATCACCGACCTCGGCATTGCCGACCCCGAAACCGAAACCGCCGATGAGTTCATTCCTGATGCCATCTGCTCTGGCGGCAACATCCGCGCCTACGCCCCTGCCGACCGGCCCGGAACCATTGCCATAGCGCGGGCAAGCGACCCGCTGACGCTGCGACTGCAATCCCACATCTGCGAGGGGCGCATTCTGCGCATCTGCGTGCCTCAGGGCTCGGGCGGCGGCTGGAACTACGGCCGCCACCATCTGCTGGCGTTCACCACTGCGGGAATTATTGCCGTCAGCTTCGATTCGGCGCTCCGCTCCATATCGGCTGCCCCCGTCGCCGCCGACTGCATTATGCGGCCCGACGCGGTGGCCTCGGCCACCGACGATGCGCCCGAAATTGCAGTGGGTTGTTCACAAGACCCCGCCCCCCAGACGG
>CAMWSP010000093.1 GCA_947176935.1 uncultured Porphyromonadaceae bacterium | reverse complement strand
TACAATAATCCACCGACCGCCGTTTTTGTCGCCTTCTCGAATCAGTGTTCCGGTTTTCTGCATATCGGCCAAATCGCGTTGGATTGTTCTATGCGCGACTGCTAACTTTTCGGAAAGTTGGGCGGCCGAAATAAATGAATTCACCTTAATTAGTTCCGCGATAGACTTATACCTTTCAGCCTTTTTCTTCTGAGTAGCAGTTCCGCCATCGTTTACGACATTACTTACGACATTACTTACGACATCGTTTACGACATCTTTATGAAGATGCTTAAAAAATGTGCGTTCAATTACTATTTGAACACCGCCAAAATGGTCTGCGACTGTAGGAATTGGCAGTCCGCTCTTTTTAAAACCCGAATATATCTTATTATATCCTCGGCCCCAAGTGTCAATAAACCCGGCCTTGAACATTGTACCGGCAATCCTCGGATTACGTGGCCTCGAAGGATGGTTCGCATATAGTGTATCAGCGGTGTAGCCATCGGGGAGCATACCGTCATTCCATATCTCAATGCGGTCATCATACACGTGCATTTGAATAGCCGGACCCATATAGTTTTTGTGGGCAATGGCATTATACAATATCTCGCGCAATGCTTCTAATGGAATCTCAAGGGATTCATACCGCTGCATTCCCTCAAAATGCACAGGCGAGACAAGATACTTAGCCCTCAAAACATCAACTACCTTATCGGCCATCTGAATGATATTGCCGCTGATAACGTCGTGGACTATCAAGTCAGATTCATCTTGTCCGAAACGACCGATTTTAAACTCAACGCTATGGAAATATTTTGCAGGATTCTTTCCAAAAAGCAGTATGGCGGCATTTTTCAGTTTATTGCGTTCATCAATCAGCTGCAGCGATGTAAGTATCTCTTCGGTGGAAGCTGTTAGCAGAGTTTCCGGTATGCGTTGGGCGGCAATGCCCCTTTGCAGGAAATATTCTATAGCCTCGCGATCTATATCGTTGATAGAAGCCTCATTCAGACTTATGTCGTCCCATGTTTTTCCTAATTTTTTGAGAAGAAAATCTTGAAGCGCCGTTCCTTTCAGCTCTTGCTTCGTGCTGCCGGAACGATAGTGGTATACCCCTTTATAGGAAATGGGGATATTGCTGGGAGAAACATTTATTTCAATGTAATCAAGGCCGTCTGTTTGCTTTAGGTTGACATCAGCAACAATGCCCAGATTAGTCACGATTTTATTCGGAATATCTTCCATAAGTCGTTTGCTGTCGGCAACTCCGGCAATCTCACGTGTGCCATCAATTACTCCGATATAAATGTGGCCGCCATTGGCATTCGCGAAACCACATACCCACTTCAGGTACTCGTCGCGCCAACTTTCCTTAAATTCTATGTTCTGACTTTCTGGTATTTGAAGTGTCGCCATTGTTGGAAGTGCTGTTTGGTTTGATATCCGCAAAGATACGAAAAAATCCGTAATTATCACTGTCTGTCAGTGGCGCGGTGGTCGAAAGGGCTGTTTTGTTGGTTTGTTGGATTGGGGATGGGGCAATTATTTGGGCGGGTCGGAGATTTTCCGTAATTTTGCACGGAAAATTTCAATTATCTATTCATGAGACTATTTAGAAAACTTTTTCTTGTAGGGGTTTTGCTCGGTAGTGTCCCCGCGCACGCCGAAAGCGACACGCTGCGCCTTTCGCGTCAGGATTGCGTTGCCATTGCCCTCAACGAGAGCCAGACCATTAAGGTTGCCGACCTTGAGGTTAAAAAGACCGACTACTCTAAAAAGGAGGTGCTGGCAAACCTGTTTCCGGCCATTGACTTCACCGGAGCCTATCAGCGGTCAATCGAGCTCCAGAGCATGAGCATGAACATGGGCGGCATGACCCAGACAATCAAGATGGGCACCGACAATAACTGGAACCTGGGCTTCTCGGCATCGATGCCTCTGATCAACGCGTCGCTCTGGAAGTCCATCGGCCTTTCCGACAGCCAGATTCTTCAGTCGCTCGAAAGCGCGCGCGCATCGCGCCTCGACCTTGTCAATAATGTTAACAAGGCCTACTATTCCCTGCTGCTGGCCATTGATTCGCGCGAGGTTATCCGCCAGAACTACGAGCTGGCCAAACTGAACGCCGAAATCTACGAGCGGCAGTTCAAGGCAGGCACCGCGTCGGAATACGACATGCTCCGTTCGCAGGTTCAGGTAACCAACGTTGAGCCCGAACTCCTGCAGGCCGACATCGCGGTTCGCCAGTGCCAACTGCAACTGGCCGTGCTGATGGGCATAGAACCGACGGCAACCCTGATGCCTACGCTGGGGCTGCGCGACATGCAGCAGACGATGTATGGCTATTATTTGGGTAACGACCGCTCGCTGCGCGACAACACCTCGCTGCGCTCGCTCGACATAAGCCGCAAGCTGGCCGAGCAAAACGTCAGCCTGCAGAAACTGGCCTGGGTGCCCACTCTGGCCGCCTCCTTCAATCTCAACTGGAACGCCATGAGCAACGGCAATCCGTTCGCTAACCAGCACTTTAATCCCTATTCAAACGTTGGTGTGGCCCTGCAGATACCTATTTTCCACGGCGGTGCCAAATATCAGAAGCTCCGTCAGGCCAAACTCCAGCTCACTCAGCTTAACCTTCAGCGCGAAACCCTGGTCAACTCCCTGAACATGCAGGTCGACCTCGCGCTCGACAACATCAACCGCCAGGTAAACCAGATCGAATCCAGCGAGCAGGGCATGAAAACCGCCGCCAAGGCGCGCGAAATCATGCAGAAAAGCTTTGAAATCGGCGCGGCAACCTATCTTAACCTCCGCGACAGCGAAATGGCCCTCACCTCCGCTCAACTCGCCTATTATCAAGCAATTTATAACTATTTAGTGAGCACCAGCGAACTCGATACTCTTCTGGGACGCGAAGAAGCTCTCGGAATCCAAAATAACCAATCACGATGAAAAAGTTTTTCCTCCCGGGCGTTATTGCCATCGCAATCTCCGCGTCCTGTTCCTCCGACAAAGAAGACTCCTCAAAGCAGCAGGCCGAAGCCGCCCTGCCAAAGGTAAAGGTCGAAACGGTTGAGCAGCGCCAGGTTGACCAGATCGGAACCTACACCGCAACCGTTCAGCCTCAGATTCTAAACAACATATCCTCGGCCATACCGGGCCGCATCAAGGAAATTCTCGTCGACGAAGGCCAGCAGGTCTCAGCCGGTCAGACGGTTGCAATTCTCGATGACGTCAACACTTTTTCCTACGAAACGCAGGTCGACAACGCCCGTGCAAACCTAAAGAACGTTCAGCTGAACTACGACCGCGCGGTCGAGCTCTTCAACATCGGCGGCGGCACCAAGCAGCATGTCGACGCCATGGAAATTCAGCTGACCAACGCCAAAAACGCGCTGGCCCAGGCCGAACGCACCCTGCGCAA
This sequence comes from uncultured Porphyromonadaceae bacterium, assembly GCA_947176935.1. Classification (GTDB taxonomy): domain Bacteria; phylum Bacteroidota; class Bacteroidia; order Bacteroidales; family Muribaculaceae; genus UBA3263. Next base: position 4,923 of record CAMWSP010000093.1, on the reverse strand, counting down.
CGCCCGCGAAAACACCATTCTGACCTCGCCGATTGCCGGGGTGGTTACCGCCCGTAACTACGACCCGGGCGACATGGCCGCCAACCTGCCCATCGTCACGGTTGCCCGCGTCAAGCCGGTCAAGCTGGTCATCAACGTAACCGAAACCGACTTCCCGAAAATCCGCAAGGGCATGCCCGCCACCATTAAGTTCGACACCTATGGCGACGAAGAATTCACCGGCACCATATCTACCGTAATGCCTACGGTCGATGCCGCTTCCAGAACTTTCGGCGTGGAAATCACCCTGGCCAACAACGATTCCAAGGTCCTGCCCGGAATGTTCGGCCGCGTAACGCTCAACCTCGGCTCCGCCAACCATGTTGTGGTCCCCGACAAGGCCGTTGTCAAGCAGCAAGGCTCCGGCAACCAATACGTCTACGTTCTCAACCCCGACGGCTCGGTGAGCTACAACAAGGTTGAACTCGGCCGCCGCCTCGGCGCTGAATACGAACTGCTCAGCGGCGTGGAATCCGGCTCGCAGGTCGTTGTCAGCGGACAAGCAAAACTTACTAACGGAGCTAAAGTCGAAATTACGAAATGAGTGTCTACGGTTCTGCAGTCAAGCGCCCCATAACAACGCTGCTCTGCTTCGTCACGGTTATTATTCTCGGCCTGTTTTCTCTGACGAAACTGCCGATCGACCTCTTCCCCGACATCGACACCAACACGATCATGGTCATCACCATGTATCCCGGTGCGAGCGCCAAAGATATCGAGCAAAACGTTACCAAACCGCTCGAAAACACCCTCAACTCCGTTGAGCACCTGAAGCACATAACCTCCACCTCGCGCGAGAACACTTCCGTAATCACCCTCGAATTCGAGTATGGCTACGACATCGACGTGCTGACCAACGACGTCAGGGATAAGCTCGACATGGTTTCGTCGCTTTTGCCCGACGACGTCAACAACCCGATTATCTTCAAGTTCTCGACCGACATGATTCCGATTTGCCTGCTCTCCGTCGAAGCAACGGAAAGCATGCCGGGCCTCTACAAGATTCTCGACGACAACGTGGCCAACCCGCTGGCCCGAGTCGACGGCGTCGGAACCGTTTCGATTTCCGGTGCGCCCAAGCGCGAGATTCATGTTTATGTTGACCCGCAGCGGCTTGAGGCCTACAACCTTTCCGTCGAGCAGATTTCGAGCGTTATCGGCGCGGAGAATAAAAACGTGCCCGGCGGTTCGTTCGACGTAGGCTCCAACACCTATGCCCTGCGCGTTCAGGGCGAATTCGAATCAACTTCGCAGCTGCGCGATATCCCCGTCGGAAGCTTCGGCGGTAAAATCGTGTATCTCAGAGACGTTGCGCGGGTTGAAGACTCGCTTGAGGAACGCACCCAGCAAACCTTCAACAACGGTCAGGAAGGCGCCATGATAGTTATTCAGAAGCAGTCTGGCGCCAACTCGGTTGAAATATCTAACAAGGTGCACAAAATGCTCCCGCAGCTGCAGAAAAACCTGCCCAGCGACATCAAGATTGGCGTTATCATGGACTCGTCGGATAACATCCGCAACACCATAGCCTCGCTGGTCGAAACGGTGCTCTACGCCCTGCTCTTCGTAATGCTGGTCGTGTTCATTTTCCTGGGCCGCTGGCGCGCAACGATGATTATCGTCATCACCATCCCGATTTCGCTCATTGCATCGTTTATCTACCTCTACGCCACAGGCAATACGCTCAACATCATTTCGCTCTCCGCCCTGTCGATTTCTATCGGCATGGTGGTCGACGACGCCATCGTTGTCTTGGAAAACGTAACGACCCACATCGAGCGAGGCTCCGCTCCGCGTCAGGCCGCTGTCCACGGCACCAACGAAGTGGCGGTTTCCGTAGTGGCGTCGACCCTGACGCTGATTGCGGTGTTCTTCCCCCTGACCCTGGTCACCGGCATGACCGGCGTCATGTTCCGTCAGCTCGGCTGGATGGTCACCATCATGATGATAATTTCAACCACCTGCGCCCTCACCCTGACCCCGATGCTCTGCAGCCAGTGGCTGCGCCTGCGCAACCCGAGCGCCGAAGGCCGGCTCAAGCAAACGTGGTACACTCCCATTGCCAACGCCCTCGACCGCTTCGATTCCGGCTATGCCGGCCTGCTGGCAAAGGTCGTTCGCCATCGCGGCAAAACGATTCTCATTTGCCTGGCAATCTTCGTCGGCTCCATATTCCTCATGCGCGGAGTAGGCACCGAGTTTATTCCAACCAACGATAACTCGCGCCTCGGCGTGAGCCTCGAACTCCCCATCGGCTCGAGAGTGGAATATGCCCGCGAAGTCACCGCAAGGCTCGACAGCATGTGGCGCGCAAAATACCCCGAAATCCTCGTTTCGAACTACACCGTTGGCCCCGCCAGCTCCGACAACACCTTCGCTTCGCTGTCCGACAACGGCGCTCACATCATTTCCATGAACATCCGCCTGGTCAACCCCAAAGACCGCAAAAAAGGCATCGTTGAACTCGCCAAGGAAATGCGCGCCGACATCAACGATAACTTCCCCGACTTCAAAAAAGTCCAGGTCAAGGTCGGCGGCGGCACCGGCGGCATGGGCGGCCAGAGCAAGGTCGACTTTGAAATCTACGGCTACGACTTCAACACAACCGACAGCCTTGCCCGCGAACTGCAGCAGATTCTCAACGGCATCCCCGGAACCGCCGACGTAACCATTTCCCGCTCCGACTATCAGCCCGAATATCAGGTTGATTTCGACCGCGAAAAGCTCTCCATGTACGGCATAAATCTCCAAACCGCCGCCTACTATCTGCGCAACCGAATCAACGGCTCAACCGCCTCGCAATTCCGCGAAGACGGCGAGGAATACGACATCAAGGTGATGTATGCCCCCGAACACCGAACCCGAATTTCCGACATCGAAAACATTCTGGTCTACACCCCCTCGGGCCAGGGAATCAGAATCAAAGAACTCGGAACCGTTGTTGAGCGCTTCACCCCGCCAACCATCGAACGCAAAGACCGCGAACGCATAATCACCGTTTCGGCCATAGTCGACGGCGTCCCCATGAGCCAGGTCGTAACCGCCGCTCAGGCCGAAATCGACAACATGCAGATGCCGCCCGGCGTAACCATCGGCCTCGCCGGCTCCTACGAGGACCAGCAAGACTCCTTCAGCGACCTCCTGCTGCTCGGCGTGCTCATCATCATTCTGGTCTACATTGTAATGGCCGCCCAGTTCGAATCGTTCACCTATCCGGGCATCATCATGACCTCGCTGCTCTTCGCCTTCTCCGGCGTGTTCCTGATATTGTGGATAACCGGCCATACGCTCAACGTAATGTCAATGATTGGCGCCATCATGCTCATCGGCATCGTGGTTAAAAACGGCATCGTGCTCATCGACTACATATCGCTCAACCGCGAGCGCGGAATGTCGATTCGCCGTGCGGTCATCGACGGCGGCCGCTCCCGTCTACGCCCCGTGGTGATGACCACCCTCACAACCATTCTCGGCATGGTGCCCATGGCCTTCGGCACCGGCGAAGGCGCCGAACTCTGGCGCCCGATGGGCGTTGCCGTTATCGGCGGCCTGACCTTCTCAACAATTCTTACGCTGCTGTTCGTTCCCGCCCTCTACTGCGTGTTCGCCGGCAATGGCGTCAAGCGTCAACGCAAACTCCTCAAACAGAAACTCCAGAAATGAAAGCCATATTCATAGCCTACGACCAGGCTCACCACGAACAAATAATCGAAATTCTCAACTCCTGTCAGTGTCGGGGCTACACAGCCTTCGGCACCGTACAGGGCCGCGGCTCCCACGGCGGCGAACCCCATCTGGGCACCCACGCCTGGCCCTCGCTGGCCGAAGCCATGCTCACCATGGTCAACGACTCGCGCGTCGACTCGCTCCTCGAGCGCCTGCGCGCCCTCGACCAATCCAAACCACGCCTCGGCCTCCGCGCCTTCGTCTGGCCCATCGAAGCCACCCTCTGACCGGATAACTACACAAACAAGGCTGCACCGCGAGCTAAATTCACGGCGCAGCCTTGTCGTGTGTGAGGGAATCAGAGCTTGTTTTCGCGCTCGGTGATTTCGGCGTCGGTCATGGTGTAACCGCCCAGGCTGCCTTCCTTGGCCTGGATGCAGATGTAAACCATCGGCTGTTCAGAGGTGCATTTGATATTGCGGTCGCAGTTCGTGGCAACGCGGATAACCGAACCCTCGGCTATGTCAAACACTTCATCGTTAACCTGAAATTTGCCTGCGCCGGAAAGAATGATGTAGTTCTCTTCATTATCCTTGTGGCTGTGGAAAAAGGGAACTGCGGCGCCGGTAGGCAGCGTGCCGAACGAGATTTCGCACGATGTTGCGCCGGTGGCGTCCTTAACGAACTGCTTGCCTTCAAACGTGTGGAGTGAACCCACGGAAGCGTGGGCGAACTTTTCGCCCTGATTGAGAACCTTGATGTCGCTCATGATTTTTATATTTAAAAATTGTTTAGTAACTTTGCTGCGGATATCAGCTATTATTTCGATAGCGCAAAGTTATATCAAAAAAACTTCTAAAACAAGAAGTAACGTTGCTGAAAGCCACTTACTTCCGCGTAACTAAAGCTGCAAATGAACAAGTTGCATATTGAAGAAAATTTAGAAAAATATACTCGCATCGAAAGTTGCCCGGTGCGCAACGTCATTGCCCGCTTCTCCGGCAAGTGGTCGATTCTGGTGCTATGTGTGCTGGCCGAAAACGACTCCACGCGTTTCAATGCCATCGGGCGCGCCATCCCTGACATTTCGCCCAAAGTTTTGTCGTCGACATTAAAAATGCTTGAAGAAGACCGGCTCATCTGCCGCCGGATATATGCCGAAGTGCCGCCACGCGTAGAATACTCCCTCACCGCCAAAGGCCAATCGCTGATGCCGAT
>CAMWSP010000092.1 GCA_947176935.1 uncultured Porphyromonadaceae bacterium | reverse complement strand
CTCTGAATACTTTCAAGTACAGTCATAGTAACCGCAAAGTTAGAAGAAAGAACCAGAGATTCCCGATGTTGACCCAAAAATTCGCAACTCTGCTCGCTTAAATAATTCTTTACTTGATTAGTTTAATCGACTTCCAGGTATCGGATATGCCGGGAGCCACCGTAACACGCGGAGTCTGAGACGTATTGTTGATTCGACGAGATTCAAATGCTACCTTATCGTGAAGATAGTCTGCCAATTCCCCCAAACTTACCTTGCCCTTAGTTTCCTGGAGTTTTGAGAGCAGGAAATAGGTAAATAATCCGTGCCTTTCATTTTTATGAGAAAAAGCCGCTTCGTCGCCCGACGTAGCGCTGAATACAATCGTTTTGCCTTCGGGAATCTTCTCCGTCGGTTTTAGTTTTACGCCGCGAGCTGCAACAATCATATCTCCGCCACGCTGCGCGCCACTGAAACAAGCATCAAGGAACAAGACACATCTGTTCAGATTTTTTGAGTTGATTTTATCATACAAATCGGCAAGCGACATGCAAATACTCGTATCCGTCCCGTCAGCATCGACCGGCATAAGAAATGCATCTTTTGTTTTATTATCCGGAATTCCATGTCCTGCATAATAAATAATAAGATTGGCCTGACCATTAAGCATTTCGGCTAAATCAAGCATATCGGTAACAGACTTTCGCATCTTACCAAATGACAGATTTGAATACTGACGGATATTCTCGTCAGGAATCCCGAAAGTATTCAGACAATACTCCCTGAAAGCAAGTCCGTCGTTCGTCGCGTTATCCACGTTAGCCGCCATATCATACTCCTCATTGCTGATAATCAGCGCAAAAGTGTTTTCGTTTTTTACATTGGTCTTAGGAGCGTCGTTTACTCCTTCGTGCGGATCAAATTCAGGCTTCTTTGTGGGTCGAGGTGTTGGGGTCGGAGCGGCACTCGAAACCGGCTGCTGCGGCACGATATGAACGCCGGAATTTTGAAGGGCCATTGCATTATCGTTGAGTTTCAACAGGTAGATATGTCCTGTTGTGTCAAATGGCTTCTTCGGCACATCTATTTCATGATAAATATATTTATCGGAAATAAACGTCAATCTGACCGGAAGCATTTCTTTATCAACACTGAAAACATAGGGAAGCGAGGTAACTACTTCCGTTTCGCCTCCATCTCCAATCATCATCGTAACCGGCTCATAGAGCGTCCCGGTGATTTTGATTTTTTCCTGCTTTCCTTTCTTCTTGTTTTTCACTTCGCTGACTTTATTATCTACCTTATCGGTCAATTTAGTTAGCGTCCCAATTAAATCCCTTGCTTCGGAATTATTGAAACACATCAGAAGCGTTGTGCATAATAAAATTCGTAAAAAAACTATTCTACTCATCTGCTCATTGAATATAGTTTGAAAATATCATTTAATTTCTTGCGGTCACTAATCCAGGCTTTAGGTTTGTAACTTGCTGACATACGGATATCTCCTTGATCGAACGAAAAGACCGGGGGCACATCTGAACTACAGAATTGACCGATTTCATCGACAGAAAATTTTGAAGTAATACGTATGACATAATGGTTCTTCTTAATGTCAATGTAAAGAGGACTGAATGTTTTGCATATGAATTGTTTATCTTGCACAACAATCTGCAGATTGGAGGGTGCTTCCATAAAATCAGATTCAAAGGTGAAATTTACGGTTGCCGAATCCTGCCAATTCAACAGTGTGACGTCGTAAGAAAAACTTTTTATTCCCGAAAGATTATTCAACTTATGGGGTTGAATAAAAAACAAAGTCCCGTCAGGAGTTAAACGACTGTGATAACGACCTTGGGCTGACTGCGCTTTCGCCACAACAATCACAAAAAGAAGGAGCAAACAAGAAAAAAGATGCCTCATAGTAGGTCCGTTCAACATTAGTTCAAGTCTTGCGGCAGATTAAATTATAAATACCTGCCACAAGACTCACCAAATTAAAAGTGTGAAGTAAGACGATAATTATTCGCCATAAACTCTTACGCCGATTGTTTGAATAAAGTAGTAGTTCTTTTCAAAGGCGTCGACATGTGAAATGCGGGTTATACCGCCATCCTTTGCGGCTTTATTGATACCACAATCGGCGTTACCACCGAAGATACCAAGAATACGTGTGGTCTGCGCAATACCACATTTGTTACCCACGGGATTAGACGTTGCCGTAACAGGAGTAGTTGTTGAGCAAGCCGTAGCAGCAAGTGCAACCAGACAGCCTGCGGCTAATTTGAAAATCTTTTTCATTATGAAAAAAAGAGTAAAGTGATTAAACAATAGAGCCTTATATTTTTATTTAAATGATTTCCACGGCTCTTTCAGGAAAACCATTTAATTTTTTCGGGTTATCAGAATATTTCTTTCCGTAATGTTGAGGTCCACGTCCTGCTTGCGAACCGACGAAAGCCACTTTTGGAAGTCTCCCTGAGTAAGCGACCGAGGAAGTTCCGAAGAGGTCTGACTGTCAACGCTCTTATAGAATTTATTAGGCGAAAAAATTATCATAATGCGATTATATTCACGCTCTAAATCCGTATAGACGACAAACCTATCAACAATTTCCGGTTTCACACCATCCGCAAAGTCAGAATGAAAAAGTATGTACTTTTTGTTCCCTTTGGTTTCAAATGCCCCGTCAGTCTGTTTTCGGTATGGAAGCAAGCAAAAGGCATTATTATCGTTATCCAGCAGATAAATTGCAAGATACCCGTTGACAGGTGACTGAAAACTCACAAACAAATCATCATCCGATTCAAAAGACTCCGACTCGGCCAGGTCTTCCGCATTATTCCTTAATAATTTGACTGCCACAGGGACTTTACTTCCTTGCAATTCTCTGATTTTTCCTTTTATCTTCACTTTTATTGCCAAAGCAGAGCCATTAGTAATGTACTCAAAAACCGGTGCTTCCGTATCTTCAAGCCATTCACCTTTCAGTTCACTGCCACCAAACGACAGAAAATCAGAATCAGACTCCCCGTTATTGTTAGTAACCCTGACCGAAGTAGTTTGCGTTACTGTCGTGCCGAATTCATCGGCAATTGCCTGTTGTCGGGCACGGGTAAGCGCAACCTCCCGGGCCTTATCAGGCGACATATTTTCCGGAATCTGGTAAACATATTCGGACGTGACCGTAACCGTCTTTCCGAAAACAAATTGTCCGGAAACAAGAAATAAAAGTATCAGAAGGTAACGATAATATGACCTCATTTTACGCAGATTACCAATTAAGAATTTCGTCGAGTTTCCCATGAAGGGCATTGCCCTGCTCCTCAAGCGACTTCTTAATCGCCTTCTTCGCGGCCTTTCTTGCCATCTCCTGGCTATAGGCAACACGCACCAGAACCTGACTGTTCTTATTGCTTTTGATTTCGCGATAAGCCTCCACAACAGGAATTATTCGCCCGATACTGTTAGAAATTAGACTCTTGGCGGCCATTACGCTTTTAGTAATTGATTCCGCATCATTTCCATCAAGTTGGTTATTGGCTACACTTGTTTCAATCAGGGATCCGACTTCCGATTGAATCTGACCGGCAAGATTCTGTTTTGCCAATTCAAGGGCCTGCATCTTGGCGGCATCATAGTTGCCTCCGACGCTCATTCCGTCAGCCATAATATATTTAGGAAAACCTTCATCGTCAAACTGGAACTGCATAATGTAAGAACGATCAAGTTGCTTCTCCAAAGGAAGCGCACCGGGAGGCGTTTTCCATCCTTCTTTCACAAGTTTCTTGGCCTCTTTGCGTGCATCCTTGCTGGCTTTTTCGTCAAGTTCCTTTCGCGACGCTTTTTTGAGTTCCTGGCGCTCTTTAATTTGCTCCTTGTAGTCCTGCCCATCGACAGCCGGAGCCAGCAGAAGCATCATCGCCACAAATGTGATAAATGATTTACTCATAAATAAGTACAAAGCCTCCGGGCTCACATCTTCGGCGTAAATAATGAAACAGAAATGCGTGAGAGCCGTACTCACCACTCGTTCTGCGGTTAGAGGCCCTGGAATTGCCATTCTCAACAGAACGAGCAACGCAGAAGCCTCACGCAATTATATGTCTATATAACTAAATCTCACCCTTTCACAAGAGCAAAATCCTGAATATATATACATATCCGAAAGGGCATCTACCATTGCTTCTATCCTGACTGAGATTATGAATTTTCCAGGTTCCTAACCATCAAGAAAGAGCGTTATAGTAAACGCATTCAAATTTATGTCATGTCCCGCCCGCAAACCCCACTTTGGGCATCTGCGTTACGTTTCACGGGTGCAAATATAGAAGATTATTTTAAACTATGCAAATATTAAACGTGAGTTCGATGTAAGGAATTAAAAACCAAAAATAAAATGATCAGCCATTTAGTTTTATGCTAAGTGGCTGATTTTCTTGGTAATATCGCGGAAATTTCGTAAATTTTAGTGTCCAATTATAAGATGCTGGGGCTTTGCCATATCACAAATATTTCGTAACTTTGCTGCCTATGACAATCAAGAATATTTTTGCGGTGCTGGCTTTGGGTGTAACTTGTTGTGCACAAGCCAAGTCGCCCGTAGTTTCAACCGATATACCCAAAGCGGCGCTGACAGGCCGCAACATAGCCCTATGGCAGAGCCACGGACGTTATTATGACTCAACCGAAGACCGCTGGAAGTGGCAGAGGTGCAGGCTGTTCGGTACGGTCGAGGACCTCTACACGCGCTCCTATGTGGTGCCGTTTCTGGTGCCGATGCTGGAGAATGCGGGTGCATGCGTATGGCTTCCCCGCGAGCGCGACAGCCATACTTTTGAGGTGGTTATAGACCCTGACACAGAGCTTTTTGAGGGCAATTACTCCGAGCACAATGGTAAGCAGAAATGGCACACTTCCGATGCTCCCGGCTTCGGATTGCCGAAAGCCACATTGCAGAGCGGCGAAAATCCGTTCCGCATGGGTAGCGCGCGAGTCGTTAAGAGCATAAAGGAAGAAGACAAGGCCTCGACGGCAAAATGGAGCGCGCCGATAGCCGAGCCGGGAGAATATGCCGTTTATGTCAGTTATCCGAAGCTCGCCAAGGCAGTTAGCGACGTGAAATACACGGTTCACACCGCCGCCGGACCGCGCGAGTTTATTGTGGACCAGACAATGGGCGCGGGAACATGGATATATCTCGGAACGTTTCCCTTTGAGGCGTCGAATCATGCCCGCGAGTTGGTTAGCATGACCAATGTGTCAGCCACCGACGGCCTGGTCGGGGCCGATGCGGTGCGCATCGGTGGCGGCATGGGTTCGGTTGCGCGCGGCGTGGCCGATGCGGCGCAAGTGAGCGGAATGCCCCGGTGGGCAGAAGCCGCCCGCTACTGGCTGCAATATGCCGGTATGCCTGATTCGATTTATGCGAGCGAGGAAAATGACTATCGCGACGATATTTTCTGCCGTCCGCAGTGGGTTAATTATCTCAAGCAGGAGTTGGGCGTTCCGATTGATTTGGCAATGGCTTTTCACTCCGATGCGGGAACTATGGGCGGCGATTCCATAGTAGGTACGCTCGGAATATATTATACCGCCAAAAAACGGGGCAAGTATGCCGACGGCCGCTCGCGCCGACTGGGCGAGAAACTGGCCACTTCGATAGTTGAGAGCGTTACCGGCGACGTGCGCGCGCTTTATGACTCAGCCTGGACTCAGCGCAAGCTGCGCGACGCCAAATATATTGAAGCGCGTATTCCTGAAGTCCCGACGATGTTGTTGGAACTATTGTCGCATCAGAATCTGACCGATATGCGCTATGGCCTTGACCCGCAGTTTCGGTTTGATGTTTCGCGTGCGGTTTATAAAGGTATTCTGCGTTATTTGGCAGGGCAGGGGCTGGCGCGCTATATAGTGCAGCCGTTGGCTCCGCAGCGCATGTCGCTGACCTCGCTTGCTGCCGGAAGTTATAAGTTAAGCTGGGCGCCCACGCCGGATAAGCTTGAGCCGTCGGCTATGCCTGCCGACTATGTCGTTGAGGTACGCGAGGGCTTCGATCAGCAGGCGCCGTTTAGGCTGCTGGGCGAAACCGCAGACACGATGATGATTGTTCAGATTCCTGCCGGGCAGGTATGCAGCTACCGCGTTTCGGCGCGTAATGCGGGCGGACGCAGCTTTAGTTCGGAAATTCTGGCTGCAGGAAATCATGCGCATGCCAAAGGAGAAGTGACGGTAGTTAACGGTTTTACCCGCGTGTCGGCGCCCGATGTGTTTATCGCCGACTCCATGGCCGGGTTCGGGCTGCCGGCGCCGGGCGTTGCCATGGGTGAGGATTTGTCGTTTACCGGCAACCAGTATAACTTTAACCGCAACGAGCCGTGGGTGCACGACGATAACCCGGGATTCGGTGCGTCGCGCGCAAATATGGAAATGCACCCGATTTATGGCAATTCGTTTGATAATGTGCTGACGCATGGCGAGGCTATAATGGCTGCGGGCTATAGCTTCTGCAGTCAGTCGGCGGCGGCGTTTGCTACGGATAGCCGCAGTCCGGAACTGGTTGATTTGATTTTGGGCCTACAGCGCGAAACCAAGACAGGTCCGGGTCATCGTCCTGCGGCGCATCAGGCTTTTCCAGGCCAGCTGCGCGAGCGCCTGACCGGTCTGGCTCAGGCGGGCGTGCCAATGATGGTCAGCGGGGCTTATGTTGCTTCCGGCGCCCGTAATTGCCCTGACGCCGTGGCCTTTTTGCGCTCGGTGCTGGGGGTTGAACTGCGCAGCGACAACGCCGCCGCTCTGGGGCGGGTGAGTGAAGTGCGCTCCCCATATTCGGCGTTTTTCGGCGGAGGAACGTTCAGCTATTCCGATGAGCTTGGTGAAAAGCCATATGCCGTTACGATGCCCGACGCTATTATTCCTTGCGCATCAGGCGCTTCGACTATTATGCGCTACGATGAGAATCAGTCGCCCGCAGCCGTGGCGTTTGAGTCACCAACACATAAAGCTTCGACTTTCGGTTTCCCCTTTGAGGCTATTACCGATAAGCGCCAACGCAATAAATTGATGAACCAGATTCTAAACTTCTTGAAATGAAAAACTTTTCGTCGACCGACATTAAAAATCTCGCCGCTGAAGCAACCGGCGAATATACTCTGATTGAACTGACCGAAGACCGCATTGCGTCGGTCAACCGCCGCCGCATGGAGCAGGTGGCCCGCGATTGCGGCGCTTTGGCCGTTTATGGCAACTATGAGAAAGACGGCGCCCTGCAGCCGCTGATTGAACTGCAGGCCGGCTCGCTGCGCGATGATTTTGATTTCGGCCCCGTTATGCTGGTTAACAGCCAATTCCTGCGCGATTTCGCCGCTACGGTAGAGGAACTTGAATTCTCAGGGTTCTATGCGCTTTGGCTCGCCATGCACGGGCGTATTGTTTTTGTTGGTGAATCGGTTAGCCGCGTGGTTTCGCGCCCTGCCGAGGCGCAACAGGGAGAAGCGCAGTTTAACTATGTTGACCCGCGCAATCGCAATGTGCAGATTGAGCGCGAAGAAGTGTTTACCCGCTTTTTGATGGGTGCGGAAGCATTTGTGCAGCCCGGCGAGCCGGTCAGCCATGACGGGGACTTTCCGGTTGAGGCGTCGGTAGTTATTCCCGTGCGCAACAGGGTCAAGACCGTTGGCGATGCCATCCGTTCGGCGCTGGAGCAGAGCGCGGATTTTGCGTTCAACGTGCTGGTGGTTGATAATCATAGCACCGATGGAACGACTGAGCTCGTAGAGCGTCTGGCCGCTGAAAATCCGCGCGTTGTCCACATTATTCCCGAGCCGGGCCATGGAATCGGCGGTTGCTGGAACGTTGCGCTCGACGACAGCCGCTGCGGCCGCTTTGCCGTTCAGCTGGATTCTGACGATGTTTATTCCTCGGCACATACGTTGCAGCGCATAGTTGACCGATTCCGTGAAACCGGCGCTGCGTGCGTTATCGGCGCCTATACTCTAACCGATTTCGACCTGAACGTTATCGCTCCCGGACTGATTGACCATGCCGAATGGACTGATGCCAACGGCGCAAACAATGCTCTGCGTATCAATGGACTCGGTGCACCGCGCGCCTATTTCACACCCGTGGCCCGGCAGTTGCGTTTTCCGGATGTGAGCTATGGCGAGGACTATGCCATGGTGTTGCGCATGACCCGCTCCTACCGTTTGGCGCGCATTTTCGATAGCCTCTATTTTTGCCGCCGCTGGGGCGGAAACTCCGACTCGAACCTCAGCGCCGACAAAATCAATGCGAACAACCGCTATAAAGACTGGATTCGCACCGTGGAATTCACCGCCCGTCGCCTCCAAAACTAAATTTTGGCAACCGAAATCGGTTGCATTTCGAAAAAGCAACCAAAATCGGTTGCAATT
>CAMWSP010000091.1 GCA_947176935.1 uncultured Porphyromonadaceae bacterium | reverse complement strand
AAGGCGGGAGAACATGTTTTCCATCATGTTCATCACCTTAGTGAAATAGAGCGACGAAAAGCCGCACATGATGCCCAGGAGAATGGCGAACGGGATGCCGGCGGTTTCGAACGCTTCGCTCTGAATGAAGAAGAATTCGAAGTCGTAGCCGGAAAAGGTGTAGGCCACAGTGGCGGCGGTAATAGACGAGATGAGCAGCGGCATGACCGAAGCGGCGGTGAGGTCGATCATGAGCACCGCGAGGGTGAAAAGCATGCCGGCAATCGGCGCCTTGAAGATGCCGGCTATGCCGGCGGCGGCACCGCAGCCAACGAGCATCATGAGCACGCGGGGCGACATGCGGAACAAGCTGCCCAGCTGCGAGCCTATGGCGGCGCCGGTGTAGACTATGGGGCCCTCGGCGCCGACGGAACCGCCGAAGCCGATGGTTATGGAGCTGGCCACGAGCGAGGTGTACATGTTGTGGGCCTTGAGGCGCGACTTATTTTGGGAAATGGCCTGGAGCACGCGGGTTACGCCATGGCTGATTTTGTCGCGCACGACATAGCGGACATAAAGCGACGCAATCAGAATGCCAATGACGGGGAAAACGAAGTAGAGATAGTTGGCGCCGACGGCCGAGAAGCTGCCGGTCAGGGCATGGGCTATGAAATGAATGAGGGATTTCAGCAACAGGGCGGCAAAGCCGCAGAGAATACCAACTAAGAGCGCCAGAAAGAGCACGAAGGTTTTTTCGCTCATGCGGTTCTGGCGCCAGCGCAAGAAGCGAAGCAACGCACGGTTGACCCGCTGCGATTTATAGGCGAAATGTTCGGTTGAGGTTTCAGACATAGGCTATTTTCCGCGGCCGCTCACAACGGTGTTGACCGTGTGGAGCAATATTTTAATGTCGGTTGACAATGACAGGCTTTCGAGATATATAAGGTCGTAGCGCAGGCGCTCGATCATTTGCTCAACGCTGGAGGCATAGCCATAGCGCACCATGCCCCACGAGGTTATGCCGGGGCGGACCTGATAGAGCATAGGATATAGAGGCACGCGCTCGGCTATGCGCTCGGCGAACTCGCGGCGCTCGGGGCGAGGCCCGACGAGCGACATTTCGCCGCGCAGGACGTTCCAGAACTGGGGCAGCTCGTCGAGGCGATACTTGCGCAGGAGTCGGCCCACGCGGGTAATGCGGGGGTCGTTGTCGACAGTGACACGCGCGCGGCCATCGGCCTCGGCATCGCGGACCATAGAGCGGAACTTGATGATAGTAAAGGGTTTGCCGCCAAGCCCAAGACGGGTCTGGCGGAAAAATACGGGGCCTTTGGAATCGAGCTTGACGGCAATGGCTATGCCGGCAAAGAGCGGGCTGAGCAAAATCAGCGCAAGAACCGACACGAAGACGTCGATGGTGCGCTTGATATTGGCGGTAGATGCGGAAATATTGGGCGATGAGATGCAAACCAGGGGCTCGCCCAAGACGTTGAACTGGCGACCCGAGGCAAAGGCCACGGTGTTGACGTCGGGGCTGAGGAGCAGACGGCCATTGACATCGTAGGCCAGCCGCATGAATTCCGCCAAATCAAGGCCACCGGACAGCGCGCGCGGGGTCAGAATCAGGCTCGAAACGGCATGTTCGCTGCAATAGCGGCGAAGCCCGCGGCGATCGATGACGCCTATTGACTCGCAGGCTGGGTCGTAGTCGCCGCCGACGTTGACAAAACACACAACGTTGATGCCCATTCCCTTGCGCAGCGAATTGATGCGGTTGGCGAGCGCCAGGGCATCGGAGTCGGTGCCGATCATAACGGCGGCATTGGCGTTATGGCGGTTATGGACAGCGCGCACGACAATGCGCGTTATCAGATAGCGGCCAGAGTAGACGAAAATGAAGATAAAGCAGGCGGCCAGCAGCAGACGCTCGAAGACCTGGGTGCGCTGCCACTGGGAGTCGTTGACAACGGCCAGGAAGAAAATCAACAGCGCGCCGATAACCGACGCAATCATGGTTGAAATCACCTCCTGGGCGCGGGAGCGGTGGCGAACGTTGTTATAGTAGCCGAGCAGCCAATATAAGGCCATGAGCAACAGGGCGAAAACAATCTGGCCGCCCCAGACCTGGCGCATTTCGTAGTATTGCCCGAAAGTCATGTCGACATCGAGCGAGAGCCAGCGGAACACATTAAAAGCCAAAATCGCCAACGAGCTGGTGAGCAGGTCGGTCAGCACATAGGCAACGCGCAGGCGGTTTCGGATTCTAACGTTGAGTGAGTTCAAGGGCGAATAATCGTTATCACACCGCTTTCGGTGAGTTTCATAATGGTTGAGGGCTTGCGGGGCTCGGCGGGAGCCCGGCGGCCGGAGGTGCAGACATAGTCGACGGCGTCGAGCAGCTGCTTGGGAATATCGGCGAACCGCTTAGGAGTCGGCGAGCCGGAAATGTTGGCCGACGTGCTGACCAGCGGGCGGCGCAGCCTGCGGCAGAGCTCGCGGCAGAAGGGGTCGGCGGTAATGCGGACGGCCAGCGAGCCGTCGGGGGCGGGCAGGTTGGCAGCGAGCGGGGGGACCAGAGCGCGGTCGTAGACCACGGTCAGCGGCTCCACAGCCGCCTCGAGCAGCTGATAGGCCACTTCGGGCACGCCGTCGACCCAGCGCTCGAGGTCGGAGGGCGAGCCGAGCAGCGTTATGAGCGCCTTGGCGTCGGAACGCTGCTTCAGCTCATAGACGCGCTCAACGGCGCGGGCGTTGGTGGCGTCGCAACCCAGCCCCCAGACCGTGTCGGTGGGGTAAAGGATTACGCCGCCACGCTTCAACGCGGCCAAAGCTGCCTCTAAATCGCTCATTTAACGGAGTATTCCTTAGAATAGCGGAGCACCTGGGGCAGGAAGTCTTCGGTGTAGGAAACCTTGACGTCGGTGATTTCGCCGTTGGCGTCGGTTTCGAGGGAGTAGACGGGGTTAACAAAGCCCTTGTAGGGGGCGATGCCCAGAGCATTGTAGCGGTCGAGGACCTCCTGATGGAGTTCGGGGTCTACCTTGACGGCATAGTCTTCAACGAGCTGACGGCCGGCGGCATAGTCGCCTTCGCTCTTAATGCGCTGGATTTCAGCGAGCAGCTGGCCGAACAGGTTGCGCAGAGCTTCGTAGTCATTGACCTGAACGTAGGTTTTGCCATCTTTCTTGACCAGTTCAACAACCTTTTGGTCAGCGCCTTTTTCATAGACCCAGCGGGCAATGAGCTGGCGGTTGCGCATGTGGGCTTCCTCAAGGTCCTTGCCGGGTTCGATGCGCACGAGCTGGGTCATCAGGCCGTTCATCATATATTTATAGTATTCGGCCTTGTAGGCTTCGGGGTTGTCGAGCAGTCCGAGCTCAATCAGCTTGGGGTCGGCAAGATAGTAGAGCGCGAACAGGTCGGCGCGGGCTTCTTCGAGAGTGGAGCCGTGGGCCTTGAGCGCGTCGGGGTCAACGCCGGGGAGCAGACGGCCGGAGCCGTGGCCGAGGCATTCGTGGAGGTCGGTGTGCATGTTGTCGGTAACGAAGCCATAGTCCTCCATGAGCTGACGGGTGGGTTCGTCGATAACGAATTCTTCGGCGAAACCGTTGCCGCGGGCGGCAATATCGTAGGCCTCGGTGATGTTTTCGAGAGTGACGGACTTGGAGCCGTGGGCGGCGCGAATCCAGTTGGCGTTGGGCAGGTTGATGCCGATAGGAGTTGCGGGATAGGAGTCACCGGCCAGGATTGCGGCGGTGATGACCTTGGCGCTGACGCCTTTGACTTCGGGTTTGCGGAAGCGTTCGTCGACGGGCGAATGGTCTTCAAACCACTGGGCGTTTTGGCTAACGACCTCGGTACGATGGCTGGCTTCGTGGTTTTTGAAGTTAACGATGCTTTCATATTGAGCGGTCATGCCGAGGGGGTCGCCGTAGCTTTCGATGAAGCCGTTGATGAAGTCAACATCGCTGGCAGTATCTTCGACCCAGGCAATCGAGTAATCGTCGAAAGTTTTCAGGTCGCCGGTGGTGTAGAAGGCAATCAGTTTGTCGATATAGTTCTTCTGAGCGTCGTTTTCGGCATATTTCGAGGCTTCGGTCAGCAGGTTTACGATTTTTTCGATATAGGGGCCGTAGACGCCGCCCACCTTATATAGTTCTTCAACAATAGTGCCGTCGGGCAGCTTGACCAGACGCGAGTTGAGGCCGTAGCTGACGGGAGTGGGGTCGTTGGGGTCCTTGAGTTTATTGTAGTAGTCCTCAACTTCCTGCTGGGTGATTCCGCCGCCATAGAGATTGCAGGCGCTGGTGGCGATGAGGTCGACGCCGTCGGCCTGATTGACGCGCTTGGCCATGACTTCGGGGTTGAACATCACTTCGGCCAGTTCGTTGAAGTTTTCGGGTTTAACGCCGGCTGCTTCGACCTGCTTTTCAAACCATTCGCGCGAGAAGGCGGGCTGGAACTTGTCCATCGAATAGTGGTGGTGGATGCCGTTGGCGAACTCAACCTGCTTCAGATAGGTTTCAAAGGCCTGATATTGCTCGTCGTTGCGGTCGCCGTTATAAGCGGTGTAGACGCCTTCGAGCATGTTGCGGATGGGGAGGTTGTATTTGCAGTTCTGGTCCCAGATAATGTCGCGGCCGGTGATTGCGGCTTCCTGCAGATAATAAATCAGCTTTTTCTGATTGAGGCTGAGGGAGTCGAAGCCGGGGACGGTGTAGCGGAGCACTTCGATGTCGGCGAAACGGTCGACGTTGTAGTTGATTTCCGGATCGGGAGTTGCATGTTTGCAGCCAACCATTGTTGCTGCTGCCATTGCGATGGGCATGATTGATTTTAGTTTCATTCTACTTGTAGGATTAAGCCCTTCAGGTATTCGCCTTCAGGATGGTAAATATTTATCGGATGGTCGGCGGGCTGGGTGAGCTGATGAAGGATGCGCACCTTGCGGCCCGTTGAGGCGGCGGCAGTGAATACCGCCAGGCGGAACTGCTCGCGGCTGACGGCCTGGGAGCAGCTGAATGTGAACAATATGCCGCCGGGGGCGATTTGCTCAATGGCGCGGGCGTTGAGCCTGCGGTAGCCGATGAGGGCGTTGCGCAGGGCGCTGCGGTGTTTGGCAAAGGCAGGCGGGTCGAGAATAATCAGGTCATATTGGCCTTTTTCGATGTCGGCCAGATATTTGAAGGCATCGACGGCAAAGGCTTCATGGTTGGTGGCCTCGGGGAAGTTCATTTCAACGTTGGCGCGGGTCAGCTCTATGGCCTTGCCCGAGGAATCGACGGAATGGACCAGCTTGGCGCCGCCCCGGAGGGCATAGACGGAGAAGCCGCCGGTGTAGCAGAACATGTTGAGCACACGGCGTCCGCAGCTATATTGGCGCAGCAGCGAGCGGTTGTCGCGCTGGTCAACGAAGAAGCCGGTTTTTTGGCCGCGCAGCCAGTCGATGTTGAAGCTCATGCCGTTTTCAATGGCAACGGAGCCGGAATAGCTGCCGATGATATATTCGTTTTGAGGGTCGAGGTGAGCCTTATAGGGCAGAGTTGTTTCGGACTTGTAGTAAACGTTGGAAACGGGCAGGCCGGGAATTTCGGTCAGCGCCCGGGCTATGATGTCGCGGCAAAAGTGCATGCCGGGCGAATGGGCCTGAACGACTGCGGTGTTGCCATAAATGTCGACCACGAGGCCCGGAAGGAAGTCGCCCTCGCCGTGGACCAGACGGTAGGCGTTATTATCCTCGCGGATGAGGTTGAGGGTGCGGCGCAGGTCAAACGCCGCAATCAGGCGCTCGGTAAAGAATTGATGGTCGATGGCGCGCGTGCGGCCGAACTCGAGCATACGGACAACGATGCTGCCAATCTGATAGTGGCCGATGCCCAAAAGTTCGCCGCCGGCGGCGTGAACTTCAACAACATCGCCCTCTTCTATGCCGTCGGGCATCTGCGCCACGGCGCCGGAGAAGACCCAGGGGTGGAAGCGGCGCAGGGAGTCCTCCTTGCCGCGCTTTAGGGTTATTACGGGGTAGGTCATTTCGAAACAAAGTAAATAATATCATTCAGGTTGGCATAGAGCAGCAGCGCCAGCAGGAAGAAGAAACCGATAGTCTGGGCTACCTCAAGGAAGCGGTCGGAGGGCTTGCGGCGCGTAATGGTTTCCGCGAGCAGGAAGAGAACGTGGCCACCGTCGAGCGCCGGAATGGGCAGAATGTTCATAAACGCCAGCGCTATGCTCAGGAATGCGGTCAGAGCCCAGAAGCTGAGCCAGTTCCAGGTGGGTGCGAACATGTCGCCCAAGCGGCCGAAACCGCCGATGCTTTGGGCGCCTTCCTTGCTGAACACCTGGCTCATAGACTTGACGTAGTTGCTGAGAGTTGAGGTTCCCAGACGCCAGCCAGCGGGAATCGATTGAATCAGATTGTAGTTGCGGATAAACACCGGGTAGACATCTTCGGGGGCGGCAAGATTGAAGCCGAGTTTGCCGCCGGCAGTCGGAGTTGCGGTGAGTTTCAGCGTTTTGTCGCCACGCTCAACGGTTATCGGCGTAGGTTTGCCGGCATACGCGTCTAAAGCGGCGGTCAGTTCGGTGTAGGAAGGCGTAAGGCTGTCGCCCACGGCGATAACATGGTCGCCGGGCTGCATGCCGGCTTCGGCGGCGGGTTGCCCTTTGATTACTTTCTGCACAAATACCGGCATGCGGTAGGTGAAGAAGGCGCCTTCGTTGGAAACCTTGGCAAGGAAATCGGAGGGCAGGCTGATTTCCACCGAGTCGCGGCCATTGCGCAAAACGGTGACTTTTTTGGCCTGGGCGAGCTCCATGAGCACGTTGGGCGTGTCGGCGTCGACCTCGCGGCCATCGGCCAGCAGCGGAATGTCGCCGTTGCGGAACCCGACCTCGATAGCGGCCGGAGAATAGGCCATGCCGGCGTAGGCATCGCGGAAGCGGATGCAACGCTCGCCAACGGTGTAGGTTATGCCTATATATATGATAACGGCAGCAAGGAAGTTGAAAATAACGCCGCCACACATAACCAGCAGGCGCTGCCATGCGGGCTTGGTGCGGAATTCCCAGGGTTGCGGTTCGGCGGCGAGCTTCTCCTTTGACTGCGTTTCGTCAATCATGCCGGCAATGGCGCAGTATCCGCCCAGCGGAATCCAGCCTATGCCGTAGATTGTCTGCTTCCAGGCGGGAATCCTGGAGTCGGTGCCTTCGTAGTCCTTGCCGACCTTGAAGCTCACCAGCGGGTGAGGATTCTCTTCCTTGTCCATCCATGTTCCCAGCTCCAGGCGCCCTTTGGCCGGCACATAGCGCAGCAGCGAAAAGCGCGGATTAAAGAACATAAAGAACTTTTCAACCCTGATTTTGAATATGCGCGCAAAAACATAGTGGCCGAACTCATGCACCAACACCAGAAGCGAAAGCGCCAGAATCAGCTGCGCGGCTTTTATAAAAAATTCTTCCATTATTTGCTTGAAATTTGATTAACGAGGGACTGGGCGATTTCGCGGGCCTGAAGATTAGAGCCTACATAGTCATCCAAAGTCGGGTGAGCGATGAAATCGGCCCGCTCTATGGTTTTCATTATAACTTCATAAATGTCGTTGAAGCCGACCTGCTCGCGGCGGAACGCGAGGTTCACTATCTCGTTGGCGGCATTGACGACGCAGGCGGTGTTGCCGCCGCGGGTCAGCGAATAGTGGGCCAGTGTCAGGCAGGGGAACTTCCGCTCGTCGGGCGCCTCGAAGGTCAGAGTGGCGTAGTCGGCAATGCCGAGCGGGCGCTCGCCGGTGGGTATGCGGTCGCGCAGGCCCAGGGCATAGCTGATTGGCAGGTGCATGTCGGGGATTCCGAGCTGGGCCTTGACAGCGCCGTCGGTGAACTCAACCATGGAGTGAACAATGCTCTGAGGGTGCACAACGGCAGCGATGCGCTCCGGGGCCACATTGAACAGCCATCGGGCCTCGATGATTTCAAAGGCCTTATTGAGCATGGTTGCGGAGTCGATGGTGATTTTCGCGCCCATATCCCAATTCGGATGCTTCAGCGCCTGGGCCGCGGTCACTTCGGCCAGTTTTTCGGCGGGCAGAGTGCGGAACGGGCCGCCGCTCGCGGTGATAATCAGCCGCTTTACGCGCTCGGGGTCCTCGCCCTGCAGGCACTGATAAATGGCGGAGTGTTCGGAGTCGACGGGGAGCACGCGCGATTTCGACTTTTTCAGGGCTTCCGTTACCAGCTCGCCGGCAACCACCAGCGTTTCCTTATTAGCCAGCGCGATGTCCTTGCCGGCCTCGATGGCGCGCAAGGTGGGGAAAAGGCCGGAGTAGCCGACAGTGGCGGTAACCACCATGTCGACGTCGGGCGCCTGCATCTCTTCGAGAATAGCCTCGGTGCCGGCCGCAACCTCGATGCCGGAGCCCCGGAGGGCGTCGGCCAGGGCACTATATTGCGCCT
>CAMWSP010000090.1 GCA_947176935.1 uncultured Porphyromonadaceae bacterium | reverse complement strand
ATATTATAAGGTGTCGAAAGACGCCAATAAACTGGTTGAGGAGCTGATGCTGCTTGCCAACCGCACAGTAGCCACCGCCGTTGGTCAAGTTCCCGGCAACAGAAAGCCAAAGGCATTTGTTTACCGCATTCACGACAAACCCGACGAGCAGAAGCTCAACGACCTTGCAACTCTCGCCTCGGCATTCGGTTATAAGGTTAAAACTCATGGAACTCCGCGCGAGGTAAACCGCTCCATTAACCAGATGCTCATGGAAGTGAAGGGTAGGGGCGAGGAGAATCTGCTGTCGACCCTGGCAATACGCAGCATGGCCAAGGCGGTGTATTCAGTGGATAATATCGGCCACTATGGCTTATGTTTTGATTATTACACCCACTTTACGTCGCCGATACGCCGTTATCCCGACATGATGGTTCACCGGTTGCTGGCCAAGTATCTTGCCGGCGGACGGTCGGCTAATGTTGATAAACTCGAGGAGCAGTGTGAGCACTCAAGCAAAATGGAGCAGACCGCAGTGAGCGCCGAGCGCTCGTCGATTAAATATAAGCAGGTTGAGTTCATGCAAGACCGCCTCGGCGAGGATTTTGCCGGAGTTATTACCGGTGTGACCGAATGGGGGCTCTATGTTGAGCTGACAGAAAACCTTTGCGAAGGCCTTATTCCCGTCCGTGACCTCGGCGACGATTACTATGAGCTGGATGAGCGTAACTACCGTTTGATTGGCCGACGCACCGGCCGCTCGTTCCTTCTGGGCGACGAAGTTGTTGTCAGAGTGGCGCGCACTGACCTGCAGCGCCGTCAGCTTGACTTCGTGCTTGTTGGCGATATGGGCAATGGCTTGCAACGCGAGCCGTCGAAACCGCGCAAGCGCGACCATAGCAAAACCGGCTCACGCCGCAAATAACATCTGATTTTCGCGGCTCCACCCCTGCGTTGAATTACGCAGCTGAAGGGTCAGGAGCTTGCCGTCGTACTGGTGCAGCATCTCGTGGAGTTGCTGCATCAGTTCTTTAAGGGAGGTGATGCCTGAAACCGAGAGCTGGAGAAGGCGGTTTCCACGGTCGAGAACGGTAACGAACAGTTTGTCGGTGATAGATATTTTTGCCATAATTTTTAACTCTTTGATTTATACTGCAAAGTAACTCGACGCTTGGGAATCTGAATTGCTCACACCTGATAATGTGTGTTAAATCGGACCTATTTCTGACTAATTCTACGCTTGGAGTCTAAACAAATGTGAAAAAATATGTAAATTTGCACTCAAATATCACATTCACACATAACTACACACGCATTTATGCAAAAGAAACAACTTTTTAGTGTTTTGGCTGCGGCCGGAACACTTTCGGCAGCATTGCTCACGGGGTGCGTTGACGAGAGCTATAATCTCGAAGACATTGACACCACGATGAAGTTTGAGGTTAACGACCTTGTTCTGCCCCTGAATCTTGCTCCTGTAACTTTGGGTGACCTTGTTGACCTGACGAGCGAGGAATGTATCGACACCATCAACGGCGAATATGTTCTTTTAAAAGAAGGCACTTTCAGCAGCGACGAAATCAAAATCGCATCTATCTTTGCGGATCCCACGAACGAGAATCTGCCTCATTCAGAGGTCAATCTGCCTCAGATTGTTCAGGGTGTTGCGGTTGATTTTCCCGAGTATATCCACAAGTTCAACTATAACTACGACAATGTTGACGAATACATTGTAGATCTTGTTGACGGTCAGGTAGACCTTACTCTTACTCTCAGCATCGAAGCGAAATATAGTGATGGAACTCCTCTTGACTGCAACTTCCCCGGTTTGAAGGTTGTTCTGCCCAAAGGTTTCTACGGCACATTGAACGATGGCCGCAAGATTGATGCCAACAGCAGCAATATCGTTGAGTTTAGCAACGCGACTACCGGCAACACCGGCGTTTTCAATATTGATTTCCATGTGACTGAATTTAACTTTGCTGCAGCCGGCGCTTCACTTCAGGACCGTAAGTTCGCTATGAGCACTGCAATGGGCGTTCAGGCCGGCAAAGTGGTTGCAAACAGCACTCGTCAGGGCGCAGCTACTCTCGGTTTCGAAATGAAGATTTCGCGCCTCGAAGTCAAGTCGTTTACCGGTACGGTTTACTATGATGTAAAGGAGATGAACACCGACACCGATATTTCCCTGTCGGATCTGCCTGATGTTCTGACCGACAAGAAAACGAAGATTTCCCTTCGCAATCCCCAGCTTTATATTTCAATCGTGAACCCGCTCGGCGATCATGGCGTCAAGGCTTCATCGGGCCTTTCAATCACCCAGATTCGTCCGGAAGGCGAACAGATTCAGACAGCCAGCCTTGCGGAGCGCATAGAGATTGCCGGAGTTACGGGTCAGCAAACATATTGCCTGCTGCCTGATCCCTCGGCCAACGTTAATAAGTATGACAAGTATCCTAACGCCAAAACGATTAAGTTCAATAACTTCGAGAATATTGTTTATGGCGAAGGTCTGCCCGAAGCATTGAAGGTAGATTTCGTACAGCCGATGCTCAACAAGCAAACGGTTAAGAACTTCCCGCTCGGAATCAACCTCGGCGAAATCGGCGGCAGCTACACCTTGTTCGCTCCGCTGGAACTCGGCGCCAACTCGCTGATTTACTACGAAGATGAAACCAAGGACTGGGGTCTCAGCTCCGACAGCGACGAACTCGACATACGTTTGCTCTCGATTGATGCCGACGTTACGAGCAATCTGCCTATCGGAGTTGACTTGACAGCCACTCCGCTTAATACCGACGGCGATGAAATCAACGACGTAGCGGTTTCGCCCGTTCATATTCCCGCCTATGGCACCGAGCACGTTACTATCAAGATGACCGGCAACATTAAGAATCTTGACGGTATGCGCTATGTGGCACAAATCAAGTCGGCAGCCGACGCCAAGGCTCTTTCGCCCTCTTCGTCGCTGACTCTCAAGAATATTAAAGTGACCGTTTCGGGCAGCTATCTGCTGAAGGATAACGGCGATGATGATGAAGACTAATTTAACCACACACAATATTTCCGATATTTATGAAATCAATTAAAAAGACAATGCTGTGTGTGGCCCTGACGGTCGCCACCGCTGCCGGAGCAAACGCTCAGAACCGTTCCGGTTACTTCCTTGATAATTACATCTACAACTACCAGATGAACCCGGCAATGGGTCGCGACGGCAAGGGCGAAGTCAGCTTTCCCGGTCTGGGCAGCCTCAACTTCGGTATCAGCAGCAACTTCGGCCTGAATACTTTCGTTCATAAGCTCGACGACGGCCGCATGGTTACGTTCATGCATCCTGATGTTTCCGCCAGCGACGCCATGGGCCGTTTCGGCAATCACCTGCGTCTGGGTTTTGATTTGCGCGAAAACATACTCAACGTGGGATTCCGTGCCCTTGGCGGTTATAACCATATCAGCATCAATGCTGTTGCAGGCTCTCAGGTTCGTTTGCCCAAGTCGCTTTTCTCCTTCATGAAAGAAGGCATATCGAATCGCACTTATGATATCGGCCGCGTGGACCTCCATGCCGACGCCTACGCTGAAATCGCCCTCAATCACTCCCACGACACGAGCAAGATACTGCCCGGCCTGAGAGTCGGCGGATCGTTTAAATTCCTTGTGGGCATTGCCAACGTTGACCTGAACATGAACAAAGCCGACCTTGAACTCGGCACCGATGCCTGGCGCGCCACCACCGACGGCATCGCCAAAGTCAGCTTAAAGGGTTTAGATTGGACGCTCAACGACGACGGTCAGGTTAACGGCGTAGAAGCCGACGGCTTTTCCGCCCCCAACGGCTACGGTATGGCTATTGACCTCGGCGCAACCTATGAGTGGAATGACTTCACCTTCGCACTGGCATTCAACGACCTCGGTTTCATCAACTGGCAGTACACCATTAGCGCCGGCACCAATGGCGAGCACACTTTCGACACGAACAACTACATTCTTGATCCGAACGACTTCGATGCCTCGTTTGACCGGATGAAAGATGACGCCACCGACCTTTACGACCTCCGTCCGGAAGGTGAAGCCGGCAACCGCGTGCGTGCGCTGGGCGCAACCATGAACGCCAGTGTGGAATATGCTCTGCCGATGTATAAGAAACTCACTTTCGGCCTGCTGAATACCACCCACATGGCTCACCGCTTCGCCTGGACCGATTTCCGCCTGAGCGCCAACATTATTCCCGTTAAGTGCATCGGTATCAACGTGAACTACGGTATCGGCACCTTCGGTAGCCACTTCGGCTGGATGCTCAATATCGCACCGAAAGGTTTCAACCTCTATTTCGGCATGGAACATATGCTCGGAACTCTGTCGAAGCAGTATATCCCCAAGAACCTCAACACCCAGCTTTCAATGGGTCTGAACTTCCCCTTCTGATTTCTGGATAAATCAAAATATTTAATGCTCCGCGCGGACCGGCTTAGGTTTCCGCGCGGAGTTTTTTTGGTTATGTCGGCGAAAAATGGTAAATTTGCAGTTAATTTGACAAAATAGTATATATGAAGCGTAAACCTATCATATTGGCAATGCTCGCCCTCGGTGCCATCACAGCCGAGGCCCAGATAAATTCCCCGCAGAGCACCGGCTATGAGGCCCGCGCCGCAGCCATGTTGCAGAGCGGTAATTTTCAGGGCTGTATCGACCAGTGCAAGGTGGGGTTGCAGCTCGGTAGCCCGCGGCGCCAGCAGCTGCAGTGGCTTGCAGCGGTTGCCGCGTTTAACGGCGGTCTGCCCGAGGCCAAAGCCTTGCTTACGACTTATGTGCGCCAGTTTCCCGGCGCAACAAATATGCCTACCGCCCGCCTGATGCTGGCGACTATAACCTTTTACAGCGGCGAATATGCCGAAGCTCTCAAGCAGTTCTCGCGGATTGATGCCGCGCAGCTCAACGACGACGAGCGCGAGGACCTGACCTACCGCAAGGCGTATTCGCTGATGAAACTCGGAAATTTCGAGCAGGCAACGCCGCTGATGCAATCTTTGGGCGCTACACGCCGCTACGGCAGCAGCGCCGTTTTTTATGAGGCGTATATGGCTTTCGCCGAAGGAGAATATGGCTACGCCAAAGAACTGTTCGCCAAGTGCGATAAGACGGCGGCCCCAGGAAACATGGCAGATTATTATGTCGCCCAGATTTTGTTCCGCCAGGCCCAGTATGCCGACGCCCTGAACCTGCTGATGCCGCTGATGGCCCGCAAGGACGTGGACACCGAATTCGTCGACGAGACCGAACGCATTGCCGGCGAGTGCTTTTATGCCTTGGGCGATGATAACAGGGCGATGGTATATCTCAACCAGTATATCAACAAATATGGCAGCGAAGCTCCGCTGAGCACCAAATATATTGTTGGCGTAGAGCGCTACCAGACAGCGGACTATGATGAAGCGCTCGAACTGCTGGCTCCCGTCAGTGCGCTCAATGACCCGATGGGGCAGAGCGCTGCCCTGACAATGGGCCAGGCTTATCTGGCCAAGGGCAACAATAAATCGGCGCTCATGATGTTCAATAAGGCGACTCAGCTTGATTTCAATCCGTCGCTGACCGAGATTGCCTACTATAACTACGCAGTGGCGCAGGTTGACGGCGGACGCATTCCGTTCGGTAACAGCGTGCAGACTCTTGAGGACTTTTTGAAGCGGTTTCCTCGCAGCCGCTATGCCGACAGCGTGCGCGAATATCTCGTCAAGGGCTACATGGCCACCGATGATTATCAAGGTGCCCTGAGGTCGCTCAATGCAATGAAGGGAACCGACAGCGAGGCAATCAAACAGGCGCGTCTGCAGGTGAATTTTGTGCTAGGCACCCGAGCTTTGCAAGCCGGAAATGCCTCGCAGGCCATTGGGTATCTCAAGGATGCTCAGAACTATGCGGCGGCCAATGCCGAAATCGCCCGCCAGACTGACCTTTGGCTGGGTGATGCATATTACGCAACCGGCGATTTTGCGGAGGCGGCGAACCAGTATCGCAAATTCCTTGCCAAAACTCCGGTTTCGGATGCCAACCGCACAACGGCTCAATACAACCTGGCATATTCATTGTTCGGCGCCCGCCGTTATGCCGATGCGCGCAAGAACTTTGAGAGCATAGTTAACGACCGCAACCAGAGCGCTGACGTGAAGGCCGACGGCTATAACCGCATCGGCGACACCTACTACTACGAAAAGCAGCTCGCTCAGGCAAAGGAAGCCTATCGCAAGGCTTATGATACCCACAAGGAATCGGGCGATTACTCTTTGCTTCAAATAGCAATGATGGATGGCCACATGGGCCACCACCGGGAAAAGTTGCAGACCCTGACCGCGCTTATTGCCGCGTTCCCGAAATCGTCGCTGCGCCCTACGGCTATGACTGAAAAGGCGCTGACCTATGTAGTTTCGGGCGACCGCCAATCGGCCATTGATGAATATAAGCAGGTAGCTGCCAATTATAAGAATACGGCGCAGGGACGCAATGCCCTTTTGCAGCTTGCAATTCTGAGCGATAACAGCGGCGATTCGCAGAGTGCGGTTGCATACTACAAGCAGGTAGTCACTGATTATCCGACCAGTTCGGAAGCCGCGCTGGCCGTTGAGGATATGAAGCGTATTTTCGGTGAGAGCAACCGCATTGAGGAGCTCAACAGTTTCCTGGAATCGATCAAGGGCGCTCCGCAGCTTGATGCCACAGAGCGCAATGCCATAGCGGCAGCCGGACTTCTGCGCAAGGCCAAGAGTGCCGAAACCGCCGATGGCCGACTCGCGGCTGCCAATGAGCTGCTGACCGGTTATCCCGACGCCGACGGTGCGGAAGAGGCGCTGGCAATCGCAGCGGCAGCCTATATGGAACTCGGTCTGGCCGACAAGGCACTTGCCGCCTACCGCGAGCTGGAGCAGAAGGCTTCGGGCTCGTCGATGCGTCATACGGCCCGGATGGGTATGCTGCGTTCTGCAGCCGAAATGGGCGATAATAACGTGGTGTTGGCCGTGTCGGCCGATATTCTGGCCAATGCCGGCGCTGCCGGTTCGGATCTCAATGAAGTGAAGTTCCGCCGGGCAAACGCTTTGTATGCAACCGGAAATTCAACCGATGCGCTCGCCATGTGGAAAGAACTGAGCAAGTCGCTGTCGACACTCTACGGCACGCGCTCCGCGTTTGAGATTGCCGACCACTATTTCCACAACGCAATGCTCGACAAGGCGGCATCTCAGGCCGAAGGAATCATTGACGCCAACCCTCCGCAGCCTTACTGGCTGGCGAGAACCTTTATTCTCTATAGCGATATTTTGCGTGCCCAGGGCTCTGATTTCGAAGCCGACGAATATTTGAAGGTGCTTCGCTCGAACTATCCCGGCACTGAACCCGATATTTTCCTGATGATTGACAAACGCCTGCCTCAACAATGAAATTACGATACACGCCCGCGCTCTGTTCGCTGCTGATTGCTGCTGCGGCAAGCGCTCAGGATTTAAATACAGAAATTACCGTTAACCACGAAGTGGTTCCCGAAGAGCAGGCGGCAACGCGTCTGCGCATTCTTCCGCAAATATCTCTGCCGAAGGTAAACGTAGGCCGTTTGCCGGCCGCCTCCCGATTCCTGCCGGCTGAGATTTCGCCGTATATTCTTCCGCTTTCGCCGGCCGCTTATCTCGACCGGACTAACCGCTATCCGTTCCGGGGCTATGCGATGCTCGGCTATGGTCCGGTCTATAACCTCGAAGGCTCGGTCGGCTACCGGTTCGTTGAGCGCAGGGACTTAACGGTCAATGCCTATGCTCAGTTCGACGGCATGAGCTATAAGCGCGCCTACCGCAAACTGCCGGCTTTTATGAGCGGATATGATGAGAAGGAGTGTTTCCGCCGTCAGGCAGTTGCCGCAGGCGCCGATGCCCGCTGGACAACGACCCAAGGCACCCTGACCGGTTCGTTGCTGTATCAGTTCACCGACTATAACTTCCCGATTCTGCAACTTCAGGTTCCACCGGTTACCGACAGGCATAAAATCGATGCCAATCAGGCAATGGTCAACTTAGGGTGGGGTAGCAGTTGCAAGAATGTTGACTATTCGGTCGGATTTGATTACTCGATGATTTATCTGGGTAAAGGCAATGCAAACAATAACCGCGTGGCGCTTAAAGGAGCTGCCACATGGCGCACCTCAACCAAGTCGGCGTTGAGTGTTGACCTCGGTTTCAGTCTTGCCCACTCAGCGATTGTGAATAATAAAGGAATAGTTCATGTATTGCCGCGTTATTCATTTGCAGTCAATAAGTTCAAGCTGAGAATCGGTGCGGATGTGGATATCTGCGCCGGTAATGTGGCATATAGTCCTCGCCTGCTCGTGGCGCCAGATCTCGATGTTGTTTGGCAGCCGTCGGCAGTATTTAATGTCTGGGGCAAGGTCAGCGGCCGCATGGACGATAACTACCGTGGGCGCC
>CAMWSP010000089.1 GCA_947176935.1 uncultured Porphyromonadaceae bacterium | reverse complement strand
GCGTAAACGACCTGCTGTGACCCGGTCATGTCAGGGAAGTTTTTCTTAAAGTTCAGCAAGCCTTTTGTGAAGTCGGGGTGAAAGGTCTGCGACGCCTTTATTTCCATGCAGTCATAACCCGTTCCCTTTTTAATTAGAAGGTCTACTTCGTTGCCGTTTGAGTCGCGATAGAAATATAACGGGGTATTTTTTCCGGCGTTAAATATTTTCTTGAGTTCATTGATTATCACCATGTTTTCAAATAAATGTCCTCGCATCTTATCGCGATTCATGGTTTCGGGCGAGTCTATATCAAGCAGCGTAGCTGCCACGCCGCAGTCAGTGAAATATAATTTCGGACTTTTGGTGAGTCGTTTTCGGGTATTGGTGTGGAAAGGCGGCAAGAGGTAGATTATATAAGAGGCCTGCAAAACCGACAGCCATGAATTTATCGTATTTACGGCTATTCCAAGTTCATTGGCCAGTTCCGATGCCACAAACACGCTTCCGATTCTGGCCGCACACAGTCTCATGAACCGGTGGAATGCCTCCATGTCTTTGATATTAAGCAGCTCCCTTACGTCTCTTTCCAAATAAGTTTTAATATAGTTCGGATAGAGCAGCGAAGGTATGTTTTGGCCGCTCCATATCGCCGGGTAAAAACCATCGGTCATAAGGGTGTCAATGCTTTTGCCGGTGTAGACGTTGCGAATCTCATTCAGTGAAAGTGGCAAAAGTTCAAATAGAGCGGTTCTTCCGGCCAAAGACTGAGTCACACTATTGAGAAGCGCAAAATTTGAGCTGCCTGTCAGATAGAACTTCCGTTCGGGCGATTCATCAACGATTGTCTGTATGTATGACAGCAATTCCGGCACGCGCTGCACTTCATCGATAATTACTCCTTCGTGGAATTGGTTCAGAAAACCTTTGGGGTCCGTTGAGGCTGTGAGCCTTACGTCGGGATCCTCAAGCGACCGGTATGGCACTTCTGAAAACATATGTCGCAGCAGGGTTGATTTGCCCGACTGACGTGGTCCTGTCAGGGTTATAACCGGGAAATATTTCGCAGCCTCCACTATAGCGGAGGTTATTGCTCGTTCTAAGTAGTTGATACCCA
Source organism: uncultured Porphyromonadaceae bacterium (assembly GCA_947176935.1). GTDB lineage: Bacteria > Bacteroidota > Bacteroidia > Bacteroidales > Muribaculaceae > UBA3263. Next base: position 7,369 of record CAMWSP010000089.1, on the reverse strand, counting down.
TAGCTTGTTGTTAATTTTATGCAATTTTGCAATGCCACTGCAAAATTACATAAAATCCCCTAACCATCCAAATTTTCCCCCAAAATCTCAAAATTCTTGTGACGTGTTAGCTGACGGCAGGTTATAAATTTCAATGTCGGATTTTGAAATTCAAAATAAAATTGCTAATTTTGCAACTGGAATATATTATGAAGCTAAAATGAGAATCATTGCAATGAGCACCATCCGCGAATATTACGAGCGTCACCCGGCAGCAAAGGTTGCGCTTCAAGATTGGGCGGAAAACGTTAAGAAGGCGGAATGGCAGTCGTTTGCCGATATGAGAAAAACGTTTAATTCGGTCGATTATGTTGGAAATCAGCATTATGTTTTCAATATCAAAGGCAACGACTTTCGTCTGGTAGCTGTTGTTAAGTTCACGGTTAAATTCGTGTTGATTCGTTTTATAGGCACGCACGCCGAATATGATAAAATCAGAAATATTCAGGATATTTAATTATGGTAATTATTGAAGATGAAGTTCAGTATCGAGGCGCGCTCAAGCGCGTTGAAGAGCTTATGCTGAAGCTTCCCGAAGATGCTCCGCTATCTGACCCGGAGATGGTTGAGCTTGACTTGCTTGGTAATCTTGTTGCCGACTACGAAGAGGCTCACTATAATATCGGCACTCCTTCGCTGATTGATGTTATAAAGCTCCGCATGTATGAAATGGGATTGACTCAAGCCGCGTTGGCAAAGCTGATAGGAGTCAGTCCGTCAAGAGTGTGCGATTATCTGTCGGGCAAGGCTGAGCCGACGCTGAAAATTGGGCGCTTGTTAAGCCAAAAGCTGAATATTTCCCCTGCTGTAGTTCTGGGCGTATAAAATGAAACCCAACCCTCCCTTGAGGGGAGGGCCGGGGTGGGGCTGTAGAGCTCTGCTTTGGGGCTGATTATTCCTCAGCCGCCATATGGTTAAACCCTTGGGCGCGCAGCGGAATTTCCTCGCCGTTGCGGCCTATCAGGGCGCAGCCTTGGTCTTCGGGGCTCATGTGGCCGATAACGCGCACTCCCTTGAGCTGCGAAACTGCTTCATGGGCCGTGAGGGGCACTGTGAAGAGCAGCTCGTAGTCCTCGCCGCCGTTCATTGCGGCCATAACCAGGTTCATGTTGAGCTCCTCGGCCATGACCGCCGTCTGGTAGTCTATGGGTATGCGCTCCTCATAAACGCGGCAGCCGGTTTTGGAGGCTTTGCATAGGTGCATGAGCTCAGACGAGAGGCCGTCGCTTATGTCAATCATCGAAGTAGGCATGATGCCGGCCTCGGCGAGCTCGCCGATAATGTCTCTGCGGGCTTCGGGTTTAAGCTGGCGCTCAACCAGATATTCCTTGCCGGCAAAGTCGGGTGTGAAGTCCTTCTGGCCGGCGGAGGCTACTTTTTCGCGTTCGAGCACCTGCAGGCCCATATAGGCCGCACCGAGGTCGCCGCTGACGCAGATAAGGTCCGTGGGCTTGGCCCCGGAGCGGCGAACAACGGTGCCTTTGCGTGCATCGCCGATAATCGTGGCGGAGATTACCAGGCCGGAGCGCGACGAAGTGGTGTCGCCGCCAACGAGGTCCACGCCATACACTTCGCATGCGGTGCGCAATCCGGCGTAGAGCGCCTCAAGGTGCTCAACGGTGAAGCGCTTGCTTACGCCCAGACCCACCACGAGCTGCCGCGGCGTGCCGTTCATCGCGTAAATGTCGCTGAAGTTCACTATGGCGCTCTTATAGCCGAGATGCTTCAGCGGCGTGTAGGTCAGGTCGAAGTGCACGCCCTCCAGGAGCATGTCGGTGCTGACCAGCACCTCGCGGTCCGCGCCGTAGTCCATAACGGCGGCGTCGTCGCCCACGGCGGTGATGGTCGAGTCGTTAAACTTGGGCAGGTTGTCGGTCAGGCGGTCAATCAGGCCGAATTCGCCTATCGAGGAGATTTCGGTTTCCATATCAGATGCGGGCAACGAGTTCCTGAACGAGTTTCAACACCGTCGGCTGGGCGCGGAGGGCTGCTTTCTGCACTTCTTCGTGCGTCGGCACTTCGGTTATGTCTTTGCCGCCGAGGTCGGTTATTACGCTCAGACCGAACACTTTCATGCCGGCATGGTTGGCAACTATCACTTCCGGAACGGTCGACATGCCAACGGCGTCGGCGCCCAGGGCGTGATATGCGCCATATTCGGCGGGAGTTTCAAAGGTCGGGCCCGTAACGCCGATATAAACGCCGTGCATCAGGCGCATCTCCTGTTCCTCGGCAATCTGGTCGGCCAGGGCCACGAGCTGCTTGCTGTAGGCCTCGGTCATGGCGGGGAAGCGGGTGCCGAGTTCGTTATAGTTTTTGCCGCGCAGGGGGTGTTCGGGGAAGAAGTTGATGTGGTCGGTGATGATCATAACGTCGCCCACTCGGAATTCTTTGTTCATGCCGCCTGAGGCGTTGCTCACAATCAGGGTCTCAACTCCCAGCGCTTTCATTACGCGCACGGGGAAGGTCACCTGCTTCATGTCGTAGCCTTCATAGTAGTGGAAGCGGCCCTGCATGCCAACCACGCGCTTGCCGCCGAGGTTGCCCAGAATGAGGTTGCCGGAGTGGCCTTCAACGGTGCTTACCGGGAAGTTCGGAATTTCGCTATAGGGAATAACCTGCTTGTCCTCTATGAGCTCGCTGATGGGGCCGAGGCCGGTGCCCATAATGATGCCGAGAGTGGGCATTTCGCCCTGCAGGCGGCTTTTGAGGTAAGATGCGGTTTCGTTGATTTTTTGTAACATAGTTTTTTCGGTTATGATTTATGTGGGGTTTTCTTTATATCTATATATTTAAAGTGTCGGCCTATATATTTAAGGTGTCGGCGGTGCGGCCTATTGCTGGCCCCCGCGGTTGAGCAGCGCAATGAGGTTCTCGGCGAAGTCGTGGCCGCCCTGCTGGCTGCCGGAAACGTTGGTCGGAATAATCTGCACGGCCACAGGAACGTAAAATATGCGCCGCTTCAGGCTCGGCGGCAGGCCCTGGAAGTCGCGCAGGCGCATGGCGTCTTTCTCGGTGGTGACCACTATGGCGCGCTTCGTGTCGGGGGCGCTTTTGAGCTTGGCTATGATGGCCGCTATGTCGTCGCGCTTGAAGTTATGATGGTCTGAAAAAATCAGACCGGTGATTTTGGCGTGCGAGCGGCGTATGTGTTTAATAAACGGTCGGGGATTCGCTATGCCGGCCACTATGACTATGGTGTCCCGTTCGCTCATGTTCGCCAGAATGGGGCGCGCCGGTGTGTCGTCGGGGAAGAGCGGCATCAGGTTGCCATAGGTGTATTTGCTGAAATAGAGCTGCTGCCACGGATATAGCCCCATATTCTTCGTGAATATGCGGTAGTCTATCTGCTTCATCGTTTCCGGGCATTTGGTCACGATGACTATGTCGGCGCGGTTCAGGGCGGCCGAACCTTCCCTCAGGCGTCCGGCGGGCATCATTTCGTCTTCAAACACCGGATGCGAGTGCTCGGTCAGAACAATCGAAACCGTAGGCTTTACGTAGCGGTGCTGAAAGGCGTCGTCGAGAATAATCAGGTTCAGCTTCGGGTCTATTTCGCGCATCTTGTCGATGCCCTTGCAGCGGTCTTCGCAAACCGCCACCATTACGCCCTTTGAGCCGAATTTCCGGTAAATCTGAAACGGTTCGTCGCCTATCTGCCGGGCGGAGCTTTCCGGGGTGGCCCTGTAAAAGCCTTTGGTCTTGCGGTTGTATCCGCGCGAGAGCACCCCGATGCGGTATTTTTTATGCAGCAAATCAATGAGATACTCAACGTGCGGGGTCTTGCCGGTACCGCCGACGGCAATGTTGCCTACAACCAGCACCGGAATGTCAAACTCGCGCTGCTCGAGAATGCCGCAGTCAAACATCTTGTTGCGCGTGGCCGTAATGGCCCCGTAGGCAAACGAAAGCGGTTTGAGCAGCAGCCCCTTGACCAGGGCGCGCGATGTTGAGTTCTCTCCCATCGGTTTATTCAATCACTATTTGTTCCATGCGGCACTGCACTCGCGGAGCCTTGCTCAGTTCCTTGAGGTAGCGCAGCGCTTCTTCTGCCTTCAGTTCTTTTATAACGTCTGCGTCCATTTCGAGTTCATTCAGGCTCAGCAGGGCTTCCCACCATTTGCTCTCGGTTTTGGGATATTCCTCAACTCTGTAGCTCTTGAGGTCGAGGTCGGCCGCCATGCCGTATATGGCGTCGCGCAGAGTGCCCATGCGGTCAACCAGGCCGTTGGTCAGAGCCTGCGAACCTGCCCATACGCGACCTTCGGCAATAGCCTTGATGGAGTCCTGGCTCATGTTGCGGCCTTCCGCGCAGCGCTTCGTGAAGAGGTCATAGCCGCGCTCTATGTAGGCCTGCATCTTGGCGGTCTGTTCGGCGGTCATGGGGTTGAACAGCGAGGGGAAGTTGCCGTTGCGGTTGGTCTGCACGGTGGAGGTCGTCACTCCGAGGTGATTTTCGAGCAGGCCGTGAATTTCGGGAATCATGCCGAAAATGCCGATAGAGCCGGTAATGGTGGTCGGCTGGGCGTAGATAACGTCGGCTCCGCAGCTGATATAGTAGCCGCCGGAGGCCGCAACGTCGCCCATCGAAACGTAGAAGGGCAGGTCGGTCTTGGTCTTGAACTGCTGCAGCGCCTCCCAGATTTGTTCCGAAGCGAAAGCGCTGCCGCCGGGCGAGTTCACTCGCAGAATCAGGCCGGCCAGGTCGTCGCTGTTTTCGGCCAGTTCCTGGATTTCGGCAACCATTTCGTCGCCTATGATGCCCTCTTTGCCCTGATCGCTGATTTCGCCCACTGCGTAGAGAACTGCAATCGTCTTGTCTTTCTTCTTCGGGGTCGCCACTTCGGGCAGGTAGGAAAAGTCGGTGGGGTCGAACGCGGCGGCATATTCGCCTATGGTCAGAGTGTTAACGTCGTTAAACTTGTCTTTGCCGGCCAGTTTGGCAACCTGAGCTTCGGCTTCGTGGCGGTAGCCCAGGTTGGTGGCCAGGCCCATCTCCTTCATCGTCTCGGCCGGCATCGTAAACGTGAAGTTGTCGGCCCAGGCATTGATGGTCGATGGTTCAACGCCTCGGTTCTTGGCAATGTCGCTCTTCATTGAATCCCACAGGGCGCCCATGAAAGATTCCTGCTGCATGCGCGATGCCGGACTCATCTCCTTGAGGAAATATGGCTCTACGGCGCTCTTGAAGGTGCCAACGCGCAGAATCTGCATCTTGACGCCGAGCTTGTCGAGCAGGCCGGTGTAGAACATTGTCGTGGCGCTCAGGCCGTGAATGTCTATGGCGCCTATCGGGTTGAGCCAAATTTCTTCGGCGGCGCTTACTGCGTAGTAATCTCCCTGGCCGTAGTTGTCGCCATAGGCGAGCACCCATTTATCCGGTTGCGACTTAAAGTATTTGAGCGCTTCCTGAAGGTCCTGAAGCGATGCCACCCCGCCGCTAACCCCGCCGCATGTGGCGTATATGCCGCTGATGCGGGCATCGTGGGCCGCACGGTAAATGGCCGAAATCGCTTCGCTCAGGTTGAGTCCTTCTTCAAACTCGCCCTGAATGGCGTCGCTGATTGAAGGTGAGGTCTTGCGTTCGTTGATATATCCCGTAAGGTCCAGAACAATAACCGAGCCTTTCTTGACTTCGGCCGTGGCCACTGATTTAAGCCCGGAGCCGAGCGAGGCCACGCTGACTGCCACTCCGGCAACCGCCAGCAGAACAATCAGCAGGAAAGTCAGCCAAATGGCTGCCATTGAGCCGAAAAACGAAAGGAAGAATTTCTTAATCATTTATGTTTGAGGTGTTAATGAAGTTTGTATGAATGGTTTTGAGGGCTTCTTTGTGGTCGTTGGCCGAAATCATGCAGGCAACCGTCCCGGCCGAAACCTGCTGAGGCGCCTGGCTGATGGGAATGCCCGCCTCGTTGAGCGCGTTGGCAATGTTGGCGGGCAGCTGGCCGTCGCCTCCGCCGCGAACAATCAGCGCCACCGTGGCCTGCGGCTCGGAAATGCTTATGCCGTCGGCCGCGCTTTCGCCGGCAAACTCTTCGGTCAGCAGCGCTTCGGCTCTGGCGGCGTCGTTGCCCCGCACTCCGCAGCTTTCGCGTCCGTCGGGCAGCAGGGTCTCGATGCCGTTGCGGGTCAGAATGTTTATCATTCGGGCATACTGGCCGTTGTCGGCGCCTCGCAGCGTAATGAGCCTGGTGTCGGCAATGGAGCTCACGCCGAGCGCCTGCGCCGTTTGCATCGTTTTATCGGTGTCGCCGATGAATGTGCCGGCAGCCGTCGGGTTGAACGTGTTTTTGATTATAATCGGAATATTCTTGTGGAATACCGGATAGATGGTCGGCGGATAAACGACTTTGGCGCCGAAGTTGCATAATTCCATGGCTTCCACAAAGCTCAGGGCGTCGATAACCGCCGCGTTGCCCACTATGCGCGGGTCGGCGGTCATGAAGCCGTCAACGTCGGTCCATATTTCCAAAACGTTGGCATTCAGCTCGGCGGCCAGAATTGCGGCGGTGTAGTCGCTGCCGCCGCGCCCCAGGTTGGATATGCGGCCGTCGGTGTCGCGGGCAATGAATCCGGGAACAATAATGATTCTTTCCGAACCGAGGCCGGCGAATTTGTCGGCAATCAGTTTCGACGTGTTCTCGGAATCTAAAACGCTCTTGCCGAAGTGGCGGCGTGTGCGGATGTAGTCAAGCGAGTGCGCCAGTCTGGCGCCGGGAATCATTGATGCCACGATGATGCACGACATCCGTTCGCCATAGCTCACAACCAGATCCCTCGTGCGCTCGGTTATCTCGCCCAGAAGGTTAATGGCTTTCAGAATCGTTTCCAGTTCGTCGAGCAGCGTTTTGACCCCGCTCCATGCCCCGCCCAAATATCCGCTGGGCACAACTGCTTCACACACACGGCGATGGCGCGCGCAAATCTCTGCATATATATCGGCATACGAATCGCCCCCGCTTGCGGCGCAGTCGGCTGCCGCAATCAAGCGATCCGTAATTCCGCCCAGAGCTGACACTGTCACTACGCATTGCTCCGGCTGATTCTCAACTATAGCTCGCACGCTGCGCAAACTCTCGGGTGTGCCAACCGACGTGCCGCCAAATTTGAGTACTTTCATTCTTCTTTTTTATATTATGTGACCGCAAACTTACGAAAAAATCCCATATCGCGCAAATTTTTTTATCCGAGCGTAGAATATATATTAAAGAAAGTTAAATTCAAAAACTTTTTCCTCGCTCTAACTGTTTGCCCCGCTGATAATTGCAAAAAATTACGTATATTCGACACCCCTCCCGCCAAAGTAGGGACGTGCCTCCGGCATGTT
>CAMWSP010000088.1 GCA_947176935.1 uncultured Porphyromonadaceae bacterium | reverse complement strand
TATACTTGAATTTTGGTTATGAGGGAGGTGCGTGTCTGTGAAGATGCGCACTTTCATTTTTTTATTCGGGCAGATTATCGTAGACGGTCTTATCGTCGATACCGGCCAGGGCCAGCGACTCGCGGCGTTCGCGGCAGGTGCCACAGACTCCGCAGTGGTTCTTGCCACCCTTGTAGCAGCTATAGGTCGTTGAGTAGTCAATTCCAAGAGCTTTGCCGATTTTTGCAATCTCGATTTTGGTCAGATTGGTATAGGGCGCACGGAGCTCGAGGTTTTCATAGGTGCCGGCAGAGATGGCGGTGCCCATAGCTTTGATGAATTCCGGACGGCAGTCGGGGTAGACCGTGTGGTCGCCGCTGTGATTAGCCAGCATCACCGCCTTCAGGCCGCGGCTTTCGGCCAGACCGGCAGCGGTTGCGAGCATGATGCCGTTGCGGAAGGGAACCACAGGTGAGCGCATGTTTTCATCCTCATAGTCGCCTTCGGGAATCGCGTCGGCGCCTTCGAGGAGCGACGAGTGGAAGTATTCACCCATGAAGTCGAGGTGGATTTCGAGCAGTTCCACTCCGAGCTGAGCGCAGTGGAGGCGGGCACATTCGAGTTCGCGCATGTTATGGTTGCTGCCGTAAATGAAGTTCACGGCCAGTGCAATGCTGTCAATCTTGTCGTGGAGCAGCGTAACCGAGTCCATGCCGCCCGAAAGCACAATCAAAGAGTCTTTCATAATTATTTTATTCTGCTAATCTGATAATTCATCTGTTCGATCATTCGCGGAGCCAAAAGCGCCTGATGGTCGGCGTCGGCCCACTGAGCGTAGGGGCGGATTGAGATTCCGCCGCGGGGAGTGAACATTCCGAGCACTTCGATATAGCGCGGCGACATCAGCGCAATCAGGTCTTTCATGATGATGTTGATGCAGTCCTCATGGAAGTCGCCGTGGTTGCGGAAGCTGAAAAGGTAGAGCTTGAGGCTCTTGCTCTCCACCATTTTCTCGCCGGGGATGTAGTTTATGACTATATGGCCGAAGTCAGGCTGGCCGGTTTTGGGGCAAAGCGAGGTGAATTCCGGGCAGTCGAGCGACACCAGATAGTCGTTTTCGGGGTGTTTGTTGGGGAACCATTCCAGCAATTCGGCGGAATAGTCTGTGGGGTAGTTGGTCTTGCCGGCGCCCAGGAGGGTCACTCCGGCGAGTTCTTCGTTGGTTCTCATTATTTCAGATTGATTTTGCGAACTTTCAGGCGGTCGCCGTTTTCATTGACTATCTGACGGAAGTAGCGATCGTTGTAACCGCCGTAGACCGGGCTTACGGGCAGACCGGTTTCCGTGCGCTTGAATGTTCCGTTTTCGTTTTGCTTTTTGATGTTGCCGTCGAGGAATTTAACGGTCAGGAAGTCGTTGAGCGCAAAGTAGCGCTGAGTGGCGTTGTTGGCCAGCTGGTGTGACACTTCGGTCAACTCCTTGCGCTGCCGGTCGACAGGGGCCTTTTTCAGTTTCGGATTCTCGCGCAGGGCCTTGTCGGCGGCGATGGCGGTGTTTTCCAGCTCTTTCTGAACGTCGCGGATGTCGCCAATCATCTGCGAATAGCGATTGTAGGCCTGGTTGGCCACCATGTTTGTGGCCCAGAATGCCGCGTCGCGGCTGATGGTGTAGAGGTCGCCGTTGCCTTCCTGAAAGCAGCGGGGAACTTCGGTCATGGTGCAATAGACCGGTGAGTAGAAAGAGGTGTTGGCATCGTCGGTTCCGAACCATAGGGTGGCTTTCATGCCTTCGGGAGCGTTGCCGTCGCATTGGGCAACGAAGGAGAAGCCGGTTTGCTGAGTGGCGATTGCGCGTTCATGGAAATACTCGACGCTGTCGACCGTATATTCCATCGGGCGCCAGCGGTAGGGAACGTCGTAGGGGCCGGCGCCTACGTCTTTGGTCATATCCATGGGTGTGCCCTCGAAATGGTCGCGCATCATCCACTGCATGTCGGTGACGCTGACTTTATTTTCCGGTTCTACCCAGAGCGGCATGGCCTCGCCTTCGCCTTCCATTACCCAGCCGAGCGAATTGGCAGCCTCGGCAGGGGCGAAGCGGTTGAAGTAGCTCCACACTCGGCCATCGCATCCACGGAGAGCCAGATAGTCGTAGACCTGATAGGCCTTGGAGAAGCTGAAATCTTCGTCTTTGCCATCGAAATAGCCTTTTTCGCGGGCAAAGCTGATAACGTCGGGGGAGTAGAGTGAGGTTTCGGGTTCGTTGAGCGGGAACTGATGTATGCGGGGGTTATTGGCGTGGCCGCTGATGCAGCCGTCGGGGATGCGGCGTGCCACCCACACCGCGCCTTTGCGGCCAGGGCCTTTGCCTATCATTTCAACAATCCAGGCTTCGTTCGGGTCGGCTATGGAGAACGATTCGCCCTCGGAGGCATAGCCGAACTCTTCGACCAAATCGGTCATGATTTTTACGGCCTCGCGGGCTGTGCGGGCGCGTTCGAGGGTTATGTAGATGAGCGAACCATAGTCGATAATGCCTTCGGGGTCAACCAACTCCTCGCGGCCGCCCCAGGTGCTTTCGGCCATGGCTACGCCGTTCTCATTAACGTGGCCTATGCGGGAATAAGTGTGGGCCGGCTGGGGAATTTCGCCGAGATAGCGGCCGGAATCCCAATCGTAGATTTTGCGCATGGCACCAGGAGCATGGTCAGCTGCGGGAGCTGAGGGCATGTCGCCGTAGAGGGTATGGCTGTCAGCAGCATAGGTAATCATTACGCTGCCGTCTTTGGTCGCGCCTTTGGCGGCTATGAGGCTTGTGCAGGCATCGGCGCCGAGCCATCCGAGAGCTGCCGCCATGCTGAACGCTATGAGTTTTTTCATTTTTTCGAGTGATTCTGATGGTTTAAAGACTTCTGCAAAGTTACGAAAATTTCCATGAAATAACTAATTGCCAATTCCTATTTTTTGACTAACTTTGCGGAAAATTCCAAGCTATGGCAATAGTTCCGTATATTCAGATAGAGAAACTGACCAAAAGCGTTGGCGACAGAATGCTGTTTGCCGACGTTACTTTCGGTATTAACCGAGGCGATAAAATCGGCCTGATAGCCAAGAACGGCACCGGCAAAACCACCATGCTCCGCATAATAGCAGGCATGGATGAGGCGGATTCCGGCACGGTTACGCGTAGGGCCGGCCTGAAAGTGGCCCTGGTTGAGCAGAAACCTGATTTCGGCGGTTCTGACGCAACGCCGCTGACGGCCTGCTCGGCGTTTAATCCCGACGACGCCACGCGAATGCTGACTCAGCTTGGGGTTGCTGACGTGAACGCTCCGATAGCCACTTTGTCGGGCGGTCAGCAGAAGAGGGTGGCGATAGCCCGCGCGCTGCTTTCGGAGCCGGACCTTCTGATTCTCGACGAGCCGACGAACCATTTGGACATACAGGTTATTGAATGGCTCGAGGGCAGGCTAACGCGCTCGTCGGCCACTATTCTGCTGGTTACGCACGACCGTTATTTCCTTGACCGCGTGTGTAACAAGATTATTGAAATAGACCTTGCGCAGATATTTACCTATAAAGGGAATTATGCCGAGTATCTGCGGCGGCGCAAGGAGCGCATCGAAGCGCTGACCGGCGAACTGGCAAAGGTGAGGAACACTCTGCGCAAGGAGCAGGACTGGATGAGCCGCCAGCCGCAGGCACGCGCCGGCAAGGCCAAGTTCCGCATTGACGCTTTCCATGAACTCAAGAGCCGCTCGCAGCAAAAGGTGACCGACAGCAACGAAACGATGCAGCTTTCGGTCAAGGCCTCGCGCATCGGCAACAAGATATTCGAGGCAGAGGGCGTTACGAAGCATTTCGGCGAGAAGTGCGTGCTCAACGACTTTACATATACCTTTGCCCGCTATGACAAGGTGGGCATTGTCGGGCCGAACGGCATCGGCAAGTCAACGTTTATTAAAATGCTGCTCGGTCTGGTAAAACCCGACAGCGGCAGTTTTACGATTGGCGAAACGGTTCGTTTCGGCTATTACTCCCAGGAGGGCTTGCAGCTGCCGAGGGAAAAGAAGGTTATCGACGCGGTGACCGATATTGCCGAGGATATTGTTCTGGAAGGTGGCGAGCGCCACTCGCCCATGCAGTTTCTGCAGCGTTTTCTTTTTTCGCCCAAGGACCAGCAGAAGTTTATCCACACCTTGAGCGGCGGCGAACAGGCCCGACTGCATCTGGCCGTTACGCTGATGCGTTCGCCGAACTTTCTGATTCTCGACGAACCGACCAACGACCTTGACATCATAACACTGGGACTGCTGGAGGAATATCTGGCCGAGTTCAAGGGCTGCCTGATGGTGGTGAGCCATGACCGTTATTTCCTGGATAATATGGTGGAGCATCTGTTTGTTTTCACCGGCGACGGGGTCGTTAAGGATTTTCCGGGTAACTATTCCGATTACCGCCAATGGCAGGCTGAAGTGGATGCGCAGGCAGAGAAGCCGGTTGCCGAGAAAAAAGTAAAGCCGCAGAGCGATAGGCCCCGCAAGCTTTCGTTTAAGGAGAAGAGGAGAATGGAAGAGCTCGAGCAACTGATGGAACAGCTGAATGCTGAAAAGGCAGAGCTGGAAGCCTTGTTTGCATCGGGCAGTGCTGACGACATTCAGGCCAAGTCGGCGCGCTATCAGGAGGTGAATTCCGCGCTCGATGATGCGGAGTTGGAGTGGCTGACCCTTTCTGAGATTTGAGGCGGTTCGATATATTGCAATTTTAAATAAATTTTGCAACGATAAAGTTGCATTGTTGGCGAGATTTTCTTATCTTTGCACTATGATTACGAAAGAGCAAGTTGAAAGATTCTTAGAGGATTTCAGTCTGAAGGTCAATATTTACGGAATACGTTTCCGCGATGATCGCCAGAAAAACCAGAATAGTCTTGTTGAGTTAGGAATTACTCCTAATCAACGAATGGAGGTAATAATGAACCTTAGCTGCTATGATTATTCCGAAGGGCCGATTGTGGATGCACTGAATAATCAAGGAGAAATGTGGGTGTTCGGCAAAGATGTTAGAGGTAATGAAATCTACATCAAGATTACTCTTGGGAAGCCTAACTCCCATACGATATGTATCTCGTTCCATAAAGCGGAGCATCCGATGTCTTACCCACTAAAGAATGAAAGCAATGGAAAATAACAAATTGTTGCCCGGAGAAAAATACTTTCAGGAAGTGAGAACTGCAACTTTCCGGAAGGAGGAGTATTCCTACATACACACCGGAATCATTGATGAAGATGGTGAGATGTGGACTACTACCGAAATGGATGAAGCAAATATCTTTCAGGTGTATAATCAATATAGGCGCAGGCATGGCATCCCATTCCCGGATGAAATTGCGGGAATAAGGGAACATTACGGCTTGTCGGCGGCAAAAATGGCGCAGATACTTGGATTCGGCATAAATCAATATCGTATGTATGAAGATGGTGAGGTGCCGAGCGTATCAAATGCCCGGACTATCATTGCTGCGCGTGAAAAAGATGTCTTCATGTCATTTGTCGAAGCATCAAAATCCGAGATGAGTGAGCAGGAATATTGGCGGATAAAAAAGAAAGTAGAGGCTGCAAATGGCGATTATAAGCCAATTGTACAGCCGTCGGAATATACTGGTTTTCGTTCACTATCCACCGATAAAGTTGCAAATGCAGTACGACTGATTATCTCAACTATTGGTTCTACCTTTGTAACTAAAATGAATAAACTGCTGTTCTATGCCGATTTCATTCATTATAAGAATCATGGATATGGCATAACCGGCATTACATATAAAGCTTTGCCGTTTGGTCCCGTTCCTGAGCATTGGGGAACATTATACAGTTCCTTGCCCGGAATTGATATGGAAGAATTCGTCTATCCAAGCGGACAGAGCGGCATCAAGTTGGAAGTAACCGAGAATACAACCTATATACTCAATGAGTCTGAAATTTGTACCATTGAGAAAGTCTGTTCCTTGTTTTCAAATATGAGTGCCGGAGAAATTTCCCAGACAAGCCACCTTGAAAAGGGTTGGATTGAGAACAAAGACAATCGGTCTGCAATATCATATCAAGACGCCTTCGCCCTGAATTACAACTAAGACTATTTGAATTTCCCAGTATATAATTCTAAGATTTTCTAAATAGGGATTGTCTAATTACCGTTAGAGGCGGTTCAGGCGGTCGTAGTCTTCGTGTTGGAAACCGGCTTGCTGGAGGTTGTAGGCCTTGTTGCGGTCAGTGAGGAAAATCTGCTGGTCGGGTTCAGTGTAGCGGGCGGAGGTGAGCGCTTTGGTGCGGTCAACGTCGGGAGACTGGATGCCGGCCAGGCCGAGCAGGGTGGGGGTGTAGCTCTGCGAGGAGCTGACCATTGCCTGCTGGTTGAGCAAGGTGCGGTTGAACATTGCGGGGTCGCGGTGGCGCAGGGCAGGGGTCATGTAAACCAGCATCGGAACGTGGAGCTGGAAGTAGGTCGGGGTGGGCGATGCGTGGAGGAAGCGGCCGCGGGCGTCGTCGTAGATGTCCTCGCCATGGTCGGAGGCGTAGATCATGCCGCCGACGCAGTTGATTGAGTCGAGTCGGGTGATTACTTCGTAGAGCAGGTTGTCGGTGTGGCGGATGGAGTTATCGTAGGCGTTGATGAGCTGGCCGCGGTTGGCCACTGTGGCATCGGAGGTCTTGTCGGGGATGAAGTAGGCTTCCTGGCGCGGGTAGCGGTCAAGGTAGTTGAAGTGGGAGCCATATTGGTGGAGAACAACCAGCAGTTTGGTGTCGCCGTTGGAGAGCAGCGAGTCGAGTTGCGAGAGCATATCCATGTCGTAGAGGCCATTGACTATTTCGCCGGGTTGCGGTTCGCGCATGAATATGGTGGTGTCGGCCTCCTGAGCGAAAAAGTCGATATAGGAGTGGTTGCGGCATTGCATAGAGACATAGGCGGTTTTGAAACCGGCTTCCTTGAAGGCGGTGATAACCGACTTGGATTCGTTGATTTTGCTGTCGAAGTTGTCGGCGGTGAGGTTTGAAAGGAGCAGCGGCACTGCTTTATGAGTTGTGTTGCTCTCAGAAAAGGTGCGTCCGAAGCCGGCAATGGTTCCTGAGGGGAGCGAGCAGAGGCGGGGGGTGGTGTAGCGGTCGTAGCCGAAGAACTGCCAGTTGTCGGCTCGCGAAGTTTCGCCAACGACTGCCACATAGACCTCGCGGAGATTATCAGGGCGAGTTGAGCGGGCATGGTAGGTTGCGTCGCTGCTGGTGGAGTCGTAGTTCCGGCCGGCATAGGAGCGATTGACCGCGGTTGAGAGGTTTGCAATCACGTTGACGGGGTAGAGGTCTTCGTCGATGCAGTAGTAGGGTTCTTCGAACATGCAGCTTGCAAGGACTATGCCGCCGCTGACGGTGAGAATCATGGCGCCGGTGCGGCAGCGGCTCAAGGTGCGGTCGGAGGTTCTGACTTTGCGGAACATGGTGATTCCGGCCAGAACCATCAGAGGCAGATAGAGGGCGATAACAATGGCGATTGCGGGACCGAGATTGTTGAGCAGCTCGCCGGCTTCGCTGGGGTTGGTGGTTGCGACGTTGAGAAACATGTCGACGCCGATTATAGAACCGTCGGCATAGAGGAAGAGCAAGACAATCTGGAAAGCAGCCAGCGCCATGAACGGAATCAGCAGAAGCACGTTGGTTCCGGGGCGGTTGCGCCAGGTCAGCATAAACATCAGGAGCCCGGCGGGGAGCAGGATGTTTGCGCCTGCTTCGAGCATGGACATGTGGCTCATTATGCTGAGCGCCACATTGGGAATCAACAGGAAGATGAATGTCAGCGCGATTAGAACTCGCGCAAGGATGTTGTTTACTTTGGCGGAAACTGCCGATGATGTTTTAGAATGCTTCATTGATGCTAAATACTAATCCGTTTTGATTTTGGCCGAAGCCGTAGTCGACGCGCACGTTGACTCTATGTTTGAACTCCCAGCGAACGCCTACGCCGGCATTCCAGAGAGCATGGCCCTTAAATATCATTTTTGCTGCGGGGAAGACCTCGCCTACGCCGCCCCATACAACCGCACCGAAGCGCTTCCAGACGTATTGGCGGAGCTCAACGCAGACTTCGGCGGCGCATTTGTCGTTATAGCGGCCGTCCCAGTATCCGCGCATGGAGCTGGAGCCACCCAGGGTAGACATCATGCCCCAGGGGGTGTTGCCGTAGGTGAAGCGGGCGTGGAGGTTGGTGGCCATGACGCATCCGCGCCAAAGGCGCTGATAGAAGTTGAAGGTTCCTTCGGTTGCCGAGAAGGCATATTGGTTACCTAAGAATTTGGGAGCGAAGAGCTGGTC
Organism: uncultured Porphyromonadaceae bacterium; assembly: GCA_947176935.1. Taxonomy (GTDB): domain Bacteria; phylum Bacteroidota; class Bacteroidia; order Bacteroidales; family Muribaculaceae; genus UBA3263. Next base: position 159 of record CAMWSP010000088.1, on the reverse strand, counting down.
GATGCGGCCGTAGATGCCTTCGTAGGCGTTGTAGACGTTGTCGCGGGTGTCGATTACGAGTGCCACACCCCAAACGTCGGAGAAAGTACGGCGTTTTTGATTGCGCCAGAGTTCGGGATTGGGGCGCGATTTGGCGTCGTAGTAGCTGAGTTGCAGAAC
>CAMWSP010000087.1 GCA_947176935.1 uncultured Porphyromonadaceae bacterium | reverse complement strand
GACGATCGATGCCGGTGGATTTAGCGATTTCGCTAACGATGTCTGCTTTGGTCATTGTTTGAGTCGTTTAATATTTTGATTTATAGTATATAAATGTCGTTTTGTTAGTCTTATAGAGCGTCAGTTTCTCGCTAACACGACTGCAAATATCTGAATTTTTCGGGAACTACGCAAATTTTCGGCTAAATTTTCTTGATTCATAGGACCAGAGCCAGCGCCAAGGCTATCAATGCATTCAATCGTTTCATCGGAGCAAAGTTACAAAAAAAATTTGGCAGTCAGCGATTTTTTTCGCAAATTTGCATCAGTTTATGAAACAGGAAATCAAAATCATAGCAGCGGTTTGCCGCAACGGCGCCATAGGCCGCCGGGGCGACCTGCTCTTCCACCTATCCGACGATTTGCGCCGCTTCAAGGCGCTGACAATGGGCCACCCTATTATTATGGGGCGCAAAACCTTCGAGTCCTTCCCCAAGGGCCCGCTGCCCGGACGCCGCAACATAGTTATTTCGCGCCGCGCCGACTATGCGCCCGCCGGAGCCGAGGTCTACCCGTCGGCCGAGCAGGCGCTGGCCGCATGCGCCGGAGCCGACCGGGTGTTCATTATCGGCGGCGGCGAAATCTACTCGCTCTTCATGCCGCTGGCAACCGAGCTGCTGCTCACCGAAATCGATGCCGTCCCGACCGATGCGGACACGTTCTTCCCCGCCCACCCCGGTTTCGCCCTCGCCGAGGCCTCGGAAGTCGCGTCGGCCACCCCGCCCTACCGCTTTGCAACCTATCGCAGAAAGGAAATATAAAAATATCCAAAAAATCTTGGTAGTCTCAGAAATTATTCGTACCTTTGCAGCTCCGAAACAACCACTAAAACAACCAAATAGTACACAAAACGGACCACACATAAGCCTCCAAACCCTTACGGGGAAAAGGTTTCACGAAAAAATCGATCTGGCATGATTTCTTCAACACCAAACTCATTCCTTTCGATGCGCCCGGCCTGCGGTCGGACAAGAGTTTTACCCCCCCCGTTTTAAACAGCTATATATCAGTAAGTTGGCTTATTATCTGAATCCTATACTATGTTTGAACGGTTGTGAATCTTATCGAACATACTTGAGCAAATCAATGCACAAATTCGCACCTAAAATTCTGAAGCCCGCGCTCCTCGCGGTGATGCTCCTGACGCTTGCGGCTCCCGCCGCCCGGGCGCAGAAGGTTGGCCTCAAGACCAATCTGCTCTACGACGCCCTGCTGAGCCCTACAATCGGAGTTGAATTCGCCATGGCTCCCCAATGGACCATGGACATTTCCGGAACTCTCAACAACTGGCCCGTCAACGACCACCGCTGGAAGCAGTGGATGGTGCAACCCGAAGCCCGCTACTGGTTCTGCCAGCGCTTCAGCGGCCACTTCCTCGGCGTCCACGCCCTGGGCGGACAGTTTAACTTCGGCAATCTGAAAAACAACATCAAGTTCCTGGGAACCGACTTCTCGCAGCTCACCGACCGCCGCTTCCAGGGCTGGATGGTAGGCGCCGGCGTTGCCTACGGCTACTCCTGGATTCTTTCGCGCCACTGGAACATCGAAGCCGAACTCGGCATAGGCTGGATTTACACCCGCAGCGACGAATTCCGCTGCGCAAACTGCGGCAAGCGACTCAAAGAAGACGTGCCCCACAACTATTTCGGACCCACCAAGGCCGCAGTGAACCTAATTTACACTTTCTGACCACAACCCGATGATGCACACGAAATTTTTTCCGCTGCTCATAATGGCAGCCGCCACGATTGCTGCGCCGGCACGCGCCGCACAGCCCGAGGCCGTCGACCCCGAAATATACACCGTTGAGGTCAGCGTTGACGAAACAGCCCGCAAGCTCAACGTCGACATCCAGCTCCGCCCCGAACGCCTCCACATAGGCCGCGACAGCGAGCAAGTGTTCACCTCAATGGTCATCAGCTCCGCCGGCACCGACACGCTCATGCTCGACACCATTCGCATCTGCGGCCGCAACCGCTGGTACTGGCATGTGCGCAACGGCGAGCTCGACAACACCGACTGGAAGGCTCCCAAAGTGTTCCGCGCCGGCCAGAAGGCCAACGCAGTGATGCACTCCGAAGTGGCCTTCGAGCCCTGGATGGGCGACGCCCAGGTTGAGCTGCGCCGCCAGTCGGCAACCTGCTGCCGGCCCGCTCAGCCCATGCCCGGCACCGACCCGCGCGGCATGACCGAAATTGCCCGCATCTACACCGGCCGCCCCGACCTTATCTGCAAGGACTATGTGTTCGCCCCGCCGGTCGATGCCACTCCCGTTGAGAAAAACCTCGAGGGCAGCGCCTTCGTGTCGTTCGTAGTTAACCGCACCGAGCTCAAGCCCGACTATATGATCAACCGCGGCGAAATTGCCAAGATTATCAACTCAATCGACGCTGTGCGCAACGACTCCGACGCCATTATAACCAACATCCACATCAAGGGCTTCGCCTCGCCCGAAGGCTCATATCAAAACAACATCCGCCTGGCTTCGGGCCGTACGCAAACCCTCACCGACTACGTTCGCGACTATAGCCGCCGCTTCTTCCAGATACACGACACCACCTTCACCAACTCCTTCGAGCCGGAAGACTGGGCAGGCCTGCGCCGCTATCTGGTCGATTCGCTTCAGTTCGACATTCCCAACCGCGCCGAAATCATCAAGATAGTCGACACCCCCATGGCCGACCTCGACGCCAAGAATGACCTCATCCGCAAAACCTATCCTCAGGACTACGAAGTTATCCTGCGCGACATCTATCCCTGGCTCCGCCATTCGGACTATAAGATTCACTATCGCATCAAGGTCTACACCGAACTCAAGGAACTCATGCGCCTTTATGAGTCCGACCCCACCCGCCTGCGTCCGGTCGACTTCTTCACCATTGCCAAGCAATATCCCGAAGGCTCGCCCGAATATAATAAGGTTATGATAACCGCCGCGGCAACCTACCCCAACGACCCGATGCTCAACCTCAATGCGGCCAACGTTGCAATGATGGACAACAATCTGCAGCTGGCCCGCAAATATCTGCTGCGAGCCGGAACCTCGCCCGAGGCCGAGTTTGCCCGCGGTGTGCTCAACGCCCGCGAAGGCCGCCTGGCCGACGCGCTGGCCTTCTTCGAAATCGCCCGAAAGGCCGGAATTGACAAAGCCAACGGCTACATCGACAACATCAACGCCATACGCAACTTCAACGCAGTGACCATCACCGCAAAAACCACAAAGAAAGACTAAGAATAATAACACAATAAATAATAACCACTTAATTAAAACAATCTTATGAACATTTCAAAGAAAATTCTCCTCGGAGCTTCCGTGCTTGCCATGGCAGCCTGCTCCAGCGAAGAACCTCTGGTAGAGGGCGGAGCTACTGAAGCTCCCGGCAAGCCCTCCGGCGACGTAGCCTACCTGAACGTTCGCATCAATGCCGCCGACAACAGCCGCGCAGCCAGCGGTGAAATCACCGACGAAGACGGCACCAAGCAGGAATACATCTACGGCGACGGCGACGAAAACCGCGTTAAGAACGCCTACTTCTTCTTCTACGACGAAAACGGCCAATACGTTCTCCAGTCCAACTCTTGGGTTGACCCCGCAACCAACGGCACCACCGAAAACGTTGAACTCAAAGGCCAGAACACCGTTGTTCTCACCGGCCTGACCGGCAAGAACTACCCCAGCTGGGTCGTTACCGTTCTGAACTGCCCCGAAAACTTCGTTCCCGGCAACACCCTCGACGAAATGGGCCAGAAGCTCATCGACAGCTACATGAACAACGCCGGTGACTTCATCATGTCCACCTCCAGCTACTTCGGCACCGACAACTCCTATATCGTTGACGGTCAAACCAAGTGGAACTACTTCGCAACCAAGCTCAACACCAAGAACTTCCTCGAAGAAACCCCCAACTTCGAAAACCGCAACGACGAAAGCGTTGTCGACATCTACGTTGAGCGTCTGGCTGTTCGTGTAGGCGTTGACATCTCCAACCTGCAGAACCCCCTCTACACCGGTGCCAAGTATAACCACAACGGCAAGGACTACGACCTCTACGAACTCAACGTTTCCGTTTCCGGCAATGACAACCCCGACCTCGGTGGCGCCGGTGCAGGCACTGCCGCAACCAAGGTTTACGTTGCCATTATCGGCTGGGAACTCAACGCTACCGCCAAGCGCACCAACCTCATGAAGGACCTTGGCGAATGGAATGGCCAGACCGTGTTCGGCGACGCAGCCAACACCTGGAAATGGAACAACGCCGCTTACCACCGCAGCTACTGGGGCAAATCCTACACCTACGGTTCCGAAGGCACCGAACTCGCTGCCAAACTGAACCACGGCGACTACTCCTGGGATCAGCTCACCAAGCAGGTTGGCACCAAGGTGTTCAACGGTTCGCGCGTTTACTGCAACGAAACCACCAACGTACCCGCCAACATCATCGCTAACGGCAGCGTTTCGCCCCAAAAGACTCCCACCGTTCTGCTCAGCGCAGTTGTTTGCGACGAAAACGGTAAGCCTCTGGAACTCGTTAACTACCGCGGTGTTGAGTTCACCAAGGAAAGCTTTATCAATAAGGCTCTTTCTACCATCAACAAGACCGACATGACCCAGAACTACTACACCCGCGAGCAGGTTGCAACCGCCGGCGATGGTGTAACCCCCATCTACGAATACAACCAGATTGAGGCCAAAGACGTTAAGCTCGTCAGCTCCGACGCCCAGGGTATCGGTGCAGTGAAACTCGCCGTAAACGACGAAACCGTTACCTACTACCAGATCACCGGCACTCTCACCCAGACCGACGAAACCGGCAAGGAATACACCACCTATCAGGCAAATGCCGTTAGCGCAGCTACCGTTAACTCCTACCTGGCAAGCGCCACCAACGGCGTAAGCAACAAGGCTATCGCCAAGACCGACGGCTCGATGTTCTACCCCATCGTTCTCGAACACCTCAACCAGCCCGAAATCTATCAGGCCGGCAAGACCGACGCCGTTATCGAAGGCCAGTATGGTCTGGTTCGCAACCACATCTACAACCTCTCGATTTCGAAGATTAAAACCCTCGGCGACGGCGTGTTCAAACCCGTTAAGGTTGGCGACGAAGGTCCCGAAAAACTCGACCCCGAAGATCCCAAAGATCCTACCTACTACGTAGAATCCGCTGTCAACATCCTTTCCTGGAAGGTTGTTTCGCAGCAGGTTGAAATCTAAAGCAACACTCCCATAACTCCTAACCGCGGGCCCCGGCGCCCGCCCCGGCCCGCGGTTATCCCCTTCTCAACCCGACGTACGGACGTGCCTCCGGCACGTTTCATACCACCCTGCAAGAGCCCTAACAACTCCCACGTAGGGACGTGCCTCCGGCACGTTTCATATCCCTGCAAGAGTCCTAATAAACATGCCAAAGGCATGTCCCTACTTTTCAACTTTTCAACCTCTCAACCTCATCAACCCAATCAACCTCTCAACCTCCTTTTAATTCGAAATCACTCAATCCAATCATTGCGCAAAATGAACCTATTCAGCAACATACGCAACCTGCTCGTGGCACTATTGGCAGCATCGGCTCTGACCGCGTGCAACAATAGCTTCATCTTTGAAGACGAAGGCGACTGCGATCCCAAATATCGCGTGAAGCTGCGCTACGACTGGAACATGAAATATGCCGACGCATTCGCGGCCGAGGTCGACCACGTAACGGTCAACGTCATCGATGCCGACGGACGCATTGTCTACACCCATCAGGAATCGGGCGAAGCCCTCAAGGCCAACAACTACGAAATTGTTCTCGACGGCGCCCTCAAACCCGGCAAATACCGCCTGCACGCATGGTGCGGCAGCGGCGCCGAACCGGGCAACACCTCTTTCATGGTCCATCCGGCCGAAACGCTCGAAGACCTGTGCTGTACCCTGCTCCCCGACCCCGACGCAGCCCGAGGCCGCGCCGAAATCACCGGTGCCGACGGCCAACACATCCAGCGCCCGCTGGGCAACCTCTACCATGGTCTGACCGAGGACCTCAGCTTCCCCGAGGAAGAAGGCGTTCATAGCTACACCATTCCGCTGGTCAAGAACACCAACTCCGTGAAGGTTATGCTCCAGCATCTTTCCGACGTGCCCCTCGACGGCGAGGACTTCGAGTTTATCATAACCTCGAGAAACGCCCGCATGGCCCACGACAACTCCATAATCGACTCCGACGCCGTGACCTACCACGCCTGGGACGTGCGCACTTACAGCGGCACCATCGCCCCCGACCCCGACAATGGACTCCAGGGCGGCACCCACGATGCCGTGGTGGCCGAATACACCATTGGCCGACTCATGGCCAACGAAGACGTTCGCCTCGAAGCTTACCGCAAAAAGCCTGACGGAGAGCGCGGCGACCTGGCCTTCTCGGTCGACATGGTTCGCCTGGCCCTGATGCTCAAGAGCGCCAACATCAGCCAAATGGACAATCAGGAATTCCTTGACCGTCAAGACGAATATAACTTCATTTTCTTCCTCGACTCCAACTATCGCTGGACCCGCATGGAACTCAACATCCTTTCCTGGAAGCTCGTTCAGCAAAACACCGACATCTGATTCTTAACAAAACCATACTATTTATGATACTCACCCGTCCATTCCGCTCGATTGCCGCCGCTGCAAGCCTGATGCTTGTGGTGGTCATGGCCGCGTGCACGAGCCCCGCGGGCGAGATTCAGGAACCCACACTCCCCGCTGAAGCCGACCCCACAGTTTACCGCACCGGTTTCTATCTGACAGTAGGCGAACTTGCCGACGACGGCAAATCGCGAACCACTCCCGTTGGCGACTATAATGCCGGCGAAGGCATTGAAAACTTCATCGACCTCGAAAACGGCAACTTCCACGTGCTGCTCTACACGGTTTCCAACACCTTCCTGGCCGAAATCACCGAACTGCAGATAACCCCCGTTGAATCCTACGACAGCAGCAAGCGCTACTACATCAACGGCGCCACCAAGGCCAACATTTCCAACGGCAACTTCAAGGTTATGGTCATTGCCAACTGGCCGCAGGAACTCCCCAAGCAGCCCTCGATGGACAACGTGTTCGCCACCCGCTTCGACTTCAACGGCACCGCCCCCTCGAAAGAGAACCCCATTCCGCTCTACGGCATCACTCAGGTAACCCTCGGTGAGCTCCAACCCGGAGTGGCCTATAATCTCGGGAACATACACCTGATTCGCGCCGTGGCCAAAATCGAGCTGATTATCGATGATAACGTCAGCGAACGCCTAACCCCCAGCAAAGTGCAGCTCACCCGCTATAACAAACAGGGCTTCTGCGCCCCCTCCGTTAAAAGCCAGAGCGACTACGTGCAAAACAACTGGGGCCTCGACTACCTGGCCAAACCCTACATCCCCACCCCGGTTGAGCAAGGTCAGCAGCTCGACTTCACGGTCGTTGAAGAAGGCAAACGCTATGTGCTCTACGTGCCTGAATTCGCCAACAGCCACCTGCTGGCGGCCGAAAACCGCTCGCGAATCTGCATCAACTTCAAGGAAAGCCTCCTCGAAGACCGCTTTATCGACCTCATCGACAACTCCACGTCGGTTCCGGTCATAGCCGACATCAAACGCAACGTCTGGTACCGGCTCCGACTCATCAACGTAAACGAAAACGTTGAACCGATATGCGAAGTCAACGTGATGCCCTATAAGGTCATTGACCTCGACCCGATATTTGGTATTGATAAATAACCGCTGCCAATCAGTATGAAACGACTATCAACACACCTTATATACCTTTGGCTGACGCTTGCCTCCACCCTCGGGCTGACGGCATGCGTCGACCGCTATTTCGAAGAGCAGGACATTCCCGAAGGCTCAAGCACCCTCAGCATGGTCATGAGCTTCAAGGAATATACTCCCGCCCTCGAATCGCGCGCTGCCGGCGACGCCATCAAAACCATCAACTCCCTCTGGATGGTTTTCTATACCCCCGACGGCCAGTTCATTGAAAAACGCCAGATAACCGACTATATCGACAATGGCCCCACCGCGCCCAACGTGCGCCCGGACGGCTCGGCCTCGAGCGAGGAAGTCACCGGCCACGTCACCTTCAAAACCACCGTCAACAACGGCTACTACCTGATCTACGCCGTGGCCAACCACGACCTATCGGCAGTTACGGACGACGAAATCTCAACCCCCGACAAACTGAAAAAACTCAGCTTTCAGTGGAACACGTCAGACGTCAGCAAAAACAATCAGATGTTCGGCTGGTTTCAAGACGGCGACAAATCTAACAGCACCGGCAGCGACGCAACCGCAGTCGGCATTCGCCGCAACACCTCGCTCCACGCTTGGCTGCGACGCGCCGCATCGAAGCTGACCATCGCCTTCGACACCCGCAACCTCAACGAAAACACCTATATCTACCTCAAATCCGTAACGGTAAAAGATATTCCCAAATATTGCTACCTCGGCGCCGACAACAACGTGGGGCAGGATAACTACACCC
>CAMWSP010000086.1 GCA_947176935.1 uncultured Porphyromonadaceae bacterium | reverse complement strand
AATTCTTAAACAACCGACGCTTCGGTATTTTCCGTCGATGAAGGTGCAACAACAAGGGTATCCAACTCTGCGTCCATCGGCAGCACCGGTGTCAGCGTGAAAATCGAATATCGCCCCGAAACCGCCGGCAACCACGAAACCCGCATGAGAATACGCGGCGGCGGCCTGACGTCGAACACCTTCATCACCCTGCGCGGAACCGGCATTCAGGCACCCTCGATCGCAGCACCCCGTGCGCTGGCCCCGACAAACGTAAGCGCCACAAGCTACATTGCAAACTGGGAAGACACTGAAAACACAGATGTTGACTACTACATAGTTACCCGCACCATCTATGCGGCCGACGGTAGCACGTCAACCGTTGAGGAGCAGGCCCATGGCGATGATTATTCATTCTACATCAGCGGATTCAAAGGCTCTGAAAGCTATACCGTGCGCGCCATCAAGGGCAACCTCTCATCCGACGAGAGCAACTCGATTATTGTTCGCGAAGCTTCTATTTCCGAGGTTGACGCTGAAGTTGGCTTCGGCATCTCCATTGAAGAAGGCGGCCTGCGTGTAATCACCACCGAAACCCTCGCCGACCTCTGCATATACGAAGCCAACGGCCGCACTGCCGCACGCCTGACCAACGTTGCCAACAACACCCGCATCGCCCTAAATCGCGGCCTCTACATTATCCGTGCACACGGCGTCAAACCCCTCAAAGCCATTATCAAATAAAGCTTCGCCGCCACCCAATTTATACCCGACTCACTGAGCCGGGTATTTTTTAGTCTAAATATTTGGCTCGGTCAATAAATATTATTATTTTTGCCAAAAATAATTTTTCACAAAAATAATATGAATTTTCTTGATCGGACTGAAGAGATTGCAGAACTACGCAGAGCTATAAATCCACAAACTCAGCCACACTTTGTTGTTGTTTACGGCCGTAGACGGCTCGGTAAATCGACACTTATAAAAAAGGTACTCAATAAAGGCGACGTTTATTATATGGCCGGCGATTTCGTAGATAATATTCAACGGGAAATGCTAAAGAGTCAGCTTACTGACTTTTTTCCAGCAATGGGCTTATCTGCATTTGCATCGTGGGAGGACCTTTTTTCGATGCTCAACACCCTTGCGTCAAAACAGTTCACTCTTTGCTTGGACGAATTTCCATATATGGTAAAGCACTCGCCAGAGCTGCCGTCTGTAATTCAGAGAATGATTGATTCCGGTCGAATGAAATTCAACCTGATAATTTGCGGTAGCTCACAGCGAATGATGCAAAATCTTATCTTGTCGCAATCAGAGCCGCTGTTTGGCCGAGCAAACGCGATAATTGACGTTAAACCTATACCAATAAGCTACCTTCAGCAAGCGCTGAACACTGATGCGACATCAGCAATCGAAGAATACAGCGTATGGGGTGGCGTTCCACGCTATTGGGAACTCCGTGAAGAATACGAGTCTCTAAAAGAGTCTATAATCCTTACCATGCTTAGCCCGGCATCTGTTCTATATGATGAACCGAAACGCTTGTTTCTCGATGATATGACCGCCACCGTGCAGTCAGAATCACTTATGGCCGTGATTGCATCCGGAGCAAACCGACTGTCGGAAATAGCAGCCAGAATGGGTCGCGAAGCTACTTCTTTATCAGCACCGATTGACCGTTTGATACAAATGAATTATCTGCGTAGGGAAATTCCATTTGGTGAAAGCGCAAAAAAGTCTAAAAAGGGGATTTATCGTATAAACGACCCTTTGATGGACTTTTATTATACTTTCATTATTCCGAACCTGTCGAATATCGGACGAGGACGAAAGAATTTTGTAATTGAAGAAATAATGTTGCATTTCAATGAATACGTTGCTAAACATTGGGAACATCTTTGCAGAGAAGCTATAAGCGGCAACATGCTTTATGGCCACCGCTGGAAAGAAGCCTCACGATGGTGGGGAACGGTTCGAAGCGACGGTAAGAACCAAGAAATGGAGTTTGATATAATAGCAGAGTCAACCGACGCGAAAGCCTTACTCATTGGTGAATGCAAATGGACAAATCCGGAAGTGGCCGGCGAAATCATAAAACGGCTCAAGAAAAAAACATCGCTGCTCCCATTTGCAAAAAACAAAGAAGTGATTCCGGTTCTATTCCTGAAAAACAAGCCCAAAGATGGCGGCAATGATCTTAATATACTCTATCCCGAAGATGTCATCTCGATGACATACGGCGATTAACCGAATTTTTTGCAAATTCAGGAAAAAGTATTAAATTTGTGGCATCAATTTAATCAAATAGAGGTTTGATAGATTGATGTAAATATTAAAGAAAGCGTATATCAACGCTCTTTCTTGACTTGCTGAAATCTGGTAAATTTCTTAGATATAGTCAAGAATGCAGCAGCGGTAGATGCTTATGTAGATGTGTATTTATATCTTCGGTTTAGGTGTGCGGCACCTCATACCGAAGCTATATGCATATTTGCGTGAGGTTCTGCACGTTGCTCGTTCCAACTATATCGGGCAATACCAGAGCCTCAGCAAGTGGGAGTGAGCATCGATGTGGCCCTCACGTTTTCGTTTATAATACCGATAATAGCCAAAGGAGTGGGCACCGCGGCACTTCCAAACCAATGAGAAAAAATCATTACCTAACCCGATTGTGGCTCCCGCTTCTGTTTTGCTGTCTAAGTTTGACTGTATATGCCGGCAACATCTCAATCACCGGCTACATCCCCGCCGGAGAATACAATGACGAACCGCTGTATGTACTCGACGAAACCCAAATCCAAGTTTCGCTGGAAAATTCCGAATACCTCACAGAAATCCGCATAGACGACAATGTAATTTTCGACGATTATAATCAAGCCTATAATAGTTATGTCTTAGATATTTCAAAATATCTTGACTATCAGGAACACAAACTTGAAATCCTGTATGGCGCCTACGTCGAATATGGTATATGCTACTTCAGATTTGATGATGCCTGGATACCCAATCCTGGTGACGCATACAACATTCACTATGAAGTCCAGGGCGATAGCGCCGTGGTTTCCTATATTGATGGCAGCGTAAAAATAGCAGTGATTAAACCCGAATATGATGGTTATCCGGTTAAATCGATTGGCTCACGAGCCTGTTCTTACAGCAACAATTTAGTGTCGGTGAGAATCCCTGCATCTGTTACGTCAATTAGCAAGGATGCATTCGAAGGATGCGAGAACATAAAACGCGTTGACTTCGATGCTACAAATTGCAATATATTAGACATAAGCTGGTACGATGGTAATCTATTTCCGGCATCATTAGAAAAAATCAGTTTCGGGAATAACATCACTAAAGTCCCCGATTATATATGCAGTGGCTGTTCCAACCTTAAATCCGTAGTTATACCCAACTCTGTAACCACGATTGGAAGTTCTGCTTTCTTAGGATGTAGCGGTCTGACATCGATGGAATTGGGAGATTCTGTAACCACGATTGAAAATTATGCTTTCTACGATTGCTCAGGATTATCCAAAATTGAACTGCCATATTCTTTAAGTTCAATTGGAGAACGCTCTTTTTACAATTGCAGCGGACTGAGTTCAATTGAAATACCAAACTCCGTAACCCGCATCGGATTGGGTGCATTCCAGTGCTGTAATGGACTAACATGGGTTCATATACCGGCATTGGTTGCTAAAATTGGCCACGTGGCTTTTGGCCAATGCGAAAACCTTAGTGGAATAACTGTTGATAGCTCTAATCAATTCTACGCATCAGAGAACGGGACTCTGTTCACCAAAGACAAATCCTTGCTGATTCAATGGCCATACGCCAGACGCCATTACGACATCCCTTCATGCGTTAAAAAACTTGGATCTGGATGCTTCTTTGGTTGCAAAGGAATGAGAACGATTCTTATACCGAACTCTATAACCGAAATAGGAGAGGCAGCCTTCGCAGAAACAGACCTTGAGAATATTACGCTTCCTGAGTCGGTAACTACAATTGCCAGTCAGGCTTTCTATAACTGTAAATCATTATCTTACATATATATCCCGTCGTCAGTTTCTCTAATCGGCAATAAAGGTAATATTGGTGTTTTTGGGGGCTGTCAGATATCTACAGTAGAGTTCGAAAGTATCGAATCAGCAGCAAAGATTAAATATGATCTACCATTGTCAAATCCATTATCATGTGCTGATCATATCTACTTTAATGGCGTCGAGGTTAAAAACTTGGTCATTCCCAATACTATCTCCCACATTAATTATTATGCTTTTAGATTTCCACATTTCACATCCTTAACAATTCCTGAATCGGTAAGTTCTATTGGAAGTTGGGCTTTTGACATTTGTAGTGACTGCAAATTTGTTACTTGCTTCGCTGAGGTACCACCGGCATTAGGATTCTCCGTATTTTACAAAAAAATTCCGGTGCTATACGTCCCTACGGGTTCGGTTGTTGAGTATCAAAACAGCGACTGGGCACAGTACTTTATGTCGATTGAGGAAATTAAGAATAATCTGACTGTAGAAATCGAAGGTAAGGGTAATGTCTATGCCAACGGATTTAACGAAGTAGAAAGCGGCGAGATATTTAATGGTACTGACTTCACATTTTTTGTTTTGCCTGACGAAGGGCAACAAATACGCTCTGTCACCCTCGATGGCGAAGATATCACGACCTCTCTGACAGGTCATCGCCTGTCGATAAACGACTATACCGGAACTGGCGAACTTATAATCACTTTCGTTCCACAAAACAAGGCTACTTTAACAGTTTATGGCGCAAATAGCCATACTATAACCCACACATATAATGAGGGATCTACTGCCATGGTAAAACTTTGTCCCGAGACTGGTTGGGAACTCCATTATGCAAACTTCAACGATAAGGAAGTAACGGAACAAATCCACAATAACGACTTTGTTACCGACCCTCTTTATGGCAACAACAGCCTGCATTTTGTTTTCACAAGCTCTAACTCTACCGAAATTACCAACGTAGACACTTCACACAATAAGGTACGCATTTCTCTAAAGAAAAACTCCGTAACAGTCCAAGGGCTTAACGATTACGAACCTGTCAGCATCTACGACCTGTCGGGCACCACAATCTACACCGGACCCGATCGCAACATAAGCCTTCCCGCTGGAAAAACCTATATCCTCACAACCCCGGCAAAGACATTCAAATTTGCTATCTGAGCTAATAAAATTTACATATAAGAAGAGGGCGCACCGGCATCGGTAGGCCCTCTTTTTTGCATTATACCTTATGATTCTACAGCTACGCAAGATTTTTGGTGGTTTTAGAAAAATTTCGTAACTTTGCTTTATGTTTTACAATCGCATGTTATCATGGCTTTTGTTGGCAACCGCGCTTTCTGCGGCGGCTGCCGACCGTCTTATTCCCAAGGGTTACTATAACGCTATCGACGGCAAGTCGGAAGCGGCATTGAAAACCGCCGTATATAACGTTATAAATCCCCACACGTTAATTAGTTCATACAATAATCTCCCGCAATACTTTCAGGTCACCGACGTCTATCCGCAGAGTTCACGCTGGTGGGATATGTATAGCGACATACCGCTCTACGCGCCCTCGTTCCGAGGCCTGAACCGCGAGCACTCGTTTCCCAAAAGTTGGTGGGGTGGCTCAACCGAAACTCCTGCCTATATCGACCTTAACCACCTCTATCCCTCTGAGGCAGCTGCGAACATGGCCAAAAGCAACTACCCGCTCGGCACGGTTGACCGCACAAAACGGATTGACTTCGAAAACGGCGTGACCACGGTTGGCTTCGCTGTGGCCGGTCAGGGAGGTGGTGCAAGTCTGGTGTTCGAGCCTGCCGATGAATATAAAGGCGACTTTGCCCGCACATATTTCTACATGGTAACCTGCTATCAGGACCTGCATTGGAAATATCTGTTCATGGTCGACAACAACACCTACCCCACCCTCAACAACTGGAGCCGAAACCTGCTGTTGAAGTGGAACGAACAAGACCCCGTGAGCCAGAAGGAAATTGACCGCAACGAGGCCGTTTACTCTTTTCAGAACAACCGCAATCCGTTTATCGACTTCCCCGAGTTGGCCGAATACATCTGGGGCGAACACCGCGGCGAACCGTTTATTCTGAACGACCACATCGACGGGAACTACGACTCCGGCTCCCCCACGCTGATTAACCCCTCTCAGGGCAGTATGCTCGAATTTGGCGAAGTCGCTTTAGGTCAGACTGCAACCGCACGCCTGCTCATCCACGGCGAGAACCTTACCAAAGGAGCTTCGCTGCGTCTGCGCATCTACGACAACTCCGAAACCAGCGGAGCGACCCATTTCGCCATCGACGGTTCAAATCAGGGCTCTGTGGCTGCATCAGTGGCCAACTCACCTCAAGGTCAATGGGTAACCGTCAGCTACTCGCCCAAAGAACTTGGCATGCACACTACCCGCCTGGTAATTTCAGGCGCAGGCATTGAAGGCAGTGTCGGCGTTGGCCTGCGCGGCGAATGTTTGCCCGAACCGACCCTCACCGCTCCCGTGGCTACCGCCGCAACCGATGTAACGGCCACGAGCTATACCGCCAACTGGACTCCCGCTCCCGACGAAGTGGTTGACTACTGGGTGGTTAACCGCACGCTTTACATTGGCGGAACAGCACAGACCGAACAGCTGATTGCCGAAGATTCCTCGCTGACAATCACCGACTTCTGCGGCTCTGAAAGCTACACCGTGCAGAGCGTCCGCCTCGGGTTCAAATCTCCCGAAAGTAACTCTATTTCAGTTTCAACGGCCGGTATCACTTCGGTTGAAACCAACGCCAAACTCGGCATCAGCACCATGCCCGGAGCGATTCTGATAACCTGCTCCGAAACGATTGCGTCGCTGCGCATATTCACTCCTTCGGGCCGACTTGTGCGTGCTCTTGATAACGTTGAGAATAACCAGCTCATCGAACTCCCGGCCGGTGCCTATATCCTGACATCGCCCCAACTCTCAACCCCTTTGAAAACCATTGTTAAAAACGAATAACAGTTCTATGAAATATCTCCTTACGGCGACTATGGCCCTCGGCATTGCTGTAGCCGCCGATGCAACCGACATCAGTAACCTGCAGGCCGGGAAACTGGCCGAAGCGGGCATTGATGCCAAAGAGAAAACGCTGACCATTTCCGGCACCATGAACGCCGCTGATTTCAGCTACATTCTCGATAATCTCGGCAGCCTTGAATCGCTCGACATGGCCGCAGTGACTATCGTTGAATATTCGGGCGACGCCCTGCCCTACACCGGCGTGACCTCATCTCCGGCCAACACTCTGCCCAACTATGCCCTGACCGGTCTGACGAAACTGACCACTGTAACGTTGCCGGCAACTTTAAAGGCTATAGGCAAAGGTGCGCTGTCCGGCTCGGGAATAACGTCGCTTACAATTCCGGCATCGGTCACATCGATTGCTCCCTATGCCGCAATGCGGTGCGAATCGCTCCAAAGCGTAAGCATTCCCGAAAGCGTTACCGAAATCGGAGCTCGCGCTTTCGCATACTGCCCCGAACTCACAACAGTCAGCATTGCAGCCTCTGTCAATGAAATTCCCGAAGGCTTGTTTGAAGCCTGCGGCGGTCTGAAAACCGTTAGCCTTGCCGCTCTGGCGCAGTGCACCGAAATCGGGCCTTGGGCTTTTGCCGAATGCAACGGAGTGCAGACACTCGTTCTTCCAGCATCCCTCTCCGGACTCACTCAGGGCGCACTCTACGCCGCCAACTCCATTGGCGCGCTTGTGCTCCCCGAAGGCATGACCTATCTGGGCGACAACGCCATGGGCAACATGACCGGGCTCAAAAGCATCAATGTTGCCGAAGTAGCATCGGTACCCGAACTCGGCAACGATGTCTGGGTCAACGTTGATAAACCCAATGTAACACTGATTGCTCCCGACGGCAGAGAGCAGGAATATCGCGACTCGCCCCAGTGGCAGGATTTCAACATCACGTCGCAGTCTTCAACGCGCACCATGCCCTCCACCGTTGAATCTGACAATATGACCGTCAGCTTCTCCGATGGTGTTCTCCACATCTCCGCCGGCAGCAAAAATTTAGACAACATTGCAATATTCAACGCCGCCGGACGCCGGATGCTGTCAACCCACGCCAAAAGCCGCGTCGACATAACCGTTGGCGGATGGCCGGCCGGTGTTTATTTGATTGTTTCTGAACTTGGAGCCGCTAAAATCGCTTTCTAATGGGTAAGAATAAACTACGCAAATTCGCTGAAATGGAGCAATTCCCGCGTGTGCTCCAAGTGCCGTTCGGCAAGCTTCAGGCCGAAGGCTTCCCCATGCGCGGACGCTGGCATGAAGACTTTTTCCGGAATCCGAACCCGATAGTGCTTGAGCTCGGTTGCGGCCGCGGGGAATACACCGTATGCCTGGCAAAAGAGTATCCCGAACGCAACTTCATCGGCATCGACATCAAAGGCGCGCGAATGTGGGCCGGAGCCAAGGAGGCCCACTTGGCCGGAATGGAAAACGTTGGCTTTCTGCGCACCAAC
>CAMWSP010000085.1 GCA_947176935.1 uncultured Porphyromonadaceae bacterium | reverse complement strand
CGTTTACCAACCTTGAATGGGGCAACGGTGACGAAAAAGAAACAATTTATGCGCCAAAAGGCGAACCCAATCCCCGCCAATGGCTCGAAGCGGTAAAGGCTGCAGGCATGAAGGGCGGCATAGCCGTTGTTAAGCACCACGACGGTTTCTGCCTCTGGCCCACCGAGACCACCACCCATAACTGCACCAAAGGCGGCGGTCAGTGGGCGGCAACCAATATTCCTGAAAAATTTGCAGAAGCCGCACGCGACCTCGGCATGAAATATGGCTTCTACATTTCGCCCTGGGACCGCAACTCGGCCCACTACGGCAAGGATACATATGTTCGCGAGGTGTTCCTGCGTCAAGCTGCCGAACTGGCCCAATATGGTGATGACCAGTTTGAAATGTGGTTCGACGGCGCCAACGGCGGCTCGGGCTACTATGGCGGCGAAGGTGGGAGCCGCACGATTGACGCATCGACCTATTATGATGTTCCCAACCTTCAGGACACGGTGCATAAAGTGTCGCCCGACTGCGTTCTGTGGGGCGTAGGCGACGAAGCCCGCTGGATCGGCAACGAAGCCGGCTGGGCAGGCGAGACCAACTGGTGTTACGGCACCGGCACCTCGGGCGACCCCAACGCCTGGTATTGGAAAGCCGGCGAATCTGACGCCAAGGCAACCACGGCCGGCTGGTTCTGGCACAGCAACCAGGGCGTTCATTCAGCCGACCGAGTATGGCAGTTCTACATGGAAACAGTTGGCCGCAACGCCACTCTGATTCTGAACTATCCGCCGAACCAATACGGCCTGCTGCCCGACGACAACGTTAAGGTGCTCAAGGAATTCGGCGAAATGCTCAAGGCCCGTCTCGGCACCGACCTGGCTCCCCGCGCAACGGTTACGGCCTCCAACACCCGCGCCAACGGCGCATCGCGCACCTATGACGCCTCAAACGTTATTGACGGCGACAAGGAAACCTATTGGGCTGCGGAAGACGGCGTTATAGAAGCTTCGCTGACTTTTATGTTCCCCGAAACGACGAATGTTCACTATATCGCCCTGCAGGAATTTATCCGCCTGGGTCAGCGCGTGAAGGCGTTTACCATCGAAACCACAACCGACGGCACCAACTGGAAGCCCTATGAAGGGATGACCACCTCCACCATCGGCTATAAGCGCATCATAGCCCTCAATGGCTCAACGACCAAGCATGGCCCCGGCGAGAACCTCAAAGGCATACGCATCACCATTAACGACGCCAAGGCGTGCCCGACTCTCCACACAGTTTCAATCTACTAATTCCACGCACCAGTTATGAAAGCTACTTTTAAAAAGACTCTTTTTGCCGCAGCAATGTGCCTGCCGGCTCTCGGTGCGACGGCCGAAATCAACGTCGATTTCGAAACTCCCGAATCATATAAAGGCATCGGCGTTTGGGACGCGTGGGAGCACTCTCCCTTCCGTCTGGGCGAACTGAGCGGCAACTATGCCGTAACCGCCAATCCCGACAAGAACGTGAGCGAAATTACCGGCCTGGTGCCCAACGGTTCGGATATGGTTCTCGGCGCCCAGCGCTCGCGCTTCGGCTCGAACCGCTTCGGCGTTAAAGTTGACTTGCCGGAGACATTCGAGCTGGTTCCCACCGTTCAGTATGTTCACGTTATGCTCTACAAGACCGAAACCAAGGGGCGCGTGATGCTCATGGGCCTCGGTTCGCGTCAGGAACGCAAGGGCCAGGACCCCTACACCCTGCAGTTCTCGACAATGAGCTCCAACGCCATAGAGCCGGGACGCTGGTTTGACGCCGTGTTTGCCGTTAAAGGGGCCGGCGGCATCGACATACGCTCGCTGGTTGTTGTTCCCGACTGCGAATCGCCCCATGAGCGCACTTCGGACTTCCTGTTCTATGTAGACAACATCGTGGTGGATAATTCGCCCGCAGCACGCATCAACAACGAATATTATCCCGTTTTCGGCTCCAAGTCGACCGCCATGACCCGCAACGACCGCGGCGCCAAAGGCATCTACATGGTCTGCAACGGCGACACCGTTCGCTATGCCAATGACCAGAACGTGACCAAAAAGCTCTATGCCGACCTGACTTCGAAAACCTTCTACGCCAAGCCGGGTCAGACCGTTACTCCCGGCATTGACTATGCAGCTCCGTGGATGCACTCCTACTGCTATGTTGACTTCGGCAACGACGGCAGCTTCAACACCACCAACGAGCTGGTTTCATATAACCACTACGACGGCAAGAACTCGCTCGGAAACAGTGCGCCGAGTAACCCCGGCGGCGGCAATGTGGGCAAAATGCCGAGCTTCACCATTCCGGCCGACACCAAGCCCGGAATGTATCGCATCCGTTTCAAAATTGACTGGAACAGCCTTGACCCGGCAGGTAATCCGGGCGATGCCGACGGCAAGAATATCATTGCCGACAATGGCGGCGCGATTTACGATGCCATGCTCTGCGTTTATGGCGACAAGGTTACAGTTAACGACTTCCAGCTTAACGGCGAAGTGCTCGCTGCAAACGGCGACAAGCTCAACGCCTACAAGGTGGATGCCGACAAGGCTTTCGCCATCAAATCGGCTCCCGAAAAGGGCTTCCATAATGGCGGCGTAACCCTCAACTTCGGCTATAACCTCAACGACGAACCCACCGATAAGTATGGCAACCCGCAATACGTTACCATCTTCGTTCCGGCCACCGATTTCAATGAAGACGAAGTCTATACCATTCCTGCCTCTCTGATGCGCGGCGACCTGCTCATCAACGGCAATATGGTTGAGGACGGTCCTGCCGGTCCGTGCTCCGAAGGCTATTTCATCAACTTTCCCGACGATTTGAAAATCGAGCGCGACGACCGCAAGCTCAACTCCATAGCTCTGGCAACTCCCGAAGGCACAGTGACCATCAACATTCCCGCTGCCGAGGCAAAGCGCGTTTATCAGAACAAGCTCTCGGTTGAAGTGCCCGTCAAGGCCGGTGAAACCATTACCCCTACGGTGAGCTATAACGGCAACGCGATGCACACCTACTGGTATGTTGACCTCAACGAAGACGGCTCTTTTTCCAACGACCTCAATGCCGACGGCACCCCTGCCGGCGAAATGCTCAGCTACTCTCACTTCAGCAATAAAAACTCCCTGGGCAATGCCATTGACAAGCCCGGCTCTTTGAATCCGACCATCAACCACCCTTTTGTCATCCCCGCCGAGACTCCTGAAGGTCTCTATCGTTGCCGTTTTAAAATCGACTGGAGCAACATCAATCCCGGCGGTAACTATGGCAACGGCAGCAACGACATCAATGCCAACGGCGGCTATGTCGTGGACTTCCTGATTCATGTTCATGGAGCCACCGCAACCGTGACCTCCGACTCGAAGCTGACGGTTAACGGTCAGGGTCTGCCCTATAATGCTCCCCGCAAGCAGAACATAACAGTTGCCGGCACAACGGCTGACGGCAATCCCCTTGAGCGCGTCACGGCCCGCTATGGTTATCATCTGGAAAGCGCCCGCTCAACCCGCTATTCGCACGTTTACTGGCGCGAGGTCGAACTTATTCCCGGCGCTGACGGCAATTTCGTAATCCCCGCCGAGATTGCCGACCGTCCGATTCTGCTCAAGGCCGATGAATCCAACGGCATTGCCGATATGGAACTTGGCTCGTCGGAGTCGGGCAGCGCCTATGACCTGCTGGGTCGCAAGGTTGTAAAGCCCGCTCGCGGCCTCTACATCCGCAACGGCAATAAAACCATAATCCGCTAATCCCTTCCCCTTATAAATGAAGCGGGCTGCGTGTTATCGCGTAGCCCGCTTCATTTTTCAAGATACTATAAACTGGATTTGCTTGATTGGCGAGAAATAGTTATATTTGAGGCGATGAATTCTTTTACTCAACAATATGTTATGGCCGTTTTCGGCGTTAAATATCGATTAGGATTGATCGACCCTGAGTGGTCTGATAGTTTGTATGCCATAATGGGTACGATACTTAAAGATATTAACGGAATCCAGCCTTTGAAAATCAATGGTTGGAAAGACCATGTGCATGTGCTGTATAGCACTAAGGGGCTTGTGGCTGATGCGGAAGTTGTTAGGCGTCTTAAAAGCGAATCGTCGCGTTGGCTCAATGAGCAACATTTGACTCAAGGTCGGTTCGAATGGCAACGAGGAGGAGCAAGAATAACATATTCACCGAGTGCGTTACCGGCCGTTAAGTTATATATTGAGCATCAATGGGAGCATCATCGCATAAAAACCTTTCGTGAGGAATATGAGCAATGGCTGTTGTCGATGGGTGTGAATCCGACCACATTCGATTTGCCCGAGCAACCCAAATAAACATCGTTGTCATTCACCTGCGGGAGCGTGTGCGAGTAAATCTGCCGGGCGAGAACCATGCTCGCACACGCTCCCGCGCGTGCGAGGGTGATTGGCTCGTTTTTCCTTATGGTTTCGGCTTTGCCTCAACCATAGGCTACTATGCGTTCACGCGCTCCCGCGCGTGCTGAACTTTTATTTTATAACTTTATCTTTGTGGTGGTGTGGTTGGCGGAGCGGCGGATGTAGATTTGGCCCGGGGTCGGGTGGGTGATCCGGCGGCCCTGCAGGTTATACCATTCAACGGCCTGTTCCGTGCTTTCGGTCATGGTGGTTTCTATGCCGCCATAGGTGCCGTTCTTGATGCTTTCCATCAAGGCGCGCAACTTGGCGATGGATTCAGCGAAATTGCCCGTTGCGGGGTAGACGTCGACCTCGGCAAGAGCCTTTTCCAGTTCCAGACGGCCTTCCTCGGAGTATTCGATAATCGGCTTGGCGTTGGCGTCACGAACACGCAGTTCGCTAATTGCCCAATATACTGCATTTTTGCCTACACCTGAGAGCCGCAGAGCATTGGCGTCAACATCCAGTTCAAGTTTCAATTCGCCGCCATCGTCATTGAGGCCGTTTGCACCGGTGAATTCTATATAGTCGTTTGAGAAAGTTTCGCCGCCGTCGGTGCTCCAGTGGAAGCGGGCGTTATCGAGTTTTGTGACCTTTGACAGACGTTGCTTGTAGTCCACGATAATGTTGCGGGCGGTCTGGCCATCGGCAAAAATCATGTCGAGGTTGTGGCGGGGAACGTTTAGCGAGGAACTCCAGATTGAGTGCCAGTATGTATATACATTATCATCAAACAGATTTGCAAAAGAGCCTTCGGTCGGTTCGGAATGCTCGGAATGGAGCTGTTCGGGAGAGTTAACCAGGTATGGAAGAAGCCCCTCGGTCTCGCAAAGAATCTTCGCTTGTGCCATCACATCTCTTAATTCAGTGCTTAGGGCAATATTGCTGTTATAGCGGTCAAAGTCAGATTTTCCTCTCAGAATGTTATACGATTCATAGCCCGGACAGAGCGGATAGCCTTCGGAGTCGGTTATCGAATAGCTGCCGTCGCCGTTGTCGGTAATGGTAAATAGAGCAGGGTCGGTGTCATGGAAAGCAATCAGACGGCAATCCATTAAATTGTATAAATCCGGAGTCCAGGGCGATATTCTGCCCATGTAGATGTCATTATTGGAATTACGCAGGTAATATTGACCGGGATATTCTTGACTTTCTACTAATTTAAGGGTCTCACTATTTATAGTACCGGATTGTAGGTGATTTTGGTTTAAGATGCCATAAAAATAATATTCCGGATATACTGATAGCCAATAGTTTGTTTTATCGATGGTTATGACAGCGTCCTCAATCTTGCTGATTTTTTCAGGCTCAGTTCCGGGAATCAGGGGCTTTACCGGGCCTGTTGAAATCATTTCAGGTATGGTACTGAATGGTTTGCCGGAAGCCTCGGCGCGTTTGATTTCGTGCTTGCAAGCGGCGATAACCGAATCGTTAGCGTAAATGGCGGGGATGCTCAAACCTTTTTCATGATATTTTTGTGCATAATCCACAAGTTCGGCCGCCATGGTATTACCGTGCAGACCATCCTTTCTGACAGACTTCAGATTTGGGAATGCGTCGGGATTGGCGTAAATTCTGCTTGTTGCTATATAGCCGGGGTTAATATATATTTCTTCATCGTAGCATACGTTGTAAGTGTTGGTACCCCATCTTAAATCGTCGAAAATTAGAGTAGGAGGTATGTTTTTGACTTCAACGCGATACTCAAATGTACCTTCCCTTTCCGGCGAAGTAAATGCCGCGTTTCCTATATATTTAATGTTTTGTGGTAAGTTGACTTCCTTCAGTTTAGTATTTCTGAAAGCTGAGAGACCAACACCGATAAGACTTTGGGGGAGTTTGACGGAGGTTATAGGAAGATTGTGAAATGCTGACGAATAGATATATTCGACGCCATCCGGAATTTCCAAGTGCTGAGGGCTGTTTTTATACGGTGTGCCGAACGTAATTGTTTTGTCTTTGGAAAGTACAATGTTGTTCTCTACAGTATAGTGTTCATTCTCCGGGTCAATTTCAATCTCGGCTATGTATGGCAGGAATTCATCCCAATGCTGAAATGCTTTGGGGTTGATGTTGCGACTGTAACCCACATATTCTAAGGTTTTGGGGATATAAATCTTTTGCAGATTTTTGTATTTTGAGAAGCTACCCGATATGGCAATTATCGTATAATTCACCCCTGTGTATGTGAATGTTTCCGGAACTTTAATGACCGTGGTTTCAGAGTCATCTTTCCCGTCAGGGGAATAGTATTGAATGCCTCCGAGAGCTTTCTCTTGATCAATTACATAAATTTCTTGTCTAACATACGCCCAAGAGGATAGAGTGGCCAGGGCGGCGAGTGCACTTGCGTATAATCTTTGCTTCATGTGATTGGGGTATTGCGGTTATTTGTATGCAAAGTTACGCAAAAGGGGGGAAATTACCCCCCCCGATTGTTAAATTGTGTTAATAAATCAGGGTGGCGGCGAGGAGGAGGGCGATGGCGACGGCAAGGCGGGGGGTGAGCATTGGTTGGCCGCGTTCAACGCGGGCACGCAGGTGGAAGCCGATGCCCAGGAGGTAGAAGAGCGAGGTCTGCATCAGCAGGTCGAGGCCTCCGGCATAGATCATCCAGCAGCAGAAAACGGTGCAGCAGATGCCGAGCAGACGTTGGCGGCCAGTTGAAATCTTGGCAAGATAGGCGGCCGAAAGGAGATAGCAGGGCAGAATCATCATGCCGGTTACGCTCAGAGCGGTGAGGTAAACGTTGTCGGCCATGGCAACGAGAGTCAGAAACAGCTGCATGATAATGCTGCTTACCAGCAGGCCGAACCGGGGCATGGCGTGGCGGTTGAGGCGGATGAAGCGGCGCGGAAATATGCCGGCCTCGGCTGCCGCATAGGGCACTTCGCCGCAAATGAGGGTCCAGGCCAGCCAGCCGCCGAGCAGCGAGATTATAACAGAAATGATAACGAAGTAGAAACCCCAGTCGCCGCATATTTCCTTGAGCACATAGGCCACCGAAGGGTTGTTGAGTCCGGCAAGCTGCGCGCGGGTCATGCAGCCGAAGCAGAGCAGCGAAACGAGAACATAGAGAGTCCATGCGGCAAAGAACCCTACGACCGAAGCGCGCCCAACATCGCGCGGACGCGCCGCGCGGCCCGACATGATGGTGGCGCCCTCGATGCCCACAAAGCACCAGAGCGTTACGAGCATGGTTGAGCGCACCTGCTCCATCAGCCCGGTGAAGTCGGTTGCCGAGCTCCAGAGGTCGGCCGAGAACGTTCCGACACGGAAATTTATGGCCATCAGGCCTATTATGAGCAATATGGTGGCAACTTTGATTCCGGCAAGCATGGTGGTGAGCAGTTTTGCAGTGCGCATGCCATTGACAGCTATGCCATATATGGCCCAGATGAGTACCGAGCCGAACAGAACGGTTATCCAGCCGTGGCTGAGCAGCGGCGGATAGAAGGTGCCGAAGGCATCGTTGAGCATCACCGCGTAGGCCACGTTGGCGAACGCGGCGCTGAGCCAGTAGCCCCACGCGGCAAGGAATCCGGCCAGCGAACCGAAACCTCGCTGAGCGTAAAGGTAGATGCCGGCGTTTAGTTCGGGGCGGGCGTCGGAGAGGGTTTTGAAGGTGAAAACGAGCATCAGCATACCCACGGCCGTTATTACCCACGACGCGACTACGGCCCACGGGCCGGCTGCGTAGGCCATGTTTTGCGGAATGTTGAATATGCCGGCTCCGACAACCATGGCGAACACCATTGCCGCGAGCCCGATGAATCCGAGCTTTACTTTCGGTTTGCTGTTCATTTCAGAGAATCGGGGCCAGCAGGCGAAGTGTTGATTCAATCAGTTTCTGCATTGCGGGGCGCCGGCGCCAAACGTCGCCCGTTATGCGGGTGCATAGCTTTTGGTCGTCGAGGAATATTTTTTGCATTCGCTCGTTGAGTTCGCGCGAATAAAGCAGCATGTTGGCTTCGAAATTATGTTCAAAGGAGCGGAAGTCGAAGTTGGTTGACCCTACGGTGGCTATGTCGGAGTCGATTATCATTACTTTGGAGTGGAGCATACCTGCTTCGAAGAGGTAGAACTTGATTCCGGCTCGCAGGCATTCGGCGAAGTAGCTGCGCGATGCGTAGC
>CAMWSP010000084.1 GCA_947176935.1 uncultured Porphyromonadaceae bacterium | reverse complement strand
ATCAGGCCGGCCTTGCGGCAGGCGTCGAGGTTGACCTGAGTGCCGTCGGCATAGATAACGCGGCCGTTTTCAACGCGCGGGCCCTGGTGGTCAACGTCTTCGGCGTTGGGAGCAACGATGTCGCCACACATTTCGCCAACGATTTCCAGCACGCGGTCGTAGTTGTCCATGGCGTCGTCGAAGTTATAGGGAGCGTAGTCGAACTTGGCGGCGTCGGTGTAGTCGCGCTCTTTGAGGGCGACGATTTTCTGCATCAGCGGGTGAGAGAGGTGATGCTTCAAATCAGGATTGTCGGTATAGAAGTTAGCCATGGTTACTTAGAGTTCTTTTTGTAGTATTTAATCAACTTGGGCACGATATCCTCGACGTTGGCGGTAATCACATAGTCGGCGATTGCGTTAATCGGGGCGTTGGGGTCGTTGTTGATGGAAATGATAATCGAGGAGTCCTGCATGCCGGCAATGTGCTGAATCTGACCGGAAATGCCGCAGGCAATGTAGAGTTTGGGGCGCACGGTGGTACCGGTCTGACCGATCTGGCGGGCATGTTCGGTCCAGCCGGCGTCGACTGCGGCGCGGGTAGCGCCAACTTCGCCGTTGAGCACCTGGGCGAGTTCATGGAGCTGGTCGAAACCTTCCTTGGAGCCTACACCATAGCCGCCGGCAACGATGATGGGCGAGTTCTTGATGTTGATTTTCGACTTTTCGATGTGGCGGTCGATGATTTCAACAACGTAGTCCTCGGGAGCGATATAGTCGTCGGCCTTGAGGTCAACTACTTCAGCCTTGTGGTTGGGGTCGAAGATTTCTTTTTTCATCACGCCTTCGCGAACGGTTGCCATCTGGGGGCGGCATTCGGGGTTCACGATGGTGGCAACGATGTTGCCGCCGAAGGCCGGGCGAATCTGATAGAGCAGGTTGTTGTAGCTCTTGCCGGTTTTGGCGTCGGTGTGGTCGCCGATTTCCAGCGAGGTGCAGTCGGCGGTCAGGCCGCTGTGGAGGCAGGAGCTCACGCGCGGACCCAGGTCGCGGCCAATGCTGGTTGCGCCCATCAGGCAAATCTGCGGTTTGATTTGCTTGAACAGGTTAATCAGCAGGGCTGCATGGGGGTTGGTGGTATAGGGGAAGAGGCGTGAGTCGTCGACTTTATAAACGAGGTCAACGCCATAGGGGGCGAGCACTTTTTCAACGTCGCCGAGATTATGGCCGGCCACTACGGCTTCGAGCTTAACGCCGAGTTTGTCGGCGAGGGCGCGACCCTTGGTGAGCAGCTCGAGGCTGACGTCGGCAATGTGGTCCTCAGCCCATTCGCAATAGACGATGAGGTTGTTGTTGTCTTGTGTCATAATGGTTTAGCCGATGGTGTGGTTGGCAATAAGTTCTTTGATGAGGTCTTCAATCTGAGCGTCGTCGTTGTCGATACGGCGGGCATCCTTGGCGGTGAACACTACGTTCACAACCGTTTTTACCTTTGTGGGCGAGCCGGGGAAGCCGATCTGTTCGGGATCGGCGTCAACATAGGCGGCACCCCACTCCACTATTGCTTCGGGGCAGCGCTCGTCGGCACGCTTTTGGTCTTCTTCGCTCATTGCGGCACGCTCAGTGGGCGATGCGGCATATTTATATTTGCAAACGCGGCGGGCGTTGCGCGGGCGGCATTCGTCGGCCGAACCGCCAACCGTTACGAGACAGGGCAGAGGAGCTTTCACGGTTTCGACGCCGTTTTCGAGGCGACGCTTAACCGTTACGAAGCCGTCTTTGAGGTCAACGATTTCTTCGGCATAAGTTACCTGGGGAATGCCAAGCTTTTCGGCAATCTGAGGGCCAACCTGGGCGGTGTCGCCGTCGATAGCCTGGCGGCCGCCGAGAATAATGTCGTAGCCGTCCATTTTGCGGATTGCCTGCGAAAGCGAATAGCTGGTTGCCAGAGTGTCGGCACCACCCAGTGCGCGGTCGGTCAGAACTACTCCGCGGTCGGCGCCGCGATAGATTGCTTCACGAATGATTTCAGAGGCACGCGGAAGGCCCATAGTCAGCACCGTTACGGTGGAGCCGGGGTTGGCATCCTTCAGGCGGAGAGCCTGCTCCAGTGCGTTGAGGTCTTCGGGATTGAAAATGGCGGGCAACGCTGCGCGGTTGATTGTGCCATCTTCTTTCATTGCATCTTTGCCCACGTTGCGGGTGTCGGGCACCTGCTTGGCAAGCACGATGATATTAAGGCTCATACTATAATAATATTTAGTGAATGATGTGATTGCGTTCAAAAAAGCGCATAATGCAGGCTGCAAAGATACCAAATTTTTTCGAAATTCAAAAAACTTTTGTCAAAATCGCATTCTTTTTGACCAATTTAGCAGCAAAAACGGCGAATTTACAAGTATTTGCTATTCCGAGCGCAGTTAACACGCCAAAATTCGCCAAAATATTGTATATTTGCACCCCTAATATAAGGATTCATTATCAGAAATATTTCAATCACACAACCAATACATTTCAAAATTATTGATTATGAAGAAAAATCTGACACGATTTTTTTCGCTGATGTTGGCAGCCGCGACGGCACTGAGCGTAGCCGCAGGTCCGCTGTCGCGCAGAGTCGAAAGGCCGAATGCCGGAATGCCGGGATTGACTGCCGCAGTTGCTCCCGCGCCCACAGCATCGGCCGCCAAAACCGGCGAGCTGCCGCGCCCACAGGTGCGCAATGCCGCCCAAAACAAACTCTCGACCGCGGTTACTGCCGCCGAACTCAAAACCAAAGGCACGCGCAAGGCCGTCCGCGCAACCGCCAAAACCGCCGGCATGCCCAAGCTGGCCGGTTCGGTAATCTGGTCCGAATCTGACGACTTCACGTCAAGCGGCCTCTACACCGTTCCGACCAACGCCTCGGAACAGTTTACCCGACTGGTAAAGTATGCCAACGCCCACTATGGCGGCGTGCTCGTTGACAACGCTTACTATACCTGCCGTTATCTCGAATATCCCGGCGGTTCCGCTTATATCTTCTACACCGGCTACGACATGACCACCGGTCAGGAATTCTATGAAGCCACCTCCGCCTACTATACCTATTCGATGACCTACGACCCCACCACCGGAACAGTCTACGCCATTGCCAACATTGACCGCCATTTCGTTCTGGTCAAGATAACGTTCGACCATGAGCAGGGCCGCGTGATGCTTGACCCGGTCGACATTATCACGCTCGACGAATACGGCCTGTGGAACTCCATTGCCTGCGACAGCAAGGGTCAGCTCTGGGCCATTTACAGCGATCTGGCCATTCCTGAAAGCGACGACGACCCGATGGTCTGCACCGGCTCCACGCTGTATAAGCTGGACAAGAACACCGCAGTTCTCACCAAAGTGGGCGAAACGGGCTATGAATCGCTCTATTCTTCGGATGCCACTTTCGACCTCAAGACCGACCGGCTGTTCTGGACAGTGTCGAACTCATCAGACGAAGGCTTCCTGACCGAAGTAGACACCACCACCGGCAAAGCGAACGTTATCTACGTTTTCCCGGGCAACGAAGAGGTTTGCGGCCTGGTAATCCCCACTCCCGAAGCTGAAGACGACGCTCCGGCAGTTGCCACGGACCTCCGCGCCAACTTCACCGACGCCGCCCTGACCGGCACCATAGACTTCAAAGCGCCCGCCACCTTCTTTGACGGCACCGCCGGTTCGGGCCAGATAACCTACACCGTTACCGCCAACGGCCGGCAGCTGGCAACCGGCTCGACCACCTTCGGCGCTGAAGTATCGGCCAAAGTAACGGTTCCCGCTCCAGGATTCTACACCTTCATTGTCCGCACGAGCAATAACGCCGGCCAAAGCCCCGCCACCGAAATCACGGCCTACGTCGGCGCCGACACCCCGGCATCGACTACGGTAACCGCAGCCTACTCCAACGGCGTTATGAACGTAAGCTGGCTGCCCGTAACCACTTCAATCAACGGCGGCTATGTTGACCCCGAGGCCATTACCTACACCGTTACCCGCTTTCCAGAGAATACCATGGTGGCCAACAACATGTCCGCCACCACCTTCAGCGAAAGCCTCAGCATTCCCGAGAAACTGACGACCTACTACTATCAGGTCATTGCCTCCTACGCCGGCTTCAATTCCGAGCCCGCCACATCCAACACCGTTCCCCTGGGCGTTGTGCTCCCGCCGTTTACGGCAACCTTCGACGATTCGCTCGACGGGTTCACGGTTGTTGACGCCAACGGCGACGGCCAGACCTGGGCCAACAACGACGGACGCGCACGCATTATCTACAACAAATCGCTCGACATGGACGACTGGCTGATTTCGCCCGCCATCAAGCTCTCGGCCGGAACCCTCTACACCATTGCCGCCGACTTTGCCTGCGGCCAGGCTTCATTCGCCGAACGCATCGAGGTGAAACTCGGCACTTCGACCGACCCCAAGGATATGACAACCGTTCTGCTCGAGCCCACAACCATTACCCAGCTGAGAGAGAATCCGCTTGCGTGGAGCACAATCTACAAGCCGGAAAGCGACGGAGTGTTCTACGTTGGCATCCACGGCATATCGAACATGAATACCTTCACCTTGTATGCCGACAACTTCTCTATCAGCCGACTGCAGAGCCCCGACGGCCCCGCTGCCGTTTCGAACCTCCAGGCAGTTCCCGGTCTGAACGGCGAACTGACCGCAACCATATCGTTCACCACCCCATCGAAGACCCTCAGCGGCGACGAGCTCAGCGCCATATCCAAGATTGAACTGCTGCGCGACGGCTCACTCGTTAACACCTGGAACAATCCGGCCAAGAACACGGCAATAACCTACGTTGACAAGCCCGAGGAACCCGACTACTACACCTACACGGTTGTGCCCTACAGCTCTGTTGGCAACGGCGGCGAGGCTTCGGTTGAAGTATATGTAGGCGTAGGTATTCCGAACGCGGTTGATGGCGTGGTTGCCCTTGAAACCGGCAACCCCGGCGAAGTGACCATTACCTGGAACGCAGTGACCACGACCGCCGACAGCATACCTCTCGACCCCTCGCTGGTGCAATATCGCGTTAACCGCGTTATAAACGGCAACGCCATAGCCATAACCGGCATGCTTTCCGGAACATCCTATACCTATCAGGCAGTTGAACCCGGCTCGCAGGAATTCGCGCAATACGCACTCATTGCCCACACCGAGGGCGGCTACGGCGACATTCTGAACCGCTCGCTGTCGGCCAACATTCCGACAGGCACCCCCTACAACGGCCTGACACTCACCAGCCAGGACGACATTGACAAATATCTTCTGGGCATCAACAGCCGCGGCGGCGGTGCATGGGGCGTTTACGACAACACCCTGCTGCCCGCTCAGGATGCCGACAACCGCGTGTTTGCAATGTATGCTCCGTTTGAAAACGGCTATGGCGACCTCTACACCGGCCTGGTTTCGCTCGCCAACTTCGCCAACCCCACCCTGTCGTTCTACACCTATAATATAGGTCTCGGAGCCCCGGGAGCCGACATCAACGAACTCACCGTCAGCGTTCGCGAAACCGGCACCACCGACTATGTTGACCTCAAAACGGTGGTTATCGGCGAAACCGGCCCCGAAAACAGCTGGAACCGCATCATAGTTGACCTCTCGGCATTCGCCGGCAAAACCATTCAGATTAACTTTTACAGCATAGCCAAAACGGCCAGCTACACGGTTATCGACAACATCAAAGTTGGCAATCTCTGCGCCAACGACGTAGCCGTTACGGAGCTCAGCGCTCCGGAATCGGTCGTTGCCGGCAATGACTTTACCCTCGACGTTACCGTTAACAACGAAGGCACCGCCACCGCCAAGGACTACACCATTGAAGTCTACGCCAACAAGCAGCTCGTAGCCTCCAAGCAGGGCCCGGCTATCAGCGGCGGCCGCAGCGCCATTGTTGAGTTCGACCTGACCATGTCGCCCCTGGCATCGGGCCGCGTAAGCTACACCGCCAAAGCAGTTATGGCCGGCGATGAAAACGAAGCCAATAACCAGAGCAAAATCATTTCCATCGGCACAGTCCGCTCCACGCTGCCCGAAGTCAGCGCACTGACCGGCACCGAAACCGACTCCGCCATCAAGCTGACCTGGAGCGAACCCGACTTCGCCGCCATTCCGGCCGACGCCGTTACCGAAGACTTTGAAAACGGCCTGCCCTTCATTGCCCGCTATGGCGACTGGGTATTCGTAGACAAAGACGGAGTGGCCGTAGACGGTTTCTCGAACATCGAGCTGCCCAACATCATCAACGGAGTGACCAAAGGCTCATTCTGGATATGGGATACCAACGACGTTGGCTCCGGCAACAGCTACTTCCAGGCCCACTCGGGCACCAAGTATCTGTTTGCCCTCTACCGCTCCGACATGGGTCGCGCCGACGAATGGGCCATTTCGCCCGAACTCAACGGCGAGGCTCAAACCATTTCGTTCTTCGCCAAGAGCTACTCGGGCGATTATCTCGAACAGGTAAAGGTGGCCTACTCGACCGGCAGCATCGAACCCGACGACTTCATATCGGTGAAGAACTTCGTTGGCCTCTCCAACGAATGGACCCGCTATGAGTTCAAGATTCCCGAAGGCGCCAAACGTTTTGCAATCAACTCATGCGCGACAAACGCGTTCATGCTCATGGTTGACGACGTTACCTACATTCCCGCCAATGCTCCCCACTCGACCCAATTCAAGAGCTACGACGTTTACCGCGACGGCCTGCGCATCAACGCCGACCCGGTTTCGACCTGCGAATATGCCGACACGAACGTTGAAGAAGGCAAGACCTACGAATACAAGGTAGTTGCAGTTTACAGTAAAGGTCAGGCAGCGCCTTCCAACGCCGTAAGCATCACCTATAAGAAAACTTCGATCGACGAAATCGGCAGCGAAGCCATAGCCATAGCCACCGGCATGGGTTCGATTGTGGTTTCAGGCGCTCAGGGCGAGCAGATTGCAGTTTATGCGGTTGACGGCAAGGCCATCTACTCCGGCAAGGGCTCGGCAATTACCACCCTCCCCGTTCAGACGGGTATCTACGTGGTCAAAGCCGGCGCGGCCGTCAAGACCGTTTCGGTAAAATAACCACTTCCCCACGCAACCAAAAAGAGAGGGACCGCGCCGGTTGGCACGGTCCCTCTGATTTTTTCCTTTGGCTTGGCGGCTACCCTTACTTGGCGGCCTTGAAGCTCATGTCGAGGCCCTTGACCGAATGGGTCAGCGCACCGACCGAAATAAAGTCGACTCCGGCTTCGCCGTAGCTGCGCAGGGTTTCGAGCGTAATGCCACCCGACGATTCGATTTCCGTTGCGCCATTGATGCGCTTAACCGCCTCGGCCGTACGTTCGGGAGTGAAGTTATCGAGCATGATGCGGTCAACTCCGGCGGCCAAAGCCTGGTCGATTTCCTCGGTGTTGCGCACTTCAACTTCGATTTTCAAATCGCGGCCGGTTTGCTTGCAGTAGGCCTTGGCGGCATCGACGGCCTTTTGAATTCCGCCGGCAAAGTCAACGTGGTTATCCTTAATCAGAATCATGTCGAACAGGCCGATGCGGTGGTTGCCGCCGCCACCGATTTTAACCGCCTCCTTGTCGAGCAGGCGCATACCGGGTTCGGTCTTGCGGGTGTCGATAACCTTTGCCTTCAGGCCTTCGAGTTCCTTCTGGTAGCGATGGGTGGTGGTTGCTATGCCGCTCATGCGCTGCATGATGTTGAGCATGGTGCGCTCGGTCTGGAGCAGCGAACGAACGCTCCCCTCCACCTCAAAGGCAACATCGCCCGGCTTAACTTCGGTGCCGTCGGTCAGAAACACGGTCATTTTCAGCTCGGGGTCGAATTTTTCAAACACCTTGCGCGCCATTTCAACGCCGGCAAGAATTCCGGGCTCCTTGATTATGAGGCGCTGCTTGCCGCGGGCTTCGGCGGGAATGGTTGAGAGAGTGGTGTGGTCGCCGTCGCCGACATCTTCGGCAAAAGCGAGGGTCAGAAGATCGTCGATAAGTTCTTGACGCGATTTCATAATTCTTGCTTTTTAAGTTTGATTGTTTTTCTTAACTTTGCGGCAAAATTACAAAAAATCGCAGACGTATGAAAATTTTGTTGATGGCCGTTGGCCGCACTACCATAGATTTCGTTCAGCAGGGCATAGCCGAATATCTCGGTCGCCTGCGCCACTATGTGCCCGTAGAAGTAAAAATCATTGCCGACCTCAAGCGCTCGGCCGGCCTGACACCCGACCGGCAGAAGCAGCTCGAAGGCGAAGCCATACTCGCAGCGCTCCAGCCTGCCGACCAGGTTATTCTGCTTGATGAAAACGGCCGCGAATACACCTCGCGGGAGTTCGCGGCCTGGATGGAACGCCGGTTGGCATCCGGCGCCAAGCGTGTGGTTTTCATAGTAGGCGGACCCTTCGGGTTCTCCCCGGCGGTCTACGACCGCGCCGACTCGAAGGTGAGCCTTTCAAGAATGACGTTCAACCACGAAATGGTGCGCCTCTTTTTCGTTGAGCAACTCTATCGCTCGCAAACCATTCTGCGGGGCGAGCAGTATCACCACGACTGACGCCTGACTGCATCAAGGCAATAAAACGCGCCGGCCACGCCGCTGAAAAAACCTATGGGGCTGCCCCACCC
>CAMWSP010000083.1 GCA_947176935.1 uncultured Porphyromonadaceae bacterium | reverse complement strand
GTTACATAGTTTATGGAGTCCGGCTTCCAGGCGGCAGAAACATTGAGGTCACCGAATCCGTATTTAATCGTATTGGCATCATTATTCAGAAGTCGGCCATAAATCTGATCAATATATGAGATTCTGCCTGAAAGGGTCAGGGCGAATTTCTGATGCAAGGCTGACCGCAGGGTTAGCGTCGAAGCAAGCAACCCTACATTCACATTGCCCCCGATAGCCTTACTGAAGTCAAATCGCGGAGCAATATCTATAATGGCGCCAAGACGACTTGGCGATGATGCGTCGCGGTTTGACTGAAAGAGAGTTGCCGAATTGAAATGAGTTGTATTAAAAGTTGAAAACACCCCTCCGAATCTATAAGGAAAGAAAACCGGCGCGTTGTCTATACGAAACAGAGTGTGGCTCGCATCATTCCCCCGTATATATAGGCCGGAACCATAGTCGCTCGCATTCGTTATGCCACCTGAGCGCTTAAGAACACCTACAATATCCGCTTCACCCATAACTCTCGGGCCGCGACGCAAACGTTCGGTATCGACTCTGAGATTTCCCCCTCGCAACTTACTGACCGCCGTAGGCGATGCACTGACTGTTACTTCATTCAGCCTTACTGAGTCCGGCTCTTCTGCCCGGCTCTGAAAATGCGGAAAAAGCAACAGCGATGAGAGCCACAAAGCTCCCATCGCTAAAATATCTGAATTAAATTTTCTTAGTAGAACAGATATTCCCATGTGTCGATAACACGGTCGAATACGCCATCGAACATTTCGTCGCTATAAGTAGTGCCGTCAGCGAACTTGATGGCTTGCTCAACGTAATATTCACCGCAGTAAGCATTCTCCCACTCGCTGTAATATTCGTCATTCTCGGGAATAAAGGTTATATATGCCTGCTTCTTTGAAGTGTTATTGAACGTCAGGTAACCTGCATATGCCTTATTGTATATGTCGCAGGCCGACTTACATGCTTTCAGAGCTTCTGACTTACTGCTGTATTCACTCCAGGAATAACCATAGTTGAAAACGTCATCGCACTCCTCGAGCGCTCTCGACATCTTTACCGTATAATTCATCTGAATCTTGCCGAGAACGTCGCTCTTGATTGTGGCATTGCTGACCATATCGGAAATATACTCATAATCCTCCTCGGCCCATATAACCGAGTTGGTCAGGTTCTTGCCGGTAAGCGACACGTTTCCCGAAGCAATCTGCTGACCGTTGATATAAACGGTGCTCTTGCTTGAGCCGTTGCTCGACGATGCATTGCCCGAGGCCTCGACTACCAGACCTCCCAGAACCGTTTTGGAGTTTGCGGTTACATTGCTGCCGCTGCGGCCGGAATTACTAAGGGTCTGACTCATCATAACCTTGCCGTTGGCGGTTATCTTGCCGTTGATTGAGTATGGCACACGCACGTCTACGCGATCGCCGTCGTAATTCTCAACTGTCCAGTCCTGCGAATCATTGCTTGCTTCCACTTCAAGCTCGATGCGGCCGTATTTCTTGTCGTTGGGAATACGGAAAATACACTTATTGGAATTACCTGTTTTTATAAATTCTTCTCCGTTCCATTCATAGATGCCCTGAATATCGGCGAACTGATAAAGTTCGTAGCTGCGACCCGCTTGTTTGATGCGATTGCCATAGTAGTAATCATCATCATCGATATCTCCATATGCCTTGGCAAGGTAATCCAGAAAATCTATCGACGTATGAACCGTTTCAACATCCAGCAGCGCTGAAAGTTCTTCGGCTATTCTACCGATAAAATCTTTCTGCTCGTCAAGAGTCGCTTCATCCATATCTCCGTTGAACTCGTCGGGTTCATTGTCACCTCCGCAAGCCGTAAAGCCAAGAGCGAATGAGCTAAGTGCAATAAGCGCAAAATACTTAAATTTCATAATGTGTGATGTTTTTAATATAAATCTATGAATTTTTGGCAAAGATAATCAAATTTCGTCATTTATGCAAATCGCTGAGAAACAGGCAGGCATCGCCATAACTGAGGAAACGGTAGCCGGGGTCGGCAAGCGCATGGTCATAAACCTTGCGCCAGTCGTCGCCGATAAAGGCGCTCACCAGCAGAAGCAAGGTTGACTGCGGCTGGTGAAAGTTGGTAATGATGCCGTCAACCACCTTATACTCATAGCCCGGCGCAATAATCACTCTGGTGCTGGCCACCAGGCGGTCGCCGCAAACCTCGGCAAGCTTGGTCAGAGCCTCGCGCCGCGACAGGCGCGGATGCTCCTCGGCATAGGGATACCACTGCGGCAGCTCGGTCACGGACAATCCCTGCGCGGCGCGGCAACCTAAGTGATACAGGCTCTCCAATGTCCGCACCGATGTAGTACCGACGGCCACAACAGGCCGGTCGGTTTCAGCCAATTCCAGAATCAGCCTGCGGTCAACGCTGATGAATTCGCTGTGCATTTCGTGTTCGCCGATAACTTCGGCCTTCACCGGCTGGAAAGTGCCGGCGCCGACATGCAGCGTAAGCTCGCGCCGCTCTATGCCGGCCGCATCGGTCGCACTGAGCAATTCCGGAGTGAAGTGCAGCCCGGCCGTAGGCGCGGCTACTGAACCGTCAACCCGTGAAAATACGGTCTGATAGTCGGTTTCGTCGCTCTGCTCCGTTGCGCGGTTCAGATATGGTGGTATCGGCAGCTCGCCGGCCTCCGCTATTATCTCGGCAAAGCTCTGATTGCCGGTCCAGGTGAAGCGGATAATCGAAGCATTGCCCACTTTTTCTATGCGTTCGGCCGATAGAACGGCATCACCGACAATTCCTTTCAGAGTGCCCTCTTTCCAGCGCTTGCTGTTGCCTACAAAACATTGCCATTCCACTCCATCGCTGCCCGAAGCGGCAAAATTCACCGCATAGTCCACCGGGCGCACCGGCTCAAGGCAGAAAATTTCAATCAGCGCCCCGCTCTCCTTGCGGAAACGCAGGCGAGCGTTAATAACGCGGGTGTTGTTGTAAACGAGCATCGCCCCCTTCGGAAGCAGCGAAGGCACTTCGGCGAAAACATGGTCCTCGATAGTGCCGTCGGCCTTGCGCAGCAGCAGTTTGCATTGGTCGCGCTCGGCCAGCGGGTGCTTGGCTATGCGTTCGTCGGGCAACGGGTAGTTGAACTGTTCTATAGAAATACTTTGTGGATTCATTCGCGGAAGTAAACGCGCTTAACGCGCGGAGAAACTGAGGTTAATACTTCGTAGGGTATGGTGTTGAGCCTGTCGCTAACGTCGCTAACGGGCAGATTCTCGCCGAAAAACTCAACCGAGGAGCCTACGCCGACCGACTCGCCGGCATCGGTAATATCTATCATGCAGGCATCCATACAAACGTTGCCCAGAATCGGGCAAAGCGTACCGTCGACCCATACATGGCCGGCGCGGTTGCCCAGATGGCGGTCCAGTCCGTCGGCATAACCTACGGGAACGGTTGCCACTCTCGACTGTCTCTCCAGAATCGTTCTGCGGCCGTAGCCTATGGAAGTTCCTGCCGGCCATTCTTTGACTGAAATGATTATGGAGCGGAGGGTGCTGACCGTGCGCAATCCGCCGGTAGCGGCGACTCCGATTGTGTCAACGCCGTAAAGGCTGATTCCCAGGCGCACCATTTCAAACTGATATTGCGGAAAGCGGGCAATGCCGGCGGAGTTGAGTATGTGGCGTTTGAATGCGTAGCCCAGACCGGCCTTCATTCTGTCGCAAATGGCGGAAAAGAGATTCAGCTGACCGTAGGTATAATCGTCCATGTCGAGGCAGTCGGCGGTTGCGAGATGAGAGAACACAGACGCCACGCAAACAACGTCAGTTTCTTGAAGCGTGGTGCAAAGGCGCTCTATATCCTCCTCCAGGAAACCGAGACGGTGCATTCCGGTGTCGAACTTAACGTGGATGGGATAATTCCGAATGCCGCGCTTGGCTCCTTCGCTAATTATTTCATGGAGCATGTCGAAGCTGAAAATCTCCGGCTCAAGGCGGTTTGTAAACAGCGAGTCATAGTTCGTCACCTTCGGATTCAGCGCCATAATCGGCATCGTTATGCCGGCGCGGCGCAATTCCTCGCCTTCATCCACCACTGCTACCGCCAGATAGGCAGCCCCCTGGGTCTGCAGGGTCTTTGCGAGTTCGTAGGCTCCTGCGCCGTAGCCCGACGCCTTGACCATTGCAACTATTCCCGTTTCGGGCTTTACCAAGGCTCTGAAATGATTGAAATTATGGACTATGGCATCGAGATTGACCTCGAGAACGGTTTCATGGTGGCGGGCCTGAAGCTGCTCGGCGAAAGTGGCCACCACCCCACCCTCCTCGCCCTTGGCGAGAATGAGCTCGTTTGAGAAGTCGCCCACCGAAACCTTTTGGCGGAATTCATCGGCGGTCAAACCTCCCGGGCCTACATAAATCAGACGGTCAACTCCGCTGAGTTGCGGCGGATTGACGCCGTCGCGGAGCGTGTCGAGAATAACCGTAAATTTCCTGTCGGCGGGCTTGCGCCTCATGCAGAAGTCTATGGCCGAGTCGAGCGAAAAGCTGTCGCAGGTAAAGCGGTCGGTAATGATGGTGCAGTTGTTGATACCGTCGCTCGCATCGAGGCGCGTATGTAGCGGGCGCACCGTTTCATCTGCCAACTCCGCTCCGAACAGGCGCAAAGCCTCGCGGCAGAGAATAGCGTCGCTCTCCATCCAGTCGCCCGGATTAGGCAGCGAAACTTCAACCTTCATAGCGCCGGCCGGGAGTTCGGCGCTTAACCCTTCGGGAAACACAACCACTTCTGCCCGGCGAGCCATTTTCATCATCTCGCAGTTATCGGCGCTGGCGGAAGTAGCGACTACCACATCAGGCCGGACAATTTCTTCAAGCGCCTCCATTTCGCCCGGTTCGGAAAATCCGGCTTCCAGAACGGCAAAGTCAGCGTCAGGCTTCATGCCGAGCAGCGCCATGGGCACTCCGACCTGCGAATTCCAGCTGCGGGGCGAACGGGCAACGCTTCCGCGAGCCGTCAGGGCTTCGGCCAGCCATTCCTTGACCAGCGTCTTACCCTTGGAACCGACAACGGCTATAACCTTGCCGACAAAAGTACGTCGGAAATCAGCGGCCGCCTGCTGAAGCGCCTTCAGCGTGTTGCCGACAACCACGAAATGCGCGTCTACACCCTCCGGAACTTGCTCGACCACGAAAAGCCTTACGCCCTTGGCGAACAGTTCGGGAATAAACTTATGGCCGTCGTTATTGGCGGTGCGAAGGGCAAAAAACACGCTCTGCTCCGGCTTGCGAAGCGAGCGCGAATCGGTCAGCACAATCGGAGTGTGCTCCCGTTGCATTGCCTCGAGAATCTCGTTCATCAGTTCAGTATTGTGAATATCAATTCGCGCATAAGGTCATACTCATCCTGACGCGACCCTACACCCTTGGAGCGGGCATCATGGCGGCGGCAGGCGCTGATAGCGTTGATAACCTGGCGGGCGTTAAACATTTTCATGGTGCGCTGAATTCGGCTCAGCTGGGGCGAATGCGGACGCACCCCCAGGGCCTTGGCCAATCCGTCGTCACTCTTGTCGGTAGTGTATTGCGCAATCAGCACACTGGCAAAGAAGTTGAAAATCTGCGCGCAGCTGGCAATGCTGGAGTTCTTCTTGGGATTGGCGCGGAAATACTCGACTATGGTATAGCATTTCGCCGCGTCACGATTGGCCAGCGCATCGATCAGCTCGAAGTTGTTATAATCCTTGCTCACACCGATGAGTTTCTCAACCACCTGCGGGGTGATAAACGCATTTTTCGGCAATACGAGCATCAGCTTCTTCACTTCGTTCACTATCTTGCTCAACGAGGTGCCGCAATGGTCAATCAGCATTGACTTGGCCTTAGGGTCGACCTTCAGGCCGCTCTCGGCGGCAATCTCCTCGATTTTCTGACCAATCTGGCTCTCCCATAGCTTCGGGCTGTTGAACACCACTCCGCCAGACGATGCCACTGCCTTCATAAACGCGGCGCCGGTCAGCGTTTCGCCGCGGCCCACTATAACGAGCACCGTCTGTGGATTCGGCCGCTTGGCATACTCAACCAGTTTGTTGAGATAGTCGGCATTGCGTTCCTGCATCTCCTTGACGATAACAACCTGCCGCTCGGCCATCATCGGATAGCGCAAACAGGCATCAACAATCGAGTCGGGCTGAATCTGCGTTGCATATAGCACATAGAGATTAAAATCCTTCTCTTCGTCGGGAACGAGTGCCTCGAAATCCTTAACGAGTTCGTCGGTATAGTAAGCTTCCTCACCATGTATAACGTATATCGGTGCCGGCGCACCCGAGCGGAGCTGCTCGCGGATTTGCGAAACTGTGGGTTGGGAAGTTGCCATCTGTTTGGAAATTTTTGCGTATCTTTGTGACCACAAATTTACGAATTTTACACGAAAAAATGCCAAATTGCTACCAAAAATCTTGCATTTTGCCCCTAAATCTCCCGCCTCGACACCTAAATTTACGCCGAAATAACAACGATGAAATCGAGATTTTCGACCCTTTACGCCGGCGCTGGCTATACCTGACGCCCGAGGAATGGGTCAGGCAACACTTTGTTGCTCACCTAATTGCAGACAAGCAATACCCTATGCAGCTAATGGCAAACGAGGTGTCGCTGGAGCTCAACGGCCTGCGGCGGCGCTGTGACACCGTAGTTTGGAACCACACCGACGCTAAACCCCTGATAATCATTGAGTACAAAGCGCCAACCGTAAAGCTATCCCGCCGCGTGTTCGACCAAATTGTGCGCTACAACATGGTTCTCAAAGCGCCCTATCTAATTGTCAGCAACGGACTTACCCACTATTGCTGCCGCGTCGACTGCCAGACCGGCGAATACTCGTTCCTCACCGCAATCCCCACCTACTCCAATCTCTGAACTCTCAGAACCATTCCGGTGCTGTCAACCTCTATCAGACAGGGCATTACGGTCAGTATGCTGTCCAATCGCAGCGGCGCATCAGGCATAAGCCCCTGCTGCCATTTAAATGAATCCGCCCTGCAGTTATTCATCCACTGACGCAGCTCGGCCGACACATAAACATCCCTAACTCTCTGAACATCATAGGCTTTGATAGAGTCGATAAACGAAGACGTTCGCTCGGCGCGGTTCGACGAAAAGAACCATACTCCC
Source organism: uncultured Porphyromonadaceae bacterium (assembly GCA_947176935.1). GTDB lineage: Bacteria > Bacteroidota > Bacteroidia > Bacteroidales > Muribaculaceae > UBA3263. The sequence continues at coordinate 1,495 of CAMWSP010000083.1, read as the reverse complement.
CCCGGCTCGAAATGCGCCACCGTGTCGTAACCAACAATCAAATCCAACTCCGGGAATTTACGCCTTGTCGTATCTGCTTTGGCCGTGAACTGCCTGATAATTAACCTGTCAGGCACACCGTCAAACCGAAGGCTGTCACCCTCTTCCACCAGTTTCAGCTGTTCGTTCATCCTAACGCCAAAGGCGGCCAGCAGCTGCTTGTTGGCACTGAAAATCTCAACGTCAGCCGAGTCGGCACACTCTCCCGCAAACTCAAACTTACCCCCTATCGCCGGTATGGTCAGAACGGCGCGATTCCCGTCAGGAGTAGTATAAACAACTGTAATCTCCTGAGTTCCAACGCGAGGAATATCAGCCTCCACGCTGAATTCCTGCTTATGCGAGCATGCCGCGCAAAGCCCGGCCAATATTATATATAAAAATATTTTCTTCATAACCGACCGCAAAATTACGCAAATTCCGGCGGCAAGCAAAAAAACTTCGCCAAAAATTTGCACACTTCAAAAAAACTCCCTAACTTTGCAGTCGCAAAAGCAACAAACCCGGAGAGGTGGGTGAGTGGCTGAAACCACCGGTTTGCTAAACCGACGTAGTGAGCAATCGCTACCACGAGTTCGAATCTCGTCCTCTCCGCTCAGGGCTGTGTCAGAATGACATAGCCCTTTTTCAATACCCTGAAGCCATGGCCGAGATTATCGAAATCAACAACATCAACGACCCGCGCGTTGCCCCGTTCGCCTCACTGACCGAAGCCCAGCTCCGCTCGCGCATCGACCCCGCCAACGCCCTATTCATCGCCGAAAGCCCCAAAGTTATCGCCGTGGCTCTCGACCGCGGCTACATTCCCCAGGCAATGCTCTGCGAGCAACGCCACATTGCCGGCGACGCCGCTCCCCTGCTCGAACGTTGCCCCGCCCGAATGCCGCTCTACACCGGCCCGCGCCAGCTGCTCCAATCCCTCACCGGCTATAAACTCACCCGCGGAGTGCTCGCCGCCATTAAGCGCCCCGAACTGCCATCGGTCAAAGACGTTTGCCGCAACGCCCGCCGGGTGGCCGTTATCGACTCGGTTGTCGACACCACCAACATCGGTGCCATATTCCGCGCCGCCGCAGCCCTCGGAATCGACGCCATTCTGCTTACCCCTACGTCTTGCGACCCCCTGAATCGCCGCGCCGTGCGCGTCAGCATGGGCTCCGTATTCCTCATTCCATGGACCTGGCTCAATGGCCCAGTCAGCCAACTCAACGACCTGGGCTTCAAAACCGTTGCCATGGCTCTGACCGACCGCTCCGTGCCCATCGACGACCCGCAACTCAACTCCGAACAACGCCTCGCCATAGTCCTCGGAACCGAAGGCGACGGCCTCGCCGCCGAAGTCCTGTCAGCCACCGACTACGTTGCCCGCATACCCATGGCCCACAACGTTGACTCCCTCAACGTTGCCGCAGCAGCCGCCGTAGCCTTCTGGCAACTCCGCCCCCACCCCTAACCC
>CAMWSP010000082.1 GCA_947176935.1 uncultured Porphyromonadaceae bacterium | reverse complement strand
TGTAATAAGAGACAGGCCCCGCTATGCCATGTTTCACGTTATATACCGCCTGAACATCCAGCCCAAGAAAAAGTAAGTCGGGCCGGATGGGGCGGCAGGGCGGATTTGGTAATTTCGGGGAAAGTTCTTAAATTTGCGCGCAGTTATGGATAAGAATTCCGAATTACAAGAAATTGCGCGTCAGTTGCGTGAGCTTTCGGCCCGGCTGGAGGCTTTGATTGAGAGCGAGCCGGCGGAGAGCGCGGAGGTAGCTAATATAGCTAATATAGCTAATATAGCTACTGAAGCTTCCCCGGAGAGACCCTTGATGCCGTTGTCGCTGAACGACCGCTATCGTTTTCAGCGCGAAATTTTCGGCGGCTCGGCCGAGTTGCTGAATGCGGCGCTGGAGGCGCTGGCTCCGATGACTTCGCCGGGCGAGGTTGAGGATTATTTCGCCGCGCGCGATTTTGACCTCGAGGCCGAGGCCGTTAAGGACTTTTTGCGTCTGGCCACGCGCCGGTTCGACGCTCACCCGCCATTGATTGTCTGACAGCCATGGCCGGTAAGCTCTATGTGGTTCCAACTCCTGTAGGTAATCTGGGCGATATGACGCCCAGAGCCGTTGAGGTTTTGCGTTCCGTTGACTTGATTCTGGCTGAGGATACGCGCACCAGCGCTCCGCTGCTTAAAAAGTTTGACATACACACTCCGATGGCGACTCACCATAAGTTTAACGAGCACGCCACCGTGGGCTCGCTGCGCGAGCGAATAGCTGCCGGTCAAACCGTGGCTTTGATTTCCGATGCCGGCACTCCGGGCATTTCCGATCCGGGGTTTATGCTGTCGCGCGAGTGCAGGGAGGCGGGGCTCGAGGTCGAGACTCTGCCCGGCCCTACGGCGCTGATTCCGGCGCTGGTCAACAGCGGCCTGCCGATAGACCGCTTTGCCTTCGAGGGCTTTTTGCCGCCCAAAAAGGGTAGGGCGACCCGACTGGCCGAACTCGGCGTTGAGCCGCGCACTTTTGCGATATATGAGAGCCCGCTGCGAGTGGCCAAAACGCTGAGCGAGCTGGCGGAGGTTTGCGGCAGCGACAGAGCCGCTTCCGTTAGCCGCGAAATTTCCAAGCTTCATGAAACCACCCGCCGCGGAACTTTGGGCGAGCTGGCGGAATTTTTTGCCGCGAACCAAGCCAAGGGCGAAATTGTTATAGTCGTGGGCGGAAAGCCCGCGCCCGAACGCTCCGAGCATAAAAACAAATACAAAATTCAAGATAAAGAAGAATAATGAAGAAGATTCTTATTGCAATCGCCGCTGTTGGCGGTCTGGTCGCAGCTACGGCCTGCGGCAATTCCAAATTCAACGATGAACAGGAAAAGAACTACCGGCTGAACGACTCGCTGCAGCTGGCGCTGGCCAATGCCGACAGCATGTTCTCGGTGCTCTACGACGTAACCACCGGCCTGGAGCAGATTTCGCGCCTTGAGCATCTGCTCGACGCGCAGGTGAACGCCGAAAATCCCTCGGCCCGCCACGATATAGAAGTCCAGATGGCCGCAATTCAGAAGGGCCTTATTGAACGCCGCAAGCGCATTGCCGAACTCGAATCGAAATTGGGTGCCAATGCTGCTGAAAACAGCAAGCTCCGCAAGCAGCTCGACGCTCTGCGTCAGCAAATCGACGGCCAGGCAGCCAGCGTTGCCGACCTTACGGAACGCCTCACTGCAGCCAACTACCGCATTGAAGTGCTGGTTGACTCCGTCAGCGCCCTGCAGGCCAGCGTGGACACCATCAGCGCAGAAAAGGCCGAGGTTGAAGCCGAACGCAATCAGGCAGTGAGCGATCTGAACGCCGTTTACTATGTTATCGGCACCAACAAGGAACTCAAGGAGCACGCCTTTATTTCGGGCGGCGGTTTCCTGAAAAAGACCAAAGTGCTTGAAGGCGATTTCGACAAGAGCTACATGACCCGCGCCGACCGCCGTTCGCTCTCGTCGATTCCCACCGATGCCCCCAACGCCAAGGTGCTGACCTCGCAGCCCAAGGACAGCTATCGCCTCGAACGCTCGGCCAGCGGCGCCTACTCGCTCGTAATCACCGACGCCGACCGCTTCTGGGCAACCTCGAACCTCCTCGTTATTGAAGTTAAAGACTAATTCAACCACCACCATTTACAGCCACATCAATCAGATGAAGAAAATTTTGATTATCGTTGCGGCTCTCGGCATGGCTATGAGCGCATGTGCAGCTCCGGGTCAGACCATGACCGCATCAACCACCGCCGATAGCCCCCTCAGCGGCCTCGGCAATCTGCTCGGCGGCAATAAGGAAGGCGGCTCGGGTTCCGGCATCGGAGATGCCCTGGGCGGTATTGTCAACGGCCTGCTCGGCACCGACCAAGTCAAGCCCGAACGACTCGTTGGCAGATTGAGCTACACCGGCCCCGTCGTTTGCTTCAAGAGCGAAAACTTTTTGCAGAAGGCCGGCGGCTCGGCTGCCGCAGGCGTGATTGAAGGCAAACTCGAGCCGACATATAAAACCCTGGGCCTGACAAAGATGGTTCTGGTCGTTAATAAAGACCAGACTTTCACCATGACCTCCGGGGCGATTAAAATGGGCGGAACCGTTGCGGTTGACGGCGAAGACGTTTACTTCAACTTCTCCGCTCTGGGCAAAATTCCCATTGGCAAGATGAAAACCTACATCACTCTGGGCGCCGGCGGCAAAACCATGTCGCTGATGTTCGACGTGACCAAGCTGGTTTCCATACTCAAGGCGGTTGGCGGCGCCACCCACCTGTCGACCGTGAACACCGTTACCAGCCTGCTCGACAGCTACGACGGCGTTTGCGCCGGTTTCAAACTCAAGAAACAGTAATTGACTAAATCCCCCCGGCAACACTCCCGACCCGCAGCTTCCGCTCTGCGCAAGCAGCGGTTGCAGGGCGCCTACGCAAGGTTCAGCCGCCATTGGGCTGACACCTTGCGTGTGCTTTCGTTGTTGCTCGATGTTCTCACCGTTCCGGCGTCGCTGGTGGCGCTGGTGGCCATAGCCCTCTATGGCGGCTATGATTCCTCGGTGGTTTCGTTCGAAACCATCAGGCCGTGGCTGCTGTGGTGTCAGGGCATTTTTATCGCCAATATCCTTTTCAATCTGATTTTCAGATTCCGGGCCACGGTAGCCAACACCCGGATTTTCCGCTGGATTATCGACCTGGCCATGCTTGCAACGCTCATTCCGCTGCATTCCAATCTGCTTTTTGTGCTCATAGTCGGCGTGTATTCGGCCATATACCTGAGTTTCGCGCTGATTCGCAGCCTCGGGCGCCACACCAATCCCTCGCTGATTCTTTCGGCATCGTTTCTGCTGTTCATAACCATAGGGAGCGGGCTGCTGATGTTGCCGCGCTGCACTGTTGACGGCATTTCGATTATCGACAGCGTTTTCGTGAGCACTTCGGCGGTGTGTATCTGCGGGCTGACGTCGGTCGACGTTTCAGCCACCTTTACTCCGCTGGGGCTGTGTGTGCTCGCCGCCATGATGCAGATAGGGGCACTGGGCGTTATGACTTTTACCAGCTTTTTCGCGCTGTTTTTCAGCGGCAGCCCGTCGGTCTACTCCCAGCTGATTGTGCGCGACATGGTCTACTCCAAAACCATTAACTCGCTGCTGCCCACGCTGCTCTATACGCTGCTGTTCACTCTGACGGTGGAGGCGATAGGCGCCGTTGGCATCTACTGGAGCGTGGTCGGCACTATTCCGGGCTACACCACGGCGGACTACGTTGTCTTTTCCGCCTTTCACTCGCTCTCAGCCTTTTGCAATGCCGGATTCTCAACCTTGGGCGACGGACTCTCCAATCAGGCGTTGCTCCACGGCAATCAGCTGATTTATCTGGTTGTCAGTGCGCTCGTTGTTGCCGGCGGCATCGGGTTCCCGATTCTGGTCAATGCCAAGGATGCGATTTTTGCGCGCCTGCGCCATTTCAAGGCATGGGTCTGCAACCGCCATAGAACTCGCCAGCCGCATTTATATAACCTCAATTCGCGAGTGGTTCTGACCACCACAACGGTTTTGTTTGCCCTGACCGCCGTTTTCTTTTTCATTTTCGAGTATAACGGCGCGCTGGCCGGAATGTCGCCCTACGAAAAGATTGTTCAGAGCGTTTTCAATGCCGTCACACCCCGTTCGGCCGGTTTCGTGTCGGTCAATCCGGCCGGATTCGGCGCTCCGATGCTGCTGCTGATAATGCTGATGATGTGGATTGGCGGCGGCTCGCAGTCAACCGCCGGCGGCATCAAGGTCAACACCTTTGCCGCCGCCATGCTCCATTTGAAGGCGGTTATCATCGGCCGGCGCAGCGTGCGGGCTTTCAACCGGCGGATTTCGGTTGATTCGCTCAGCCGGGCTCAGGCGGTGATAGCCCTGTCGATAGTGAGCTACGCCGTTCTGGCGGTGGTTATGCTGCGGCTCGAGCCGCAGCTGCCGGTCAGGGCGGTGCTGTTTGAATCGCTCAGCGCGCTGATGACCGTAGGCTCGTCGCTCGGCATCACCGGGCTGCTCACAACCGGCGGCAAGGCCACGCTCTGTGTGGCCATGTTCGTTGGGCGCGTGGGGCTTTTGTCGCTGCTGGCCGGAATTGCCGGCGAGCGCACTCATCCTGCAATAGAACTTCCTGAAGATAACCTGATAATTAACTGATATGCGCTATCTGATAATCGGTCTCGGCATTTATGGGTCCAATCTTGCCCGCGACCTCACCGACATGGGCCACGAAGTTATCGGTGCCGACCGCTCCGCGGTGTTGGTCGACACCATTAAAGACTCCATTTCAACGGCCTATGTCATAGACTCGACCGACGAAACCGCCCTGGCCGCGCTGCCGCTCAAGGCGGTAGACCTCGTTATAGTTGCCATAGGCGAAAACTTCGGTGCCAACATCAAAACCGTTGCCCTGCTGAAAAAGCTCGGCGTCAAGCATATTTATGCCCGTGCGGCCGATCCGGTCCACCGTTCGATTCTCGAGGGCCTGAGCGTTGACCGCATAATCACTCCCGAGCAGCGCGCCGCGCGCGACCTCTCGCTCGAAATCGCGCTGGGCCATAGGGCGGAGGTCATGAAGGTCGATTCCGAGAGCTACGTTATCTGCTTCCGTCTGCAGCAGGTGTTCTGGGGCGTTCCTTATGCAAAGCTGAACCTCAGCGGCGAATTCGGCCTGACGCTTATCGGCGCCAGCCGCCCCGAGCATGGACGCAACATGCTCGGCATCAGCGTTGACACCCTCAGGCCTATCAATGTTTCCGACCCGGCTCAGGTGGTTGAGGACGGTGATGTGGCCGTTGTTTACGGCACCCGCAAAGCTTATTTAAAACTCACAAAACATATTGGCAATGCAAACTGATTTTCAAAGAGAATGGCAGAAAATGCTCAGCGGCGAAATCTACGACGCCGCCCATGTTGAATTCCACACCCGGCTGATGGATACCCGCCGGCTCATCCGCAAGTTCAATGACCTCGAACCCGACCGGCTTGACGAGCAGCGCGCCGTTTTGCGTGAAATTCTCGGCTCCACCGGCGAGCGCTTTCATTTCAACCAGCCCTTCCGCTGCGACTATGGCTGCAATATCCGCATCGGCGAAGATTTCTTTGCCAATTTCAACCTGACTATTCTCGACGAAGCGGAGGTTACGTTTGGCCATCACTGCTTTATCGGCCCCAACGTGAGCATCTACACCGCCTGCCACCCGCTCGACCACGCCACGCGCGACACCGGAGCCGAGTGGGCCGAACCGGTGCGGATAGGCAACAGCGTGTGGATTGGCGGCGGAGCAACGATTCTGCCCGGTGTGACCATCGGCAATAACTGCATAATCGGAGCCGGAGCGGTGGTTACCCGCGATGTGCCCGACAATACGGCCGTTGCCGGCAATCCGGCGCGCCCGATTCGCACCAACCTGCAATAAATCCGCCCCGCGCTGCGTTAGGCATTATATGAAGTTCAAGCTGATAATCGGTTTGGTATTGGCGGCGGTGGTGAGCGGATGCTCCGGCGCCAAGCTCTCCGTGGCCGACGAGCAGATGGCCCGCGGCGAATACTACGATGCCTCGCGCACCTATCGGAAAATCTACAATAAGCTCACCAAAAAGGAGGAGCGCAAGCAGCGCGGCGAAGTAGCCTTGAAAATGGCCGGGTGCTATACCCGCCTGTCGCAGTTCCCGCGCGCTTCGGCGGCCTATCAGAATGCGCTGCGCTATGGGGTGGGGGACTCAACCACCGTTCTGGCCCTGGCGCGTTCGCTCCACGCCGAGGGTCGCTATGCGCAGGCCATAACCGCCTACGAGCAATATCTCGCAACCAATCCCTCCGACGAATCGGCCCGGCTCGGACTGGCCGGCGCCCGCGGGGCGGTCGATGCCAAGCTCGACCCCACGCGCTATGTGGTCAAACGCCACCAGCTGCTGAATTCCCGTCGTTCGGACTATGCGCCGATGTTTGGCGGCGAAAACGACGACCAGCTTTATTACACGACCACCAACGAAAAAGTGAAAGGCGAGGCGCGCTCAGAAATCACCGGCACCAAAAAGCCCGACATCTGGGTGATGAAGAAAAACGAGCAGGGCCGTTGGGAAAAGCCTGAGGCGGTCGAGGGCGAGCTGAACACCGACGTTGAAGAGGGCGTCTGCTCATTCTCGCCCGACGGCAACACCATGTATCTGACCCGCGCCCGCCGCGAGTTGAATTCGTCGACCGTGGTGGAAATCTACACCTCCTCGCGCTCCTCGGCCTCATGGAGCGCGCCGCAAAAATTCGAGGTCACGGCCGACACCCTCTCATCCGTAGGCCATCCGGCGGTCAGCCCCGACGGTCAGTGGCTATATTTTACTTCGGATATGCCCGGCGGTCAGGGGGGCTACGACATCTGGCGCATCAATCTGACCGAGCGCGCCGGCTCGCTCGAAAATCTCGGCGAGTTCATCAACACTCCCGGCAACGAGCAGTATCCCTACATGCGCTCCGATTCCACGCTCTATTTCGCGTCCGACGGCCACCCGGGCATGGGCGGACTCGACCTTTTCCGCGCCGACCTCACGCCCAATGGCGGCTGGAAGGTGGTGAATATGGGCTGGCCAATGAATTCTCCGGCCGATGATTTCGGCATCACCTATGCCAAAGGTTCCGAAAGCGGCTTCTTTTCGTCGAACCGCGGCGATGCGCGCGGCTATGACCATATCTACACGTTTGAGCTCCCCGACCTTCAGATTTGGATCAGCGGCTGGGTACTCGACCGCGACGAAGAGCCGGTGGCGAACGCAGTTATCCGCATTGTCGGCAACGACGGCTCCAACCAGAAGGCTGTTGGCAAGGCCGACGGCTCCTTCCGCTTTCCGCTTCAGCGCGGCGTGAGCTACACCATGCTCGCCGGCGCCAAGGGCTACCTCAACGCACGCCAGGAATTCACCTCCGACTATGCCGAGGAAGATGCCGAATATGGCGTTGACTTCATTCTTGCAAGCATCAACAAGCCGGTGGTTGTTGAAAACATTTTCTATGACTTCGACAGCGCCAATCTCCGCCCCGAATCGGCCCAGGCGCTCGATGAAATGGCCACCATGCTGCTCGAAAATCCCAACGTTACGATTGAAATGGCGTCGCACACCGACCGCTGGGGCTCCGACGAGTATAACGACGGCCTTTCGCAGCGCCGCGCCAAATCGGTTATCGACTACCTGATTGAGAAAGGTGTGACGGCCGACCGCCTGCAGCCGCAAGGCTACGGAAAGCGTCGCCCGAAAGTGATAACCAAGAAGCTTGCGCGCGAATTTCCTCAGTTCGAGGAAGGAACCGAGCTGACTCCTGAGTTTATCGAAACCCTCGGCCCGGAAGATCAGGATGCCGCCGACCAAATCAACCGCCGCACCGAATTCCAGGTGTTGAGCATCGATTATCAGATGTTTTGATAACCGCCGATTCGCATATTCTCTTGCTTGGCTCCTGCTTCACGACCGAAGTGGGCAATCGTCTGGCGGCCGATGGCTTCCATGCGGTGGTCAATCCGACGGGGAATCTCTATAACCCCCTGTCGGTTGCGCGCACTATCGCCAACATCGAGGCCGGACGTCGCTATGAGCTCCGCGATTTGGTTGAGGTTCAGGGCCTCTGGCGCTCGCTCGACCACCACACGAGGCTGGCCGCACCGACTCCCGCCGAGGCGCTTGGGCGCATCAATGGCTCCATGCAGTCGGCTGCCGAAGCGTTTGCCGCGGCCGATGTGGTGATAGTCACCTTCGGCACCGCCTATGTTTTCGAGCGCAACGGCACCGTTGTTTGCAACTGCCATAAACTTCCCGCGCGCGAATTTATTAGGCGCCGGTTGAGCGTCGACGAGATTGTTGCCGTTTGGCAGCCGATTATCGACCGCTATCCCGAAAAGAAATTTTTGTTCACTGTCAGTCCCATTCGCCATAAAGCCGACGGCCTGCACGGCAACCAGCTCTCAAAGGCCACGCTCCACTTGGCTATCGACGCGCTGAGGAATGTCGGCTATTTCGAGGCGTTCGAAATTCTTATCGATGACCTGCGCGACCACCGTTTTTATGCCGCCGACGATGTTCATCCCTCGGCCGAGGCCGTTGATGAGATTTATAGGCGTTTTCGTAACTCGCTGACCTGCAAAACTGACTGAAAATTTTTTGAAAAAAGTTGTGCAAATATTTGGTCAGTTCAGAAAAACTTCCTAACTTTGCATCGCTTTTGAGAGCAAGAGCATCGGGGTGTAGCTCAGCCCGGTTTAGAGTACGCGTCTGGGGGG
>CAMWSP010000081.1 GCA_947176935.1 uncultured Porphyromonadaceae bacterium | reverse complement strand
TCGATAATGTAGATGTGGCCACGGGTGGCTTTTTCTACGCGGCGGCCCTGGAGGTTGAAGATTTCGTATGGCGCAATTTCATCTAAATCAGCTATAACATCTTCAATGCCGGAAAAGTCATAGGCTTCAACTTTTTTGAAATATTGCCAAGGGTCTAAGGTCTCGGCTACGGAAACTGATTCCTTAGTCACATAAAGGGTTGCGCTATCATACGTTTCACCGGAAAAAATACTACCTTCACTTTTAATCAGTTGCTTAGCACCGTAATATACCGAGGTCAGCCCAAAGCAGTAGCAGAATGCGTACGGTTCGAGAGAAGTGACCGATTTAGGGATTGTCAACGAAGTCAGACCGGTGCAATAGGCAAAAGCGAATACGCCGATTGAAGTGACCGATTCGGGAATTGTCAACGAAGTCAAATCGCCGCAATACATAAAAGCACCTTCTCCAATTGAGGTTACCGACTCAGGAAATGATATGGTCTCCAGTTTGGTGCCAAAAAAAGAATAATCCGATACACCGATAACCGAGTACTCATCAACGCCATCTTTTGCAACCGAAGGAATAATCAGATTGCCCGAGAAGGGTTTATTGTCTGCATACAGGACGTTATTTGCTTCGTAAATCCGAGCAGCTTTTGTAACGCAAGTTTTATCCTCTTCACTGACCACAGTGTAAGTCACAGTCTGCCCTTCATACTCGTATTCGAAGTCACGGGCGAACGTTGGGAGCGCCATCAGCACTCCTAACATCAGGCTAAGAAAATTCTTCATACTTAGATTATAGTTTGATTTATTACGGGTTTCAATAACAGCATGAAGCACACGCTATTTACAGCGATATGCGAACGCAAAATTACCAAAATTTTTCAAAATAAGCAAAACTGAGACCAAAATGAGGCAATTATCAAGAACCTTTTACTGATTAGTAATTAGTAATTAGTAATGACACGGATAGATATATTAAACATTAAGGGTGTACCGGCGCGGCACACCCTTAATTACTAATTGCTAATTGCTAATTAGCGAACGAGGGTTTTGACGCCGTCGATAATGTAGATGTGGCCACGGGTGGCTTTTTCTACGCGGCGGCCCTGGAGGTCGAAGATGCCGGAGGCGACGCGGGCGGGCGCGTTGGCTTCAACTTCTTCGATGAGGGTTTCGACACCCATGGCGTTTGCGAGGGTCATGAAGGGGACGTAGAGGTCGGCATAGCCCTGCTGGTAGAGTTCGGGCTTGGTGGTGGCTTTGTCGTAGACTTTTCCGGCGCTGATGAGTGCGTCGCGGAGGTCGAACATCATTTCAGGCTTCACTTTGGGATAGATTTCCTTGGGGCGGGCCACTTCGGCGGATTCGGTCATGCCGAGTTCGGCGATGGCGAAATAGGGGTGGCCGTGGGCTTTGCGCACGCCGTAGATGTCCATCAGTCGGATAAAGCGGTAGGAGTTGCCGTCGCTGATAAGCGGCGAGGAGTAGCTCTTGGCGTTGCCTGAGGGGAGGCCGGTCAGGGTTGCCAGAGTAACCCATGTTTCGCCGGTGGCGGAGGCGTCAACCCTGACGCGTGCGGGCTGATTTACGGGCACGGTGGGAGTTTCGTTTTCGTCGTCCTGGCTACCGCCCATAACGTCGCGGTTGGTCCAGTTGACCTGGAATGAGCTGATTTCGTTGCCGGCGCCGAGGTCGATGCGGATGTAGTGGTCGAGGCCGTCGTCGGAGTCGATGTCGTTGTCGGTGTTGGAGTGGAAGTAGGTTAGCAGGTTCTGGTCGAAGAGCACGTCGAACGAGGTGAATGCGTCTTCGCCGGAGCGCATGGGCGCGTTGGAGTAGAGCATGTCGGAGGTGAGGGGAATTTCGTCGCCTTCGATGCCGATTTTGCCGGCTTCGGCCAGGAGCACTTCAGCTTCGGCAATGAGTCGGCCAAGGTCGGATTTTGCTTTGTTGAGGGGGTTGGCTTCCTTGATTTCCAGATACCAGTGGGAGGCGTCCCAGCCGCCACCGCTCATTGCGAGCTTGCCGCCGGCGTTATCGCCGAACTGGTGGATGGCTTTGTCCCATTCGCCGCCGTTGAGGAGCACGTATTTGCCGGGGCCGTCTTCGCGGATTTCAAACACGCCGGCATCGTTGCGGCTGGCAACCATGGAGAGCTGTTCGGAGTCCTTGGAGCTCTCGGCGGTGTTGGGCTTGCCGAGGTATTTTTCCCAGCGCATGTTATAGAAGGTGTAGCCGTTGTCTTTGGACTGCACGCGCCACTGCTGATATTCGTCGGATTCAGATTTGGCGGCCACGCAGCTTGCCTTGCTGGAGGTCGAGGCGAGCACGTGGGTCTGGAAGCGGGCGTTGTAGACCTTATAGATTGAGTTGTTGATGAAGGGCACTTTGGTGTGGGTTGTGGCCTTCAGGTCGTTGTATTTGTTGAGCAGGTCGAGGTAGAGGTTTGTCACTTCGTCGACGGTGGAGTTTTCGTTGGCAGCGGCGGCGGCGTTATAGGCGGCCATGTAGTCCTTGGCGAAGAAAGGAATATACCAGCCGATGCGGTTTTCTTTATCGTCGGCGATAACGTCGTGGACGTCGGCGGTGCCTTCCATGAGTTTGCGCAGGTTGGAGAGGTGTTCGCTGATGGGGGCGTCGCGATATTCGTTTTTGACTTCGATGCGCGAGCCGTCGGCGCTAAGGGCATAGACGGTGGCTTTGCCCTGCATCAGAGCGGCGGTTGCGGATTTTTTCAGCGGGCAGCGATAGTCGTTGGTGAAGCTGAGGAGCTTGCCGTCGTCGCCATAGACGAGGAAGCCTACGCCGGCGGTGCCGTTGGTTGCGTTGATGACGAGCGAGTCGTTGCGCATGGTGCAGCTGAATGAGCCGGAAGCCTTGCGCTTGTTGCGGAAGTCTTCAATGCCGCCGAGGGGGCCGGCCTTGGAAATGGACATATAGTCGGCCCAGCTTGCGCGCTTGGAGCCGGGGCGGTCGTCGATGAGGATGATCTGGTCGTTTTTGGGCAGGTTCCACGATTTGATTTCAGCCTTGACTTCGTCGATGTCTTTCTGGGTCAGGGTTGCGTAGTAGTTGGCGTAGTCGCCGATGTGGTAATTGTCTAGCGGCACGAAGAAGCCCCATGAGTCGAAGAAGTCGGTCAGGTCTTCCTGAGCGGCCAGGCAGACCATGCGCACGAACTGCAGGTGGTCTTTGCGAACGTTCAGGTAGTAGGAATGTTCGAGCGGGTTCTTGCGCAGCAGTTCGTAGAGTCGGGGGTAGAATTTTTTGTTGTTGCCGCAGGCGTGGTAGTAAATCCAGAGCTGCAGGAACATGCGGGTGGTGCCCCAGGTGTCGTTTTCGAGGTAGAAGCCATCGCGGTTGAACACGTTGAGCTGGTCAACGGGCATGTCGGAGCGAGAGGTTGAAAGGCCGGCGTAGTAGACGGCAACGTTCGAGAAAATATTGTTCGACTCCTCGGTTGTGCCGGCCATTTTCATCGGGGTCTGGTTCATGTGGCCGTATTCGTGGGCGGGGCCCCAGATAGGACCGGATTCGAGGGGGAATTTGCAGAGAATGTCGTTGAGGGTGCCGATGTTGTAGGCGGTGCGCCACCAGGTTGCGTTCATGTAGAGGTTGCCCTGCATGGTTATGCCCATCATGCGGTTGTTGAAGTAGTCGCCATATTCGAAGCCGGGGTCAACGTCGTAGGTGTCGCCGGAGGGGTGAATGTCGATTTTGTCGCCGGTGAGCGGTTCGTAGTATCCCCAGAGGAGCTCTTCGTTATATTTCAGGAGTTCTTCGTTGCGCTGGATGCCCATGAGGGTGCGTTCGCGGAAGCACATGTCGTCCCAGGCCTTCATGATAACAGCGGGGTCGTAGACCTTCTTGTTGCTTTCGCTGCTGGTGTTGATGGTGGGGTCGAGCACTGATTTCAGGCCCCAGCTCAGCGAGGTAGCGTCGGTGTTGGCCTTTGTGTCTTCGAGGAAGAAGTGGAGAATAACGTATTTGCCGATGAGGTTATACATCTGGAAGGTTGCGCGCTGCGAGGTGTAGTCGTAGTCGGCACGGGTGTCGGGGGTGTAGAGGGCGTCGCCGATGTAGTTGTAGAAACCATTGAGCTGACCGCCTTCGATGTGGATTTTCAGGTCGGAATAGTTGCTGATTTCGCGGCCTTTGACGGGGAGGTTGCGGCCGTTGACGTTCTGGGTTGTGTAGATGGTGTAGTTAACGAGCTGGTGGGCCTGTTCGGAATAAACGGGCACCACGTTCAGGCCGGCCTTGAGTTCAACGCCTTCGGTGACGCGGTTGAACATTCCGGAGCCGGTCATCGGGGTGAGGTAAAGGCTTGCGCCATCCTTGATTGTGCCTTCGACCATGACGTAGAGAATGTCGCCGGTGTTGCCAACGATGCCCGAGGGGTTATTGACGTTGGTGTAGGCCTGAATTCCGGCCATTACGGCAGCCGCTTCGCCTTCGGAGTAGGGTTCATAGAGCTGGACGCGATATTTTTTGGCGTGTTCGGAGTCCCAGTCGTAGGATTTGCCGTTGTAGGAGCATGTTTCGGCCCAGTCGCCGTTTTTGGTTTTGAGTACCATTTTCTGCAGTTCGGCGCTCAGAGCCTTATAGTTGCTGTCGGCTTTGATGTTGGCGTCGCTCATTGACTGATAGTTGCTCTTCAGGGTTGTGCAGGCGGCGTCCTGATAGAGAGCGGCGAGAGCGGAGGCATAGGTCGAGGTTTTGTTGATTTCGTCCTCGAAACGCTGGAAGGCTTTCAGGGCGTCGTCGATTTCCTGCTGAGTCATGGGAATTTCAACGAAATCCCACTTCGAGGGGTCGATATTGTCGTCCCAGCAAACAACAACGGCCTGGCCGTCGCAGTGCATTGACAGCGATGCGGGGTCGCCGGCGGTGCGCACAACGTAGTTGCCGTCGGTGCCGGTTACGGAGAGCTGGGCGGCGGCAGTTGCGGCGTTGGAGCTCACGCGCCAGGCCGACGAGCGGCCGCGCGACGAGGTGAGATAGCAACCGGTGCCGAGGCTCTTGAATCGCAGCGAGTTGCCGGTGCCGGCGCTGACGAGCCAACGCTGGGCTGCGTTCTTTTCATTGAAGTTCTGACAGCCGACGTTGCCGTTGGGTCCCTGGTCGGCTACGGCTGTGCCATAGCTTTTGTTGACAATCTTATAAACTTTGCCGGCTTCGGGCATAACCGCCCATGCCGACAGGCCTACAAGACTCATCGCGGCAATGGCTAAAAGCTTCTGTAGACTTTTTTTCATGATACTGATTGATTGTGGTTGGTAAGTTAAATTATGATAATTATTTTCGTAAATGCTTTATTTCTAAGCCGCAAATATAATAAAAAATTAGGAATTAGGCATTAGTAATTAGTAATTTTTTATTTCAGGAGGGATTTCATCTGGGCGGCGATGTTGGAGGCTGAGGATGAGGCGGCTTCGGCGAAGTCATGGCCGGTGGAGGCGTAGATGATGCCGCGCGAGGAGTTGACCAGCAGGCCGCAGTCGCCCGGAATCATGCCGTAGCGGCACACTTCTTCGAGGCTGCCACCTTGGGCGCCTACGCCCGGCACGAGCAGGAACGAGCGGGGAGCCACGCGGCGGATGTCTTCAAACATGCGGCCCTGGGTGGCGCCGACAACATACATCATCTCGTCCGGGCCGGCCCATTCGCCGCTGGTTTCGATAACGCGCTCGAACAGGCGCTTGTCATTGCCGGTTTCCAGGAATTGGAAGTCCTTGCTGCCCGGATTGGAGGTCAGAGCCAGCAGAATCACCCATTTGCCTTCATAGCCGAGGAAGGGTTTTACGGAGTCGGAGCCCATGTAGGGGGCAACGGTCACTGCGTCGACGCCCAGGTGCTCGAAAGCTGCGCGGGCATAGAGCGCCGAGGTGTTGCCGATGTCGCCGCGCTTGGCGTCGGCAATGATGAACTGGTCGGGATAGTTTTCGCGGATATATTTGACGGTTTCTTCCAGTGCGATCCAGCCCTGAACACCCTGGCTCTCGAAGAAGGCCAGGTTAGGCTTGTAGGCCACGCAATAGGGGGCCGTAGCGTCGACTATTTCGCGGCAAAAGTCGAGCAGAGGGTTCTCATGCTCAAGCAGATGAGCCGGGATTTTCTTTATATCGGGGTCGAGACCCACACACAAAAATGACCCTTTGCGGGCAATGTTGGCAACAAGTTCTTCTCTCTTCATAATATTGAATGAATTATAATCGCCACAAAGTTAATAAAAAATTCCTAATTACTAATTTCAAATTCATAATTATTTTTAGTAACTTTGCAGCGTTGAAAAATCTATATTCACTCTAAATCACATTTAATCCATCACTCTATGAAGAAGTTTTTACTTTCTCTGGCTGTTTCGATGACTGCAGTTTGCGGCGCTTTTGCCCAGACCGTCATCAAGGCCGACCAGTTCAACCTTGAAGGAGCCAAAACGATAGATGGCTACACCGTTGAGCTGAAAAAAAATAATGGTGCCACAAAACCGGCGTTGAATGGCGATGCAATCCGCTTATATGCTGAAGGCTCTCTGACCGTAAGCGGCGAGAAAATTACAAAAATAGTAGTGACTCTTGCCTCTTCCACCAGCAAACGTTACACCACTTTCACGCCCAATGTTGGTGAACTTAGCCCCGCTCAGGCCGCCGGTGATACTGAAATCACATGGGTAGGCGACGCTAAAAGCGTAGAATTTACTGTTGGAGCCAAGGCTGATTTTGGCACTGATGGCAACTCAAAAGCAGGACAGGTTCACTTCACCGAAATCACCATCTACGGTGAAGGCGGCAGTGGCGTTGATCCTGATCCCACTCCTGATCCCACTCCTGATCCCGACCCCATCACCACCGTTGGCGACGGCTCGGAAACCAATCCCTACACCGTGACCGACGTTATTGCCCTGAACAACACCAAGAACGTTGCTGCATGGGTTAAAGGCTACATCGTAGGCTCCTCCAATGGCGGCGCCAGCCTGACTCTTACTCCCGCCGACGAGGAACAGTCGGTTTCCAACATCCTTATCGCCGCTACCGCCGACGAAACCAATATTGATGCCATTATCGCCGTTCAGCTTCCCAGCAAGTCTGAAATCCGCACCGCCCTGAACCTCAAGGACAATCCCGGCAACCTCGGCAAGGTGGTGGAAATCAATGGTACTCTTTCGGCTTACTTCGGCAGCCACCCCGGCGTTAAGAGCCCTACCGCCTACAAGCTCGACGGCCAGGGCGTAGACCCCATCCCCACTCCTGATCCCGTAACCACCGAAGGCGAAGGCACTCAAGAAAAGCCTTATACCGTGGCTGACGTTATCGCGCTCGACAACACCAAGGCCGATGCCGCATGGGTTACCGGCTACATCGTAGGCGCCATGAACACCAGCGACAGCAAGAACTATGTGTTTGAAACCGTTGCTCCCTTCACCGTGGCCTCCAACCTTTACATCGCCGCTACCGCCGATGAAACCGACCAGACAAAGATGCTTCCCGTTCAGCTCGTTTCGGGCGGCAAAGTTCGCGCTGACCTGAACCTGCAGGACCGTCCGGGCAACCTCGGCAAAGAAGTAAGCATCAAGGGTAAACTCGAAAAATACTTCGGCCAGCCCGGTATTAAGGAACCCTCGGAATATACCATTGTTGGCGGTCTGGCTCCCCTGCCCGTTGCCGAAACTCCCTCGCTGACCAGCTTCGTTGAAGAGCAGAGCGAAAGCAACATGAAGATTACGGGCGCTGTTACCGTGTTCTACCAGAGCCCCGACATGAAGTATACCTTCATCACCGACGGCGAAACCAACCTCGAAGTTTATGGCGCTCTGCCTGAATATCACAACGGCGACCAGCTCACCGGCATCATCGGCAAATACGGCTTCTATCAGAACATGCCCCAGATGACCCCGCAGGCCGACTCCTTCGGCGCAGCTACCGCCGGCACTCCCGTTGAGCCCAAGAACGTTGCCTTCAACCAGGTAGGCATTTGCGACTACGTTGTTATCGACGCCATTGAAATCACCGAAGCCGACGGCAAGTTCTACATTGGCGAAGGTGCCGACCAGCGTCAGGTATTCGACCGCTTCAACCTCGGCGAACTCAAAGCCGGCGTAGCCACCATTACCGGTATCGGCGCAATCTACGGCGAAACCAAGCAGATCTTCCCCATTGCCCTTGACTATAAGAGCTCTATCAGCGAAATCAGCGTTGAAGCAGCTGCCGGTCAGGTTTACGACCTGCAGGGCCGCAAGGTGGCCAACCCCGTTCGCGGTCTTTACATCGTTGGCGGTCAGAAGACTTTTATCCGCTAAAAAAATCCAAAAGTTTTGGCAACCGCAAAAGTTTTTGTAACTTTGCGGTTGCTAAAATTCAAGCAAATAAACATTCCTTAAACCCTTTAATAATTTAAAACCAAAACATTATGACAAAAATCGGTATTAACGGCTTTGGCCGTATCGGTCGTTTTGTTTTCCGCGCTTCCACCAAGCGTGACGACATCGAAGTCGTTGCTATCAACGACCTTCTCCCCGTAGACTACATGGCCTACATGCTCAAGTACGACACCATGCACGGTCAGTTCGACGGCACCGTTGACTTCGACATGGAAAAGAGCGAACTCATCGTTAACGGCAAGCACATCCGCGTTACCGCCTGCAAGAACCCCGCAGAAATCGCATGGGGCGAAGTTGGCGCTGAATACGTTGTTGAATCCACCGGTCTCTTCCTGACCAAAGAAAAAGCTCAGGCCCACATTGAAGCCGGCGCTAAATACGTTGTTATGTCCGCTCCCTCGAAGGACGACACCCCCATGTTCGTTTGCGGCGTAAACGACAAGACCTATGCCGGTCAGCAGTTCGTTTCCAACGCTTCCTGCACCACCAACTGCCTTGCTCCCATCGCCAAGGTGCTCAACGACAAGTTCGGC
>CAMWSP010000080.1 GCA_947176935.1 uncultured Porphyromonadaceae bacterium | reverse complement strand
TCCCAGGTGAATTCTGAACACTGCCGCCACAAAATCTTCAACGGCACCTTCATTATCGACGGCAAGGAAATGCCCTCGTCGCTCTTCAAACTCATCAAAAAGACCTCGCAGGAGCACCCCCACAAGCTCGTCAGCGCCTATAAAGATAATGTGGCGTTCGTCGAAGGTCCCCAAATCGACCAGTTCGCGCCCGTTAACCCCGAGCGTCCCGACTATTTCGAAGTCAAGCCCATCGAATCGGTTCTTTCGCTGAAAGCCGAAACCCATAACTTCCCGACTACCGTTGAACCTTTCAATGGCGCGGCCACCGGTTCCGGCGGTGAAATCCGCGACCGCCTGGGTGGAGGACGCGCCTCGCTCCCCATGGCAGGTACCGCCGTCTATATGACCTCCTACCCCCGCCATGAAGCGGCTCCCGAACCCTGGGAAACTATCATGAACCCGCGAGTTTGGCTCTACCAGACTCCCGCCGAAATCCTCATCAAGGCATCCAATGGCGCCAGCGACTTCGGCAATAAATTCGGCCAGCCGCTGATTTGCGGTTCCGTGCTCACGTTTGAACACGACGAGCAGGGCCGTTCCTATGCCTACGACAAGGTCATCATGCTTGCCGGCGGCGTTGGCTTCGCCAATAAGCGCGATGCCCTCAAGGGCCACCCCACCGCCGGCGAAAAAGTTATCGTTATGGGCGGCGACAACTACCGCATTGGCATGGGCGGCGGTGCTGTCAGCTCCGTAGCCACCGGCCAATATGCCAGCGGCATTGAGCTCAACGCCGTTCAGCGCGCCAACCCCGAAATGCAGAAGCGTGTGGCCAACGTTATCCGTGCGCTGGCCGAAAGCCCCGAAAACCCAATCGTTTCTATCCACGACCATGGCGCAGGCGGCCATCTCAACGCTCTGAGCGAACTGGTCGAGGAAACCGGCGGCAAAATCGAAATCGGCGCCCTTCCCGTTGGCGACCCCACCCTTTCGGCCAAGGAAATCGTGGGCAACGAAAGCCAGGAACGCATGGGCATGGTTATGGACGCACGCCACATAGATTCCGTCAAGGCTATTGCCGACCGTGAGCGTGCTCCTTTCTATGTTGTCGGCGAAACCACCGGCGACGACCGCTTTGTTTTCGAACAGCCCGACGGTGTTAAGCCCATCGACCTCGCAATGTCCGACATGTTCGGCTCATCGCCAAAAACCGTTATGGTCGACAATACCGTTAACCATACCTATGCCGACGTCACTCTCGACGCCAACCGCATACCTGAATATATCTCCAACGTTCTCGCGCTTGAGGCGGTTGGCTGTAAAGACTGGCTCACCAACAAAGTTGACCGTTCGGTTACCGGCAAGGTTGCCCGCCAGCAGTGTCAGGGCGCCACTCAGCTGCCCCTGAGCGACTGCGGCGCCGTGGCTCTCGACTTTACCGGCGCCAAAGGCATCGCAACCTCAATCGGCCATGCCCCGCAGGTAGCCCTCGTTGATTCGGCCAAAGGCTCCGTAATGTCCATAGCCGAAGCGCTGACAAATATTATAGGTGCACCGCTCTCCGACGGCCTCGCAGGTGTGTCGCTTTCCGCCAACTGGATGTGGCCCTGCCGCAACGAAGGCGAGGACGCATCGCTCTATCGTGCCGTTCAGGCAGCCAGCGACTTTGCCTGCGCAATCGGCGTAAACATCCCCACCGGCAAAGACTCGCTGAGCATGACTCAGAAATATGGCGATAAAAAAGTCCTCGCCCCCGGAACTGTTATCATCTCCGCCGCAGCCGAAACCGACGATGTCCGCAAAATCATCGGCCCGGTGCTCCGCCCCGTCAAGTCAACGATTATGCGCCTTGACTTCTCGTTCTGCAAACCGGCCCTCGGCGGCTCCGCCCTGCTGCAGAGCCTCGGTGCGGTTGGTTCGGAAGCTCCCACCGTTGCCGATACCGAAAAATTCGTCAAGGCATTCGGAGCCGTTCAGCAGCTCGTTCGCCTCGGACTCGTAACTGCCCTCCACGACATTTCGGCCGGTGGCCTCGTAACCGCACTGCTCGAAATGATGTTCGCCCCCGAATCACCGATGAAGATTTCGGTCAACACCGGCTCCTACCCCGTTGCCACCCTCTTCGCCGAAAATCCCGGCGTGCTGCTCCAGGTTCTCCCCGACGATGTCGAGGCGGTTGAGCGCGTGCTCTCCTCCTTCGGAATCACCTCGCAATGCATAATGATGGCCTCGCCCGACGAAAAGGGAGTGCTCCGCATCTACGGCGACGTAGAATTCGAACTCGACCCTCAGCAACTGATGCAACGCTGGTACAAACCCTCCCACCTGCTCGACCGTCTGCAGAGTGGTGTTGAATGTGCCGACGAACGTGCCAAAAATTACGGCAAACAACCCATAAAATACAACTTTGCGCCCAATTTTGACGGCTCGTTGACCACACGCGGACTCGCCTATAGCCATGAACGCACCGGAATCCGCGCGGCTATAATCCGCGAAAAAGGCGTTAACGGCGACCGCGAAATGGCTTATTCACTGTATCTTGCGGGCTTCGACGTTAAAGACGTTCACATGACTGACCTCATGAGCGGCCGCGAAACCCTCGACGACATCAACATGATCGTTTTCTGCGGCGGATTCTCCAATTCCGACGTTCTCGGCTCCGCAAAAGGCTGGGCCTCAGGCTTTCGCTGGAACGAAACCGCCAAGTCAACCCTTGAGCGCTTCTACTCCCGCCCCGACACACTAAGCCTCGGCGTTTGCAACGGTTGCCAGCTGATGATGGAACTCGACCTGCTCGGCCTGAAAGACGGCTCGCACATGGACCACAACGTTTCCCATAAGTTCGAATCGACCTTCCTCAGCCTCGATATTCCCGAAAACAAATCGGTAATGCTCAGCTCGTTAGCTGGACGTTCGCTGGGCATATGGGTGGCCCACGGTGAAGGCAAATTCTGCCTCAGCGGCAAGGAAGCAGACTATAACATCGCCGCCAAATATTCCTATTCGACCTATCCGGGCAACCCCAACGGCTCTGACTTCAATGTTGCCGCGCTCGCTTCGGCCGACGGTCGCCATCTGGCCATCATGCCCCACCTCGAACGTGCCATATTCCCCTGGCAGTGTGGCTACTATCCCTATGACCGCCACGACGAAGTAACCCCCTGGATTGACGCTTTCATCAATGCGCGCAAGTGGGTTGAAGCACACAAACAGTAAACCCTGGCAGTGGGTCCCCTCGCTCTATCTGATCGAGGGGCTCCCCAACGCCCTGGTAGTAACCGTTGCCGTTGTTATGCTCAAGAACCTTGGGCTCAACAACGACGACGTTGCTTTCTATACCTCCCTGCTCTATCTCCCCTGGGTTATCAAGCCCTTGTGGTCGCCGTTTGTCGACATTATCGGCAGCAAGCGCCGCTGGATTTCAGCCATGCAACTCTCAATGGGTGTATGTATGGCCGTTATAGGACTCAGCTTGTCGTTCCCTCTATGGCTTGCAATATCACTGGCCGGATTCTGGGGCGCGGCTTTCGCTTCGGCAACTCACGATATAGCTGCCGACGGCTTCTATCTGCTGGCACTCAATCAGAAACAGCAGGCATTCTTTGTCGGAATCCGCTCAACGTTCTATCGGCTGGCAAACCTGATTGCCTCAGGCGGCATAGTCTGGCTGGCCGGACGCATGATGAGTTCGGGTGTTGAGGTTTCGACAGCATGGCAAATGATATTCGCCGGTCTCGGCGTGCTCTTTTTCATTGCCGCCATATGGCACCGCATTATTCTACCCAAGCCTGACTCCGACCGGCCCGCCGATGCCAGAACAGTAGCCGATGTTATGCGCGATTTCGTTCTGACATTCAAAACTTTCTTTCAACGGCCCGGTATTATCGCCGCATTGCTGTTCATGTTGCTCTACCGTCTGCCGGAGGCTTTCCTGTGCAAAATGGTGCAGCCGTTCTTGCTTGATAAGCGCATTGACGGCGGATTGGAACTGACTGTGGAGCAGGTTGGCGTGGCCAACGGCACCTTCGGCGTTATCGGCATAGTCCTTGGCGGCATTATCGGCGGCATAGCCATTGCACACTACGGACTCCGCCGCTGCATCTGGCCCATGGCTCTTGCCCTGACTCTGCCCAGCGCCCTTTATTGCTACCTGGCAGCTGCGCCGACCGACAACATGCTGCTCATCTGCTCCGGCATCGCTGTTGAGCAGTTCGGCTACGGGTTCGGCTTCACAGCCTATATGATGTATCTGATGCTGTTCAGCGAAGGCTCGGAGTACACCACCGCGCACTATGCCTTCTCCACCGGCATTATGGCGCTTGGCCTGATGCTCCCCGGCATGTTGGCCGGGAAGCTTCAGTTAGCGGTGGGTTATCCGGCGTTCTTCACTATTGTGATGGTGATGTGTCTGGCAACGTTTGCCGTCACTTACCTTGTTCGCCGAAAGCTTTAAGCCACTTGTCGACGAGTCCGACCTTAAAGCCATGGCTCGGCGGGTCAACGTTGGCCAGACGGAAGAATTCATCGCGGTCAATGCCGTTGGGCATCTCATCAAGATATACGCGATCTTTCGGGTCGGAATACTTCGGATAATGGTAAGCCTCGAATGCCTCGGGAGCGCCGGCCAGAGTAAAGGCCTCACCGATAATGCGGAAATCGCGATCCATTCCGCCCTCGGTGCAGATAACCTTGCGCGGAGCCAGTGCAGCTACTATATCGGGGAAGTCAAACTCGGCCAGGAAGCCGGGAATCAGATGCTCAATATTGTTCGGGAACGGACGGTAGCCGTTCTTGTCGGGCTTATTCATGGTCAAAGCGCGTTCGCGTGTGCGGCATAGGAAATCGTTATACACAAATGCCTTAATTGACGGGTCGAGCAAACCGAGCACCATCAGAGGCTCTGTGCCGAGCGAGAAACCGCTGACAATGATATTTTCCGGGTCTATGCGTTTGTCGGTCTTCATCCAGTCGAGGATAACGCGGTCCTGCCATGAAGCCAGACCCAGCCAGCTCCATCCCATTTCCAGCAGGAAGCGCGAGGAAATAACGTAGTCATTGACTCCATTGTCGTTCAGCTCGCCACACGAAGGATTATCAACCACTACGGCAATAACGCCGCGCTTCATAAATTCATGGCCCATGCCTCGTTCAGAAGCCAGCAGTTCTTTTGTCTGACCGAAACCGGGAATACAAAGGGCGGCCATGCCGGAAGTCGAGTCCGGAACCATAACGATAAACGGAACTACCGAGCCTTCGAGCGGATACGAAAGCCAGCGCTCAAGGGGGTAGCCATCCTTCTTTTCCGATGATTCCAAAACCGGCGCAGCAGCCTGCTTTTCGGGATGCTTCATGAGCGCGGCCATAGCCTTGCTCATTTCGGCCTGCCACTTCGGGAAACTGTCGGCAGTCATGGTTTCAGACTTGAAAGTAAGGCGCGGCGGGTGGTTGCGCATAATACTTTCGGCGGTTTGGCGCGTAGAAGTCGCGCTCTGGGCGGCCACACACAAAGGCGCGGCAGCCACTAACATGAGTGATAAAATACGGTTCATGCTGCAAAGTTAAGCAAAATCCACCTAACCCGCAACCCGCAACCCAAGTTTTCATATTTATATTGCTCGCAAAAACTCCTGCTGAAACATTGTAGGGACGTGCCTCTGGCACGTTTTAAAATTCCAAATTACTACTTGCTAATCACTAATTAACAATTCCTCACCCGAGTGAGGGCGCAATGCCGGAGGCATGTGCTTGTGGTTAACCGGGCACGACCGCAGGTAGTGCCCGGATTGTTGCCTCCCCCCTTACCGACCTTAAAGCCCTTAAAGCCCCTATTCCCCTTCCAAATAATTCTAATAATTCCAATTCCTCTAATAACTCCAATTCCCCCCAGCTCACTCCCGATAGTGCGATTGCTGCCTCTTTCCTTGCCGGACGTCAGGTTAGATTTCGAATAAATTTGGTCATTTCGGCGGAAATTATTATCTTTGCGCCAATAAATGAGCAAGTTTGCGAACATTTCGGCCCGCTCCGACGTTAGAAAGGCAAATAACTCATTAACCAAATTTTTAAACTAAAAGAAACAATATAAAGAAATGAAAAATTTCAGCATCTTCCTCGCAGTGATTGGCGGCGCAGCCATTGGCGCAGCTGCCGGCTTACTTTTTGCTCCCGAATCCGGTGAAAAGACCCGTGAAAACATCAAGCGCTTCCTCCGCGAAAAAGGCATTTGCCCCACCAGCGAAAGCAAACTCGACGAGCTGGTCGATGAAATTGCCGAAGAACTTTCCAGAAAGTAAACAAGCAATCCGATAATCCTCACGTCCAATCATACAATTATGGCTAACTATTCAAATGTCGGCACTATGGGTGCCTTTATCGGCGGTGCGCTGCTCGGAATGACTGCAGCTATTCTCTTTGCCCCGGAACCCGGAAAAGACCTGCGCCGCAGACTTATTGAAAAACTCAACCAGCACAGCATCATTCTCAGCGACACTGAAGTCGACGAGTTGATTGCACGCCTCGAAGCAGACGATGAGGACATCGTGTGAACTGAAACACCAACTTCACTCAACCATAATCGAGGAACGCTGCGCTGAAACCTTTCAACGCCGTTCCTCTATATGTTTAATATGAACTTCTTTAATAATTCATCGTCGGAGCGGGAGAATCCCTACTCAAAAATCAGCTCAGAAGTCAAGCGCCTGTTTTCGCTCGAAGTCGAGAACCTGCAGCTGATGCTCACTGAAAAGCTCACCCTGCTTTTCGGCCGCATAGCGCTGGTTGCCGTATGCTTCGTTGTTGGCGCTACGGCCCTGGTTTTTCTGTCGATGTCGGTTGCCGACTTCCTGCTCAGAGGCCTTGCTCCTTGCTGGACATACCTTATCATCGCGGCGTTCTACATTTTGATTATAATCATTGCCGTAGCATTCAGCCGCAAGTTGATTGTTGATCCGATTGCCCGCTTCATATCGCGCGTTATTCTGGCTCCTCCATCGGCCGACAAAGCCGAAGGCGCCTTGACCGTAAACCCCGTAACCACCGAAAACGAAGAAGAATGAAAAGCAAATATTCAATCAAACGCCCGGAGGCCGAATGGGAAGGTCTGACTCTCGACGAAATCCGCTATGCCCGCGCGCTGACTGAGACCCGCATTCTCATCAGCCGCGAAATACTCAGCGCCCGCTTCCACAATACACTGGGCGGCAAAGTGACCCGCAGCAGTTCGCGTTCGCTCCTCGGCCGGATGTTCAGCAGCCTGTCGTGGCTCGACATAAGCCTGCTCGCGCTCCGCTTCGGCTCCAAAGCAACCGGCTTATTTCGCCGCAAACGTTGAAAACACCTAAATCCTTTATTATTATAACATAACCAAACTAACTTTTATTCGTTATGACAGTAGAACAGATTGGCACCTTCGCAGGTGAAGTATGGAAAGCTCTCGCCGAACAGAAAGCTAACTCCATCAAGACTATCAAAAAAGCTACCAAGCTGAAAGAAAAAGAAATCTACGCCGCTCTCGGCTGGCTTGCCCGCGAAGGCAAACTCCACCTCGGCGACGCTGAAGATCCCAAGGAAGTAGACGTAGTGCTCGTTGAAGACTAAGTCACCAGTAAACCTATTGTCTGGAGGGCATTGCATAACTCCATCCCCCCTCGCGTAGGGACGTGCCTCCGGCACGTAGCATAACTCCATCCCCCGCGTAGGGACGTGCCTCCGGCACGTTTCAAAACCGATTGAATATCAACTGAAACATGCCGGGCATGTCCCTACTATACATGATTCTTGAGTTTTGCAACACCTACTAAACTTTTTGAGCATCGGAATTGTTGATATGTAAAATAACATTAACGCTCAACTATCTATTTCCGATTATGAAAACAAAATTTATTCCGGCAGTGGCTATCGCCGCTATGATGTTCGCAATGACTCCCGATGAAGCTCACGCTTGCACCCGCGTAGTATACCATGGCGACAGCGTAACCGCCACCGGACGCACCCTTGACTGGAAGACCCCGATTCCCACATCGTTGCGAGTTTTTCCCCGCGGCGAAAAGCACATGAGCTTCGATGACCCCACCGACAACATCGAATGGGTTTCGCAGTATGCAACCGTTATGGCCATCGGCTATGACATGGGCTTCTCCGAAGGTCTGAATGAAAAAGGCCTTGCGGCAAACGTGCTCTACCTGCCGGGCTCGGTTTATTCTTATGGTCCGGGCAAGGAATACCGCAAGAAAATGTCGTCAAGCGTATGGCCTCAATATGTTCTCGACAACTTCGCCACCGTTAGGGAAGCTGTTGATGCGCTCCGTCAGGACCTTTTCTATATCTATGCGCCCGACATGCCGGACGGCTCGGCCGCAACGCTCCATATGGCAATTTCCGACCCCACCGGCAACTGCGCCGTTATCGAATATAACCAGGGCAAGCTCGAAATCACCGAAGGCCCGGAATACTCGGTTCTGACCAACGCACCGTTCTATGCTCAGCAGCTGGCCGTGCGCGACTATTGGCAGAACGTCGGCGGCATGCACATGCTCCCCGGCACCAACCGCTCCAGCGACCGCTTTGCCCGCGCTTCATTCTACTCCTCTCTGCTTCCCAAAAACCTGAACCACCGCGACGGTCTGGCCGGTGTGTTCGGCATTATACGAAACTGTGCTGTTCCCATGGGAATCTCCATGCCCGACCAGCCTGAAATCTCCACCACCCAGTGGTATTCGCTCTGCGACCAGACCAAAATGACCTACTACTTCCAGCTCACTCAGAGCCCTGGCGTTGTTTGGGTCGACCTCAGCAAGCTCAACATCTCCAAAGGCGCCCCTCAGCTGACCGTAAAGCTTACCACCGACGGCTCGCAGATTGGCTGCATCAATCATCTGATGAAACCCGCCGCACCTTTCAAACCCGTTTTCGATCTGAAATAAAATGACTTTAAAATCCTTGAAATCCGCCATCGCCATAGGCGCAGTTGCAA
>CAMWSP010000079.1 GCA_947176935.1 uncultured Porphyromonadaceae bacterium | reverse complement strand
GTCGTCGGCCAGAACGTTGACCACCTCGGCCAGGAACATGTCGTGGCTACCCAGGGGAATAATCGAGCGCACGCGGCATTCGATGCTCAGCGGCGATTCTTCGATGTAGGGGCAGCTCACCTTGATTCCCGGGCGCGGGGTCAGGTTGTTTTCGGTCCATTTATTGCGGTCGCGGCCCGAGGTGACTCCGCAGCGGTCGGTTGCGGCGGCGAGGGCCTCGGTTGTGAGGTTGAGCGTGAACTCCATGTTTTTGCGGATAATATTGTAGGAGTAGCGCTCGGGACGAACCGAGATATAGAGCATGGCGGGGTCGGAACATACGGTGCCTGTCCAGGCCACAGTCAGCAGGTTGGAGTCATCGACTCCGCTGCCGCAACTGACCAAAGCAGCCGGCAGGGGATAGACCATTGTTCCGGGTCGCCACTGTTGCTTCATGCCGGTTAGTGGACCTGGCCGCAATAGCTGCAGCGGATTTTTACGGGGTTACGTTCTATGACGACGAAGCGGGTTGACATGGGCTCGTTGTTGGTTATGCACTTGGGGTTATGGCAGCGCACAACGTTGATAAGAGTGTCGGGGAGCTCAACGCGGCGTTTTTCGACCACTTCGTAGTTTTCGATAACGTTTACGTTGGCTTCCGGGGCGAGCAGGGCAATGCGGTTCATCACCGCCTCGGGGAAAGTGGTGTCGGCCACTTTGATTATGCCTTTCAGCCCCTGGGTTTTGGAGGGGAGGTTATTGCCGATGGTGAGCATGCAGGTTGAGTTTTCGAGCTGCAGAAGTTTGGCAACCTCGAAGAGCACTGCTGCTGGAATGTGGTCGATAACGGTGCCGGAACGAAGGGCGGCAACGGCGAGTTCCTTTTTTTCGGTATTCATAGGGCTGATTACTTGACTGGGAGTTCGATTCCGAGAGCGCGGCAAATGATGGCCTGACGGGCGAAAAGACCATTGCCGGCCTGCTGGAAATAGTATGCCTTGGGGTTATCGTCGACGTCGCGGTTGATTTCGTTAACGCGAGGCAGCGGATGGAGAATGCGCAGGTTGGGGCGCGAGGTTTCCAGCATTGAGTTGCGCAGGGTGTAGAGGTCTTTGACCTTTTCGTATTCCATGATGTCGGAGAAGCGCTCGCGCTGCACGCGGGTCATGTAGATGATGTCGCTGGTGTCGATAACCGCCTGGTTGAAGTCGGTATGTTCGGTGAAGGGAATATTGTTTTTTTCGCAGAAACGGCGGTAGACTTCGGGCATGCGGAGTTCCTCGCAGGCCACGAAGCGGAACGTGGGGTTGAAGTGGCGCATGGCCATCAGCAGCGAGTGGACAGTGCGGCCATATTTCAGGTCGCCGACCATCGTTATGGTCAGGTTTTCGAGCGTGCCCTGGGTTTTATAGAGCGAATAGAGGTCGAGAAGGGTTTGCGAGGGATGCTGGTTGGCACCGTCGCCGGCGTTCACGATGGGGATGTCGGTGACCTCGGTTGCATATTGCGCGGCACCTTCGAGATAATGGCGCATGACGATCAGGTCGGCATAGTTGCTCACCATTTTGATGGTGTCCTTGAGCGTTTCGCCTTTGGAGGTTGAGGTGGCAGCGGGGTCGGAGAAGCCGATAACGCGGCCGCCGAGGCGCTGAACTGCGGTTTCAAAACTGAGTCGGGTGCGGGTCGAAGGCTCGAAAAACAGAGTGGCGACTATTTTCCCGTCTAAGATTTTTTGGTTTGGGTTCTGCTCAAAGTATTGAGCGGCGCGTAAAATCCGAAGAATTTCCTCTTTGGATAGGCTGTCGATTGAAACGAGGCTTTTGTGTTCCATAAATTGAGAAACATGAAAAGTTTCTGCAAATTTACGGAAATTCTTTTGAAAAACGAGCTAAAGGACTGAAAAATTTTAGCGGCGCCAGAAATATGGGGTGAATACCACCAAAACCGAGTAGATTTCCAGACGCCCGGTGAGCATCAGCAGCGACAGGATTATGCGAGCCGGGGGGTTAAGGGCCATGTAGTCGCACCCCATGGCGGAGTCGGCGATGGAGAGCGAATTATTGCCCATGGCACCCAGCGCGGAAACGAAGGCTTCGTTGGCCGGAATGCCGCAGAAGGAGAGCAGGGTGGTGCCTCCGAGAGTGACTATGGCATAGATTAGCAGGAAAGCAACGGCAACCGAGACCTGCCGCGCGGGAACCACGCGGCCATTCACCCTGACGGGCAGAACGGCGTTGGGTCGCAGCGAAGTCTTGACGGAGTTGCGCATGTCTTTCAGCATATAGACTATGCGGTCGATTTTCGCGCCGCCCGAGGTTGAGCCGGCGCAACCGCCCATAAACATCAGAATCAGCGCCAGAATGAATACGGTCGGCCCCCAGGAACAGAACCCGGTCAGCATATAGCCGGTGGAGGTTATGAAGCTGACAACCTGAAAGAGCGGGTCGATTGTTATGCTCTGCCAGCCGGTGTAGGCGCCGTCGACTATGATGCCCACAATGAATATCAGCGTAAAGCCGAGAATTACCTTGCAGTATGTTTTGAAGGTGTCGTTTTTGGCAACCAATCGCGGTTTGCCGGTCATGGCGCGGTAAACGAGCGCGAAGTTCACGCCGCCCAAAAACATGAACAGGCAGATTACGGTCTTGACATAGACCGACGGAAAGGCGTTGATGCCTGACGAGGTGGTTGAGAATCCGCCGGTTGAAACGGTGGCAAACGCATGGCATGAGGCCTCGAACGCCGACATGGGCCCCAGGCAGAGCAGCCCGAAGAGAATTGCCGTCAGCATTATGTAGACCATCCAGATGCTCCGGGCGGTGGTTGATATGCGCGGGCTGACTTTTTCCTGCGAAATCTTGGCCTGCTCGGCATTAAACATCTGAATGCCGCCCGATGAGTTCAGCATCGGAACGAGGGCCACAGTGAAGATTATGATTCCCAGGCCGCCGATCCATTCCGACAGGCAGTGCCAAATATGGATGGCGTGGCTCAGTTTATCGAGCGAGCCGGTCAGTGAGGCGCCGGTTGTGGTGAAACCGCTCATGGCTTCGAAAAAGCCTTCGGAGACGGACATGCACGTTGTTGGCGCCAACATGTAGGGCAACATTCCGAAAATCGAGAATACTATCCAGATAAGGGTGGTGAGCATAACGCCGTCGTATTTGGTCAGTTCGCGCACCGAAGGGTTGATTCCAATGTGGCCGATGAGCCCGACGAGCAGAGTGATAAGAGCGGCCACGCTGAACGACTGAATGGCGCCGACTTCGTGGTAGTAGATAGCCACAATGAGAGGCACAACCATGAAGGCAGCCTCAAACATCAGCAGCGAGCAGAGGGTTCGGGCTATGAGGGCGAAGTTGAGCCGGCGCATCAGTTGAAGAGCTTTTCAAATTTATGGATAGCACCGGTCAGGCAGAAAACGACAACGCGGTCGCCGCCACGGATAACCGTGTTGCCGCCTACGAGCTGGCCTTTGCCGTCGCGAATCAGGCCGGCGATGGTCATGTCGTGGCTCAGTTTCAGGTCTTTGACGGCGGCGCGGGTGATTTTGCTTCCTTCCTTGACTTCGATTTCGGCAACTTCGGCGTCGGCCAGCGCCATGCACTTGGAGTTGCTGAGGTCCAAATCGAGCAGACGCTGGAAAATGGCGCCTGCGGCAAGCAGTTTTTTGTTGACTATGGTGCCGATGTTGAGCGCTTCGGCTTCGCCGATGTATTGGATGTTTTCAACTTCGGCAATGGTTTTCTTGACGCCGAATTCCTTGGCCGTGAGGCACGCGAGCATGTTGCTTTCGGAGCTTTCGGAGAGCGCGAGAAAGGCGTCGTAGTTTCTGATGCCTTCGTCGATGAGCAGGTCGTTGTCGCGCCCGTCGCCGCAGATAACGTCGGCATCCGGGCAGCGCTCGGCCAGGCGCATACATTCGTCGGCGTTGTCGTTGATGATTTTGAATTTATATTTTCCGCGGGCCATGGAGCAGAGGCGGCCGGCAATGCGTCCGCCTCCGAGAATCATGACGTTGCTCACGTCGGTCTGACTCTTGCCGCAGAGTTCGCGCAGCTCGTCGACATTTTCGCGGCGCGTCATGAAGTAAACGATGTCGCCTTCGCGGATAACGTCGTCGCCGCCGGGAATAATGGTATCGTGGCGGCGGCGTATGGCCGAAACGTGGAAGTTGCGGCTCGACATGCCGAACTCCCGCAGCTTCATGCCCACGATTGAAGCGCTTTCGCGCAGTTTCACGCCAACCAGAATCAGCTCGCCATTCCACATTTCGAACCAGTGGCGGGTCCAGGTTTTGTTGAGCGCGGTGAGAATTTCGCGCGCGGCGTAATATTCAGGGTAAATCACCGAGTCAACACCCAGGGAGTTGAAGAATGAAAGGTGTTTATCCTTCATGTATTCGAAATTGTCGACGCGGGCAACAGTTTTTTTTGCGCCCATAGATTTGGCTATGGCGCAGGCGGTGACGTTGTCGGTTTCAAAGGGGGTTACGGCCACGAAAAGGTCGCATTTGGCGGCGCGGGCATCGCTCAGAATGTTGAACGAAGTGGGCGAGCCGCAAACAGTGAGCAGATTATATT
This sequence comes from uncultured Porphyromonadaceae bacterium, assembly GCA_947176935.1. Lineage (GTDB taxonomy): Bacteria > Bacteroidota > Bacteroidia > Bacteroidales > Muribaculaceae > UBA3263. Next base: position 4,659 of record CAMWSP010000079.1, on the reverse strand, counting down.
TGGTGTCGAGCGCATCGAGGCGCGAGGCATCGCGGTCAACGACCGTTACGTCTTGCGCTTCGCGGCTGAGGAGTTTCGCAAGGTGAGAGCCGACTTCGCCGGCGCCTGCAATGACTATTTTCATAATAGACTCTTGGCTGTTTTGACTATGGAGTCGGGGTCGAGACTGCAGAGTGCGTAGAGCTGGGCCGGAGTGCCGTGGGTGACGAACGAGTCGGTGGGCAGGCCGAGTCGGGTAACAGACTGCCGGGAGCCGTTTTCGGCCAGCCATTCGCCAACGGCCGAGCCGAAGCCGCCGCTGCGTATGCCATCTTCAACCGTGATTACCGGGAGCCCGGAGGCGGCTACTTCGGCCATGATTTTTTCGTCGAGCGGGCGAACGAAAATCATGTCGTAGTGAGCGGCCGAGATGCCTTGTTCTTTCAGGTTGGCAACCGCTTTCTTAACGTTTTCGCCAATCGGGCCGACGCTGAGGAAAATCAGGTCGCTGCCGTTGGAAACTTTTTCGCCGCGGCCAATTTGGAGCGGAGTCAGCGGGGTGTCGGCGCTGCCGACCGAAGCGCCTCGGGGGTAGCGGATGGCCATCGGGCCGCATGATTCTTTGGCTGCGGTTGCCATCAGCGAGCGCAGCTGGCCTGCAGTTGAAGGAGCGGATATGGTTATTCCGGCGATTGAGCGCATGTAGGCTAAATCGAGCGCGCCATGATGAGTGGCGCCGTCTTCGCCTACTATGCCGGCGCGGTCAATGCAGAAGGTGACGGGGAGCTTGCCGAGGGCAACGTCGTGGAAGACATGGTCGTAGGCTCGCTGAAGGAAAGAGCTGTAGATGGCAACGAACGGTTTCATGCCATCCTTGGCCAGACCACCGGCAAAGGTTACGGCATGGCCTTCGGAGATGCCAACGTCAAACACCCGCTCAGGGAATTCGGCCTGCATGGTGGCAACGGAGGTGCCAGACAGCATGGCGGCCGTGATGCCGACTATGCGGTTGTCTTGGCGCGCGAGTTCAACCAGTGCGTCGCCGAAGACGTCTTGCCACTTCAGGGTGGCAGACGGAGAGCTCAGTCGGCGGCCGCTTTCAATGTCGAATTTGCCGGGGGCATGCCAATGGGCAGGGTCGGCCTCGGCGGGAGCGTAGCCGGCGCCCTTGCGGGTGCGCAGGTGGAGCATCTTGGGGCCTTCCATGTCTTTGATGTCGTTGAGCACGCTGACGACTTTTTTCACGTCGTTGCCGTCGAACGGGCCGAAATATCTTATGTTCAGGCCCTCGAAAATGTTTTGCTGGCGCGATACAAGAGCCTTGATGCTGTTGGCGAAGCGCATTATGGGGCCTCGGGAACTATCTTTGACCAATCCGATTTTGCGGAAGAAGCGGAATAGCTTATAGCGCAGGTCGTTATAGCGTTTGGAGGTGTTGAGGTGGGCCAGATATTTGCTTAGGGAGCCAACGTTGGGGTCGATGCTCATTTCATTGTCGTTGAGAATGATGAGCATGTTGTTTGGGGTGTTGGCAACGTTGTTGAGCCCTTCGAAAGCCAGGCCGCCCGAAATCGAGGCGTCGCCGATAACGGCCACTACCTTGCGGGCCGGTTGGTCGGCCTTGAGTTTCGACGCGACGCTCATGCCGAGGGCGGCCGATATGGAGTTTGAGGCATGGCCGGCGGTGAAGGTGTCGTATTCGCTTTCGGCGGGGGTGGGGAATCCACACAGCCCTCCGAGCTTGCGGTTGGTCGAGAAGCGGTCGCGTCGGCCGGTGAGCACTTTGTGGGCATAGGCCTGATGGCCAACGTCCCAGACAATGCGGTCGTAGGGGGTGTTGTAGACGTAGTGGAGCGCAACGGCGATTTCCACGGCGCCCATGCTTGAGGCGAAATGGCCCGGATTTTCAGATAGTTCATGAATGAGTGTGCGACGAAGGTCGTCGCACACTTCAGGGAGCTGGTCGGGGGTCAGCCGCCGCAGTTCCTCGGGGGAATTAACCTTGGAAGCGTTCACTACGCATTGACCCTCTGAGGGTCCGGTTACTTAATAATGTCGTTGGCGCGGAATACTCGCTCGATTGCTTCAAGGCCGTGGGCAACCTGGTCTTTGGTGTGGGTTGCCATCAGTGAGAAGCGGATGAGGGTGTCGTGGGGGGCAACTGCGGGTGAAACCACGGGGTTAACGAAGATACCTTCGTTGAACAGTTCGGTCGTTACCTTAAAGGTTTTGAAGTTATCGCGGATATAGAGCGGGATAATCGGAGTTGAGGTGTTGCCGATTTCGGCGCCCATGTTGCGGAAGCCTTCGAGGGCGAAGTTGGTCAGGTCCCAGAGATTCTGCTGGCGTTCGGGTTCCTGCTCCATGATGTCGATGGCCTTGAGGGCGGCGGCGGTGCTGGCCGGGGTGATGGAGGCGGTGAAGATATAGGAGCGGGAGTGGTGGCGCAGGAAGTTGGTGACTTCCTTGTCGGTGGCGATGAAGCCGCCCAGCGAGGCGAAGCTCTTGGAGAATGTGCCCATGATGAGGTCAACATCTTTGGTGACGCCGAAGTGGTCGGCAGTGCCGCGGCCGCCGTGGCCGAACACACCGATAGAGTGAGCTTCGTCGACCATTACCGAGGCGTTGTATTGCTTGGCCAGACGAACGATTTCCGGGAGGTTGGCAACGTCGCCCTCCATTGAGAACACGCCGTCGGTTACGATGAGCTTCACCTTGTCGGGGTCGCATTTTTTGAGCTGCTGCTCGAGCGAGGCCATGTCGTTATGCTTGTATTTGAGGCTCTGGCTGAAGCTCAGTCGGCGGCCTTCGATGATTGAGGCATGGTCTTGTTCGTCCCAGAGAATATAGTCTTCACGGCCGGTCAGAGTGCTGACAACACCGAGATTTACGCCGAAGCCGGTAGAGTAGATCATAACGTCTTCTTTGCCGATATATTCGGCCAGGCGGGCTTCGAGTTTCTTGTGGAGGTCAAGCGTTCCGTTGAGGAAGGGGGAGCCGGCGCATCCGGTGCCATATTTTTTGATGGCTTCGATGGCAGCTTCCTTGATACGCGGGTCGTTGACCAGGCCGGTATAGCAGTTGGAACCGAACATCAGCACGGGGCGACCGTTGATGGTAACTTCGGGGTCCTGCTCTGAGTCGATTGCACGGAAATAGGGATAGATTCCGGCGGCTTTGGCTTTTTGGGGCTCGTCGTATCTGGAAAGTTTCTGCTGCAGAAGCTTCATAGTTCTATGGTTGGTTTAAATGATTAGACTATAGTTGGTTGGGGGAGTGGGGGTTAGTTCTGGCCTGCTTCTTCGGTCAGGTCGGGGTCAATCAGAATGCGGCCACAGTATTCGCAAACGATAACTTTTTTGTGCATGCGGATTTCGGCCTGTTTCTGCGGGGGAATGCGGTTGAAGCAGCCGCCGCAGGCGTCGCGCTGGATGGTTACGATGCCGAGGCCGTTGCGGGCGTTTTTGCGGATGCGCTTGAAGGCGGTGCGCAGGCGTTCGTCGTCGAAGTTGTCTTCGAGTTTCTTGGCTTCTTCGCGCAGGTTTTCTTCTTCGTTTTTGGTTTCGGAAACGATTTCGTCGAGTTCGGCTTTCTTGGTTTCCAGAACGTGGTTTGCGTCGGCAATCATTTCGTCGGTGGTAGCGGCTTCGTGCTTTTTGGCGTCGAGAACGCGGGCGTATTCGCCGAGACGCTTTTCGCCGAGCTGGACTTCGAGCTGCTGGAATTCGATTTCTTTCGAGAGGATGTCGTATTCCTTGTTGTTGCGCACTGTTTTAATCTGTTCGTCGTATTTTTCAATCTTGGCTTTGGCATCGGCGATTTTGTTGTTTTCGTCGAGGGTAGCCTTCTTGATTGCGTCCATTTCGGCTTTGATGTTTGCCACGCGGGTTTTCAGGCCTTCGATGTGGTCTTCGAGGTCGCTGACTTCAATGGGAAGTTCGCCGCGGATGGTGCGGATACGGTCGATTTCCGTGAGGATTGTCTGGAGCTTGTAGAGGGCGGTGAGGCGCTCTTCGGTGCTCATGGGCTTTTCGTTCTTTGCTGTTGCCATATGATGGTGTAACTTACTTAAATTCTATGGGGTTGGTTTCGCGTGCGCATAACACGGGTGCAAAGTTAGGAAATTTTTGCGAAATAATTTGCTTAAAAATTTCCTTTGTGCACTTTTCGGTGTCGAAATGTGTCAAATCGATAATCAGAATGCGGTCGGCGAAGTCAAGGAAATCATGGTAGCGCACGTCGGAGGTCACTATGGCTTCCGCTCCTGCGGCTATTGCGTCGGGAATCAGGAATCCGCAGGCTCCGCTGCCCAGAGCAAGGGTTCGGATGGTCTGCACGGGAGCCTGACTGATGCGGCTATGGCGCACTCCGTCGGCCTCAAACGCCTTGCGGCATAGGTTGATAAGCGCTTCCGGGGTTATGGGCTCGGCGAGCCGGGCAATCACTCCGGTGCCGGTGGGGGATAGCGTGGCGGTTATCTCAGCATTGAGCATTTCTGCCATTTTGCAGCTCACACCGTAGGGCGCCGGCGCGTTGTCGAGCGAGGTGTGGGCGCAATAAACCGCAATGTCGGCGCGAATGGCGTCAATCAGAGCGCTACCCTGCAGAGTCGTGTCGGTGACCACGTTGATTCCTTTGAAAATCAGGGGGTGGTGGGAGATGACGAGATTGCAACCGTTA
>CAMWSP010000078.1 GCA_947176935.1 uncultured Porphyromonadaceae bacterium | reverse complement strand
TGGTGGTACATGGCTTTAATTCTATCACTCAGGAGGCAGAGACAGGAAGATCTCTGTGAGTTGGAGGCCAGTCTGGTCTAAATCTAAGTTCTCTAATGAGGCCCTGTCTCACAAATAACAATGACAATGAAAAGAATTAAGGGAAACTTAATATGCATTTTGGCATGGCCCCTCCAGTCTGTTCTTCAGAGTCTTTATCCCGTGAGATAGTGGGAGTGTTCAAATAAAAAGAAACAAGAAAGTGAAGGAGAAGGAAGAAAAAGAAAGAGGAGGAGGAAGAGGAGGAGAGGAGAAAGAAGAGAAACAGTAGGGGGAGGCGGAGGCGGAGGGTGCAGGTGTTGTCGAAGTTGCGGTCGAGGATGGTGGCGGAGGGGGTTTGTTTGATTTGCTGCATTACGCGGTTGAGGTCGGCGTAGGGGAAGGAGAGGGTTATCTCGGTCATTTCTTCGGCCTGAATGATGCGGGCTTCGTCGAGGGCCATGGCGGCGGCGAGCTTATAGGCGGCTATGAGTCCGGGGGTGCCGAGTTTGATGCCGCCGAAGTAGCGCACAACTCCGACCACCACGTTGCGCAGGCCGCGGGAGTTGATTTGGCCGAGTATGGGGCGTCCGGCGGTTCCGGAGGGCTCGCCGTTGTCGGTGGAGTAGGTCTGCGGGTTTTCGGGGCCGATGACCCATGCCCAGCAAACGTGGCGCGCGTCGCAGTATTGGCGCTGGAGGTCGGCCATGAGCGCTTTGGCCTGCTCTACTGATTCGGCGGGATAGGCGAAGGCGAGGAAGCGGCTCATTTTTTCGGTGAATTTGGCTGCGGCGGGTTCGGCTATGGTCAGGTAGGTGCTCATTTCAGTAGCGGTTGGCGCGCACGTAGAGCGCAATGGCGATGATGGTGAACACTATGTTGGGAATCCACATGGCCACGGCGGGCGACGTCAGACCGTTGATGGCAAAGGTTTGCGTAACGCCCATGAAGAGGATGTAGGTGAAGCTCAGGGCCAGGCCGATGCCGATGTTGAGGCCCATGCCGCCCTTGACTTTGCGGCAGGACAGGCACATGCCGATAACCGTTAGGATAAAGGCGGCGGCGCATGAGGCGTAGCGGCGGTGGTATTCGATTTCGAACTGCTTGATATTGGCCACTCCGCGCTCGCGCTGGCGGTCAATGTATTCAGCCAGGTCGGGCGAGGTCATTTTTTCCTGGTCTTGGCGGGATATGATGATGTCGTTGGGGGCGATGGGGATTACGGTGTCGAGCACCGCGCCGGTGCGGAGCAGTTCGCGGTCGGTGCCGAAGGTGCGCTGGGAGAAGGTTCGCAGGCGCCAGGAGTATCCGCCGCGGTAAATGGCGGTCTGGGCGGTTAGGCGCGAGGCCAGGCGGTTGCCGTCGAACTTGTCGAGGCTGAACCGGGAGCCGCGTTCGTTGTTGGCGGAGAAGTCGCCGAAGTAAACCACCTCGCCGGGGCCTATGCGCATCTGAACGTTGGATATGACCGACACGCGTTTGTCCTTAACGTAGGTGTTGGTGAAGTTGATGCGTTTTTCGTTGGCCGGCGGAATGATGTAGGCCGATAGCAGCAGGGTCACGGCGGCTATGACGGCGGCCGAAATCATGTAGGGGCGCATCAGGCGGTTGAAGCTGACCCCGGACGACAGGATGGCTATGATTTCGGAGTTGCCGGCGAGTTTGGAGGTGAAGAAAATAACGGAGATGAAAACGAACAGCGGGCTGAACTGGTTGGCGAAGTAGGGGAGGAAGTTCAGGAAGTAGTCGAAAATGGTTTCGCGCAGCGGGGCTTTCTGAAAGGCGTCGAGCTTTTCGTTGATGTCGAACATAATCGTTATCGCCAGGATGAGTCCGAGCGAAAAAACGTAGGTTCCGAGGAACTTGCGGATTATGTATTTATCGAGAATCTTCAAAGCCGGCGGGTTATTTCCTCTACTTTTTGTTTTTTCCAGGCGGCGAAGTCGCCGGCCAGAATGTGCTCGCGGGCCTGACCGACAAGGCTGAGGTAGAATGCGAGGTTATGGATGGATGCAATCTGCATGGCCAGGATTTCCTGGGCGTGGAATAGATGGCGCAGGTAGGCTTTGGAATAGAGGCGATCAACTTCGGCGGCGCCGTCTTCCTGAATGGGCGAGAAGTCGTTGGCCCACTTGGCGTTGCGCATGTTCATGATGCCGTGGTCGGTGAAGAGCATGCCGTTGCGGCCGTTGCGCGTGGGCATTACGCAGTCCATCATGTCGACTCCGCGGTCAATGGCTTCGAGCAGGTTGGCCGGGGTTCCGACGCCCATGAGGTAGCGCGGGCGGTCGGCGGGAAGGATTTCGTTGACCACTTCGATCATTTCATACATCACTTCCGTAGGTTCGCCGACTGCCAGGCCGCCTATGGCGTTGCCTTCGGCGCCGAGTTCAGCCACTTCCGATGCGGCGCGGCGGCGCAGCTCGGGAAACGTGCAGCCCTGAACAATGGGGAAGAACGTTTGCGAGTGGCCGTAGGGGCACTCGGTTTCATGAAACCGCTGCCAGCCGCGGCGCAGCCAGCGCATGGTCAGGTCGAGGCTCTTGGAGGCGTAGGCATAGTCGCTCTGGCCGGGCGGGCATTCGTCGAGCGCCATCATGATGTCCGAGCCGATAACGCGCTGAATGTCTACGACCTTTTCGGGGGTGAACAGATGGCGCGAGCCGTCGATATGGCTGCGGAAGTGGGCGCCCTCCTCGGTCAGCTTGCGGTTTTCGGCCAGCGAAAAAACCTGGAAGCCGCCGCTGTCGGTCAGAATCGGGCGGTCCCAGCCGTTGAAGCGGTGCAGCCCACCGGCGGCGCGCAGGGTGTCGAGCCCCGGGCGGAGATAGAGGTGGTAGGTGTTGCCGAGAATAATCTGGGCCTTGACCTGCTCCTTCATTTCGGTGAAGTGCACGGCCTTGATGGCTCCGACGGTTCCGACGGGCATGAATATGGGCGTTTGGATGTCGCCGTGGTCGGTATGTATGATTCCGGCGCGGGCGTTGGAGCCGGGGGCTGTTGCCTGAAGGTTGAAGTTCATAGAAACAAAGAGCCGGAAGCTGACGGGCCTCCGGCGTGGTGATAATGATTTTTAGGGGGTGAACAGTGGGTCTCGAACCCACGACCTTCGGAACCACAATCCGACGCTCTAACCAACTGAGCTATGCTCACCATCTATTTCAGCGACCCACAAAGAGGGGCTTTTGCGACTGCAAAGTTACGAATAAATTCCATAACTGCAAATTTTTTTCATAAAAAAACGAACCCATCCCGAAATTAAAGGAGTGAAGCGAGGTCGAAATACATAACGCGGGTGCGTTTGTCTTCGTCGTCGTTGTTTAGAAATTGGTAGCTGTTTTTGATGTAAAACGGTATGGCATCGACATATGCATCGACCGTTACGAAGCGGCAACCTGATTTGTTGTCGATAATGAAGTAGTCCTGAATAAACTCCAGGAGATATGTGCCGATTGACTGATGTTGGGCATCCCTTGATATTGCGAGTCGGCCAATTTTGATTGCCGGATAGCTGCGGAGACGTTTTTCGTTGACAAACTTATGTTTGCGGAATCGGTTGAATTCGGTTTTGCTGTCGAAGTCAGAAATTGAAACCTTGTCGTTAGAAAGGCTGAAATATGCAAGCACCTGATCAGTTTCTTTTTCCTCGACTACGTACGTAACAGACAATAGAGCATTGCGATAAAGATTCGCTTCATTCAATAAGAAGTCGTTTAAATCTTCATCGTTGCAATCGAAGGAGGAAACTGTGTCGCCGATATTTAGTCGCCGAACCCGGCAACGTTCCTGAAATTCTTCGCGTGTCATATCAATCAGTTAACCATCATTTTGATGATAGTTTCGTAAGAACGTCGGATTTGCGCGCGTTTTTCGGGCGAAACTTTTGGCGGGTTTTGCATTCGTTCCTCAAATCGGCGGGCGTCGCTGCCAAAAAGGATTGGTGTTTCTTTAATGGGTCGTGCCATATGGTTTTATCGTGTTGTTGGGTATAGAGAATCAGCGGGCAATGAATTTGCGGCGGTTCTGGATGTAGATGGCGCCGGGGCGGAGAGCGTTGGCGCGGCGTCCTTGCAGGTCGTAGGCGGGTGCGTTGAGGTCGGCGTCGGCGGCCGATTCAACTTCGTTGATGGAGTCGAAATCGTCAATGAAGGTCATAACCCATTTGGATGCGGCGGCATCGATTGTCCAGATAACCGGCTTGGAGGTTGAGTTCATGTGGATTGCCGGGTAGGAGGCATTGCCCGGGGTGGAGCTTACGATGGAAACGCGGCCTGGAGTAACGGTGAAGGTGTAGACTCCGGCCTGGGTGCGGTCGGCGGTGGTGGATATGGCGGTTTCGGTCTGTTTGGTGGTCGAGCAGACGTAGCGTTGGGTCGAGGGGCTATAAATCAGGAAGCCTTCGGGGGCTTCGATCAGGGCAAAGCGGGTTGCGTCGGTTTCGCTTTTGGCGATGGCCAGGGCCGAGGCGCCGGCTGAGAGCCAGCTGTCGGTTTTGGGGTAGTTGGCGAGGTTTTTGGAGTCGGAGAGGAAGGAGTAGAGGGCTTCGGCGTGCGGAAGGCGACGGTTGGAGTCGAGGAGTTCGGCGGCGTTGAACAGGGCGTATGTTTCGTCGGAGGGGTTGGCGGCGTAGGCTTCGGCGGCAGCGGCCACTGCGGCTTTGCCTTCGTTGGTGAGATTGCCGACCACCATGCCGTTGGCGGCGGCAGCGGCGGCCGCACGGAGGGCAACTGCCTCGGCCTGGAGGGCCGAAGCAGTTGTGTTGTTGGTGTCGGGGGCGTATTTCCATGCGCCGTCGGTGAGTTCGTCGATGGTTACGCGGCGATAGATTTCAGAGTAGTTCTTGCCGTTGAAAGAGGCTTCTTCGTAGAGCACACCGATGGCGTCGTCGGCCTGCCAGGTCATGGTCGAGTAGCCCGACGACATGGGAGTTATCTGGAAGAAACCGTTCCAGGTGTTGAAGTCGGCGGGTTCGTCGTAGTCAGCGGCCGAGGCGAGCACTTTCCATGCCAGCGAAACTTTTTCGCGCGAGGTGGAGTTGGTAAACGACTGGATGGCCATGTAAGCCTTCTGGCCGGTGGTGGTGTTCTCTACGGGCACGATGAGGATTTCGCCGTTGCAGGCGTTGATGCCGTGGCCGGTGCCGAGGTTGGTGTTGATGTGGGTGTCCCAGCGGCCTTCGGCTTTGGCTATGTCGGTGTAGTGGAAAATGTTGAAGTTACGGCCGCCGCCGTTGCCGCGTGCGGCAAGGAGAACTGAGCCGTCGGGAAGTTCTTCGCACTTGGGTTCGTCGCCTCCCTGAGCCACTGCGGGATTCATCGGGTCGCCGAGAATGTGCCAGTTGTGGCCGAAGTCGTCGGAGTAGAGCACCCAGTTGGAAATGTTGCTGAAGTTATTGTCGCCAACATAGCGGCCGCTCATAACGCAATAAATGCGGTAGTAGTCGCCCACTTTTATGCGCGAGCTCTGCACCATGCGGCCCGAGCCAACAAACTGGCTGTCAATGCGGCCGTAGCGGCAGTTATTGTCAAACAGCGAGTAAATCTGCTCCCACTGGCCATAGTCGGGTTCGGTCCAGGTCTGGCCGCCGTCGGTGCTCCACCAGCGGGCCGAGGGCTGCGGGTCGTCGCGGCGCGAGTTGAAGAAGTTCATGCGGCCGCAGCAGGCAACCATGAGCAGTTCGCCGGTTTCGCGGTCGGAAAGGATTGCAGGGTCGCCGAAGCCGCAGTCGAGGTTGGTTACGCTCTGCTTGGTGCCTGCGGGAGTGGCGTTGCCGGTGCCGCGGGCCACTGGTTCGCCCTGGGCGTTGCGCACGTCGTCGGGCTTGCTCCAGGTCAGGCCGTTGTCGTCGGAGTAGCTCATGTGCAGGTCAATACGTCCGCCGCCGATGTCGCCGCCGCAGTAGCGGTAGTCGTTAACGGCGATGAGTCGGCCCTTGTGGGGACCGGCGCCAACGGTGGTGATGGCCGGAATGCGGTAAACGATGTTATATTCGGGGGTGCCGTCGTAGCGGAACACTGCGTAGCCGTAGGGCGACTGCGCGGGAACTTTGGCTGCCATGACGCGTAAGGCGCTGAATGTCAGCGGGCCCTGAACGGGCAGCTGGTCGTTGCTTTCGCCGCGGGCGGAGGTGATGGTCTTGAAGGAGCCGTCTGGCAGGTCGAATGTTGCGGCATTGACCACCAGGGAGTCTGGTGTGGAGAAATAGTAAGTGCTGTTACCCAGTGAGATAGTGCCGTCGGCGTTGACGGTGGGTTTGACGTCGCCGCTCAGGGTTATCAGCGGAGAGGTCTGAACGGTGATGACGCCCGAAGCGTCGACCGTCGGGGTTGTCGCATCAATTAGCGAAATGACTACCGACGAACCGGCGTCGGCACCTGCGGTCCAGAAAGCCAGGCGGTTACCGCGGTTGTTGATTTTGTTGGCGGAATTGCTCTGCTCGTAAATATAGTAGGAATTGGCGATATTTGGGCTTGAAACGAAGTTCCAGAGATATTCCTGACCATCCTGACCGGGCGCCTTGAGGGTGGGATAAGCCGAGCCTCCTTGGTCACTTCCGGCGGGATTTGTGGACGCTGCGAGCGATTTTTTGGTACCTTCGGCGCGATTATAGATCCGGTAGCCGTTGGCATCGGAGCCTACAAAGCACCAGAGGTCGCCGAAGTCGGGAATGCTCCAGGTGCGTTCAAGGGGCATGGCGCCTTTGACCTCCTGGTTCGACAGGTAGAAGCCGTTGGCGGTAATTTTCATGGTGTACCACTTGGTGTCGGCGGCAAATTGGCCGTCGACGATCGTTGTGGGCACCACCGGGCCGGCAGCGGCGCTGAGCGAGGCGGCGGCGCAGGCGGCGAGTAGTAGTTTTCGAATCATTTTGATTGGTTTATTATTGATAGTTTGTTTGAGTTTCTGTGGGGGAGCACTCGGAGCACTCGGAGCACTCGGAGTTCTCAGAGTTCTCAGAGTTCTCAGAGTTCTCCGAGTGCTCCACCGGGCTTCACTTGCGGTCTTTGGCTTTTTCGAGCTGGGGCTCGATGGCGGCGATGGCCAGGTCAACGGCCTCCTCGAAGGTGTTGGCCACTTTGGTGGCTACATAGTCGTCGACGTGGGGCACCGATATGCGCATAACCACCTCCTTGTTGAGCTGCGTTTCGGGTTTCACCACGCGCAGGTTCACTGCGGCTTCGCTGATTGCGGGGCTCTTGCGCGCGAGTTTGGCTATTTTCTTTTCAATGAAGTCTACGAGTTGCTGCGTTGCTTCGAAGTGGATGGCTTGAATCTTAGTTTCCATGGTTATTCCTTTCTTTGTGCACGTGGGTGTGCGAGTTGATAATTATTTTTTAGGTCACTTAGGGTTACGTGGGTGTAGATTTGCGTAGTTTCGAGCGATGCGTGGCCGAGCAGCTTGCCAACGGCGTTGAGGTCGGCGCCGGAGTTGAGCATGTCGGTGGCGAAGGAGTGGCGCAGAACGTGGGGCGACATTCTCCGCGCGTGGGTTCCCTCCAGCGCGCGGTGAACTATGTTGTAGATAGCTTTGCGGTAAAGGGCGCGTCCGTCGCCGCGGGTGAAAAGCTCGCCTGCCTGGCCGGGACCTCCGGGTCGTGTCTGTTTGTATCGCTGAATCATTTCTGAAAGTTCGGTGCCGAAAGGCACTATTCTTTCTTTATTACGCTTACCAAGCACTTTTAGTTCGCCGCGATGCAGGTCAATATCGCAGTCGCGCAGGTTCATGAGCTCCGAGCAGCGGATTCCGGTGGTGTAAAACATGGTTAGAATCAGCTCGTTGCGCAGCTCGGTGAATTCCGTTGCATCCAGTGCGGAATCTATGCGTTCGTTGAGCTCGTCGGGCCGGATATAAACCGGCAGCTCCTTGGGCGGTCGGGCGGTGCGCAGCTCGGCGGCGGGGTTCGACTCCGCTCCGCAGCGGGCACACAGGTATTTATAGTAGGAGCGCAGGGCCGACACCTTGCGGCGGATTGAGCGTGCGCCCAAACCTGCGGCGCTGAGCGATGCCACCCACAGGCGCACGTCGGCCTGCGTAACGCTCAGCGGCTCGAGCTCGTCGGGCCGGCCGGCGGTGGCGAAGTCCGCCCACTGAGCCAGGTCGTTGGAATAAGCCGAAACGGTGCAAGCCGACAAATTCAGCTCACACCGTATATATTCCAGAAAAGATTGGATTGACTTTGGCATTGCGCAACAGTGCGGGGCTTGGATTCGGTTCCCGACGCTACGAAGTTACGCCAATCTTTTCATTTCGCCAAATAATTCGGGCGAAAAGTTTGCAAAAAGTTTTTTCAGCAATTAGTCTTCAACCGAGCGGAGCTGCTGAACATAAACCGCTTTCATCATTTTTTTGCGGTTGGCAACGCTGGGCTTTTCAAAGGCCTGACGTGAGCGGAGTTCGCGAACGATGCCGGTTTTTTCGAATTTGCGTTTGAACTTTTTGAGGGCCTTTTCAATGTTGTCGCCTTCTTTTACTTGTACGATAATCATTTGCTATTGAGTTTGTTATTAAATTAAATGCGAAATTATTGGTTTCTTTTGCGCGGCAAATTTACAAATAATAGCATTACCATGCAAATTTTTAACACAAAAAAGGTCGGAGTGACAGGATTCGAACCTGCGACCACCTGGTCCCAAACCAGGCGCGCTACCGGGCTGCGCTACACTCCGATTACGGCTGCAAAGTTACGCACTTTTTCCGAATTATACAAGAATGTTTTGGTAGTTTAATTTTTTTTGCCTAACTTTGCACTCCGATAAAGGCATATCCGAATCGAAATTTTACGTAAAACTAATCAATAAATCGCGATGAAAAGAACATTTCAACCCTCAAACCGCAAGAGAGTTAACAAACACGGTTTCCGCGAACGCATGGCTACCGCCAACGGCCGCAAGGTCCTGGCTCGCCGCCGCGCTAAAGGCCGCAAGTGTCTGACCGTTTCCGACGAAATCGCTTCCAAGTAAGCAGTCGGTAACACTCCAACTGACAGTTTGGGCGCCGCTTCTGACGAGAAGCAGGCGCCTTTAATTTTGCCTGGCCCATGGGAGCGAGGGCGTCCCGCCCTCGCATTGAGGCCGGCGGAGCCTGGCCTTTGGCTTTTCGAGACTATGGAATTTGTTTTTCTCAATCTGAATAACTATCTTTGCGCTGAAAATAACTGCTACAGTTAACACTTAATTTCATTAGCAATGATTATCGAGCGATACTAATATCTGAGTAAACTAATATCCAAACGCAAAAACGGATGACTCTTATACAAATCTCCGCGCCCACGAGACGATCA
>CAMWSP010000077.1 GCA_947176935.1 uncultured Porphyromonadaceae bacterium | reverse complement strand
GCGACCGCACCATCGCCACCGTCTCCTTCCCCCTCAAATCAGCCATCCAGCGAAAAACCGAAAATAATGATGTCCCTGTAAATGGAAATGATGGTAAAAATGATGCTAAAAATGATGCTAAAAATGATGCTAAAAATGATGCTAAAAATATCTCTCAGCGACAGCGTAATATTCTCGAATTAATACAGGAGGATCCTACAATTAGTCTTGATTCAATAGCTAAAGCAATCGGGGTTAGTGCTCCGACAATAGATCGTGAGATTGTTAAAATGTCACATCTAATAAAGCATATCGGCCCCAAAAAAGGCGGTCACTGGGAAATCATTGATAATCATTAGCATATAGGCGTAGATCTAACTCTGATATATGTGTTTTTCATCGGGCATGAATTTTCTGGCAGCCGCCGAAATCAACAATCAGCCGCTATTACTATTGCTTGATTCGGGAAATGCGAACCATGGGAATCTCAACAAGGTGTTTTTTGAACAAAACAAAGAATTTCTCACTTCTCATTGTCAAAGCAACATCGTAAGGCAAGGAGGCGTTGGCGGAACATGGTCCATGGCTTGCTACACACTCCCCGATGCTAAGCTGACTCTTGGGAACAATAGCGTTACGATTCCGGAAATCACGGTTCTGACCGAAGAACCGGGCAATGGCAATGTTAGCGACAACTGCCTGGGGTTAAAAAGCATGATGCTATTCAAGAAATTGCGCTTCAACCTCGTTGACATGACGCTCTCATCCGAACTATAAATTCAACACCCGATTTCGGCAGCGTGGATTTTCTGCGCAAATAAAAACTCGCTGGGAATCATCAAATTACCAGCGAGTGTGATTTTCTATGCAAATAAAAGTATGCGGATTATTTGGGAAGGAGGCGGAGCCAGTTGCGGTAGCCGAGAAGGGCTATGACGCAGTAGGCGGAGTAGAGGATGGGGTAAAAGATGAGGCCTTTCTGAATCTGAATGGGGACGGTGACGAGGTCAACAACGAGCCAGAAAAGCCATTGCTCGCAGTATTTTCGCGCGCCCAGCCAAAGGGCCACTATGGACGTGGCCGTGGTGAAGGCGTCGGCCCAGGGTATGGTGGAGTCGGTGAAGCGGATGAGAACCTGCGCTATCAGATACCAGAGCACCAGAACGGCCGCCACCGACCAGCCCAGCACGCGCACCGGAATGCGCGAAACCGGGAGGGTGGATTTTTTGGCTCCGCGCCGGCGCGTCCAGTTCCAGTAGCCGTAGATGGCAATGAGAACGTAGTAAATGTTGATGGCAAAGTCGGCGTAGATTCCTTTGGAGAAGTATATCCACATGGAAATCAACGGCATGATAATGCTTGCAATCCACATTTTTGCGTCGGCTTTATATTCCCAGAACAGGTAGAGAAGGCCGACTGCAAAGCCAAAAATCTCGAGTATCACTTTGTCGCTTAGAATTTGAGGGTTATGGTACCCATGGCGTTGATGGTTGCCTGGGCGGAGTAGCCGAGCCAGTATTGCACGCTGCGGGTGGGATCATCGTAGCCATCGTAGTAGGCCGAGGCGTAGCCGTTGCTTTCATACTTGGCGTTGAAGAGGTTATAAACGCTCACCCCGAGGGTGCACTGCTTAACGCCGGGGAGCTTGGGCAGCGTGTAGGCCAGGTGGAGATTGGTCACGCAATAGGCCTTGAGGGCCACTGCTTCGGAGCCGGTGTTGTCCATGAACTGCTTGCCCACATATTGGGTCTGCAGCGAGGCTTCGATGCCTTTATACCGGAAGTTGAAGGCATTGTTGAAAATCACCGAGGGAGAGAAGGAAATGGGGGTGTCGCTATAGTGGAATTCAAGGATTTCGCTTTCGCCGTCGTCTTCGCCCCAGTTATAAACATATTGCGTGAAGTTCTTGATGCGGTTCTTGCTCAGGGTTGCCGACACTGTCCAGTCAAACCAGTCGCACCAGGGGCGGAAAGTGGCCTGCAGCTCCATGCCCATGCGGTAGCTCTTGGGAACGTTTACGCTCAGCGGATTGCCGGTGTCGGAGAGCTGGCCGTTGAGAACGAGCTGATCCTTATAGTCCATATAATAGAGGTTAACCGCGGCGGAGATTATGGGATGATTGAACGCATAGCCCAGTTCATAGTCAAACAGGCGTTCGGCGCGCGGGGGAGTCAGCGGGTTGTAGCCGTCGGTGAAGTTGCTGCGCACCGGCTCCTTGTGGGCCACCGACCAGGAAGCGAACGCGCGGTGAGGGCCGTGGTCGTAGTTCATGCCCACTTTGGGGTTAAAGAAGTCCCAGTGTTTGTCAACGTCGAGCGGGTCCATGGCGCCGAGCTTGTCGTTCCAGTTGTCGGAAGCACCGTCAATGGTGTAGTGCACGCCGCGGTATTGCAGGTCGCCGAACGCCGAGAAGCCGGGGCCGAACGAGTAGGTTGCGCGGGCATAGGCGTTTCCGTCGAGCTTGCGGCCGATGTTGTCGTAATACTCCTGCAGCGGATTGATGGCGCCGACATAGTTGCGCACCCACTGAATCTGGCCGAAGTGGTGACCGTGGAAGTAGTTTACGGCACCACCGAAGGTCAGGTCAAGTCCGCCATTGCGGTAGTTCACGTTGGCCAGACCGCCGCCGAAGCTGTTGTCGTTATATTTCAGGCGGATAATGTCGGCCTTGTTTTTCTTTTCGAACGTTGTGCCGGTCAGGCCATATTCCTTCACCTTCTTGTTGGCTTTATACTGCTCGTAGTTGCCGTAGTCGTCGGTGTAGTGGAGCGAAACGTTCAGGTTCCACTTGTCGGCCAGACGCTGCGACAGGTGAGCCTGGAAGTGATGCTGCGTAAAATAGTCGTACTGGTTGGGATAATAGGCCGTTTTGCCGGTAAGGGAGTCGGTATATTCGCCGCAGGGATTATATCTGCGGCCATACTTTTCCATATCCTCGCGGCTGGCGTAGTCCCAGGCCATATAGGTGCGCTCCTTGCCGCCGAAAGCCAGCACCCGCACCAGGGTTCCCGGACGCGAATATGCCGCCTGGCCGAAGTAGCTCCAGAGTTTTGACGATGCGCGCTCTATGTAGCCGTCGCTGCTCATGTGCGATATGCGGGCGTCGAAGCTCCAGTGGTTATTAAGCAGGCCGGAGCCGATGCGGAAGGTTTCGCGGTTGGAGTTGAAGGAGCCGTAGGAGGCGCTGAATTCGGCATAGGGGTCCTCAGACGGTGCATCGGTTATCATGTTGACCGACGCGCCGAAAGCGGCGCCGCCGTTGGCGCTGGTTCCGACGCCGCGCTGAATCTGCACGTCGCGCACCGACGATGCCAAATCGGGCATATTAACCCAGAAAACCACTCCGCTCTCGCTGTCGTTGATGGGCACGCCGTTGGCCATCACGTTGATGCGCGTGGCATCGGTGCCGCGAACGCGCATGGAGGTGTAGCCCATGCCTGCGCCGGCATCAGATGTGGCCAACACCGAGGGGGTTGCCGAGAGCAGATAGGTCATGTCGCGGCCATCGTTGGCGCGCAGCAGCTGCTCTTTGCTCACGTTAGTAAACGCTACCGGGGTTCTGCGGTCCGCGCGGTTGGCGCTGACCTCTACTGTCTGGAGCTTGATGCTCACGGAGTCGGCAGGTGCGGCTGCCGACATGATGCCAGCGCCCGCCAGGACGCAAGCACCGAAGAAGAAGTTCTTCGTCATGATAATTTTTCTCTACGCCGGTACTAACCGGATCAGGTTCAAAGGGTGTGATCTCAGCAAACCTTCGCGAACGGTCTGCACCCCTAAATTAGATATGTTCTTGCGATTATCGCACTGCAAAGTTATAAATAATTTTTTACAAATCAAAAATTCCGTTAAAATTGCGGTCGTTTTTAAACCGTTGGCCCGCTCGCAAGTCAAAAAAACGTATGACTCAACTATTTATTTCCCTCTTATGATTTTGACTTCAAGAAAGGCCTCCCGGCTGCTCGCTGCGCTGGGGGCTCTGATTGTGTGCGGCATTGCCTCAGCCGAAAATCCGGCGCCGGCCGACACACTCACAGCGGCCGACATCACCGCGCCCCCGGCGGCAGCCGCTCCCGCAGTCTGGACATTCAATGACTGCCTGAACTGGGCCCTCGAAAACAACACCGACATGCGCAGAACCATGCTCAACATCCTCACGGCCCGCCAAGACGTGCTCTCGGCCAAAGACGCATGGCTCCCCACCGTTGACTTTTCAACCAATCAGAACTTCACCAACTATCCGGCGCCCGAGGCCGGAACCAAGAGCAATTCCTACGGCAGCTCTTATAATATAGGTGCGGCCTGGACCGTTTGGGACGGCAACGCCCGGAAATACCGCTCGGAATCGGCCAAGCTCATAGAGCAGCAGCAGGCCATTGCCGGCGACGACGTTGTCAAGACGCTCAAGCTCGGAGTCCTCGAAGCCTATCTCAACATCATGTATGCCGGCGAGGCGGTGAAAATCGCCGAACAGACCCTGCAGGTCAGCACCTCGCAGGCCGCACGCGCCAGAAAGCTGGCCGACTCCGGCCGCACCTCTGTGGTTGAAGCGGCCCAGATCGAGAGCCAGCAGGCTCAGGATGCCTATAACCTCACCATGGCCCAAAGCAACTACGAGAGCGCCAAGATGGCCCTGAAGCAGATTCTAACCCTGGGCATTGACTATAACCTTAACGTGGCCGACGTGGAGTTCCCCGACTCCGACGTGCTCTCTCCCCTCCCCGACCGGCTCGAAGTCTACACCCTGGCCTCGGAATGGCTGCCTCAGCTGCGGAGCAACGAACTCTCCAAGTCAATCTATAGCAACGACGTCAAGATTGCCAAATCAAGCGCTCTGCCGTCGATTTCGCTTCAGGGCGGACTGGCCACCGGCTATAACTCCGGCAGCTCTGCCGGCTGGGCATCGTCAATGGGCCGCAACTTCAACGAAAACATAGGCCTGACTCTCAGAGTTCCGATTTTCGACGGCAACAGCACCAAGCGCGCCGTTGCCAAAGCGCGGCTGGCCGAGCTGGAATATGACCTGAACAAAAAGGAGCTGCTCGACAATCTTTCGCAAACCATCGAAGGCCTCTATATCAACGCCACCAACGCCCGGTCCAAATATAGCGCCGGACTCGTGCAGCTCGACGCCGTTGAAAAAACCGACGCGCTGGTTAACCGCCAGTTCGAGCTCGGCTATGTGCAGCCGCTTGATTTACTCTCGGCCCACAACAATCTGCTCAACGCGCGCCTTGAACTGCTCCAGAGCAAATACATGTCGATTCTCGCCGCAAAGACCATTCAATACTACGCCACCCAGCAACTTGATGTGAAATAATAAGACCCCAGGATAAATGAACAACTCCAAACAAACCAAAATCGCCTTGACGGCGGCAGCCTCGGCGATGATTCTCGCAGTCTGCTCATGCTCGAAAAAAGAAGCCTTCGAGCTCGAAACCTACACCGTGAAGCCCACCTCCCTGTCGGAGATAGTAACCGCCACCGGAACCATGGAATCAGTAACGTCGGTCGACGTCGGCACTCAGGTAACCGGCATTATCAGCAACCTGATGGTAGACTTCAACGACCAGGTGACCAAAGGGCAGCTGATTGCCGAAATCGACAAAACGGTTCTGCAGAGCGAACTGCAGAGCGCCGACGCCACGCTGGCATCGGCCAAGGCCACCTACGACTACACGTCGGCAAACTTTGAACGCGACAAAGCCCTCTACGCCGAAAAGCTCATTTCAGACTATGAATACCAGACCAGCCGCAAGGACTATGAAGTTGCCCGCATGGCCTGGCAGAAAGCCCAGGCCGACCGCGTCAGAGCCGCCAAAAACCTGACCTACGCCGAAATCACCTCGCCCATCGACGGCATTGTGGTTTCGCGCGAAGTCGAAGTGGGCCAGACCGTTGTGTCGAACATGAGCGTTGCGAGCCTCTATGTAATCGCCGACCTGGACCATATGCAGGTGGTAGGCAACGTTGACGAAGCCGACATAGGCCAGGTAAAAGTCGGCCAGAGCGTAACCTTCACGGTCGACGCCTACCCCGACGACACGTTCGAAGGCACTGTGACACAGGTGCGAATCAGCCCGACCACGACCAACAACGTAGTAACCTACGAGGTTATAGTATCCACCACCAACCCCGACCATAAGCTCATTCCGGGCATGACGGCCAACCTCTCCATCTACACTCTGAAAATCGACGACGCCATAGCCGTTCCCCTCAAGGCGCTCAAATTCGAACCGATGCAGATTGAGGAATCGTCGCTCCCCAAAGCCCGGCCGCTCGAAAAACCGGCGGAACACACCGTTTGGGTGCTGCGCGACAACGCCCTGATTGAAACCGCAGTTGAATTCGGAATGAAAAACAGCGTTTATCAGCAAATCGTTTCCGGCATCAAGGATGGCGACAAGATTGCGCTGCAATATCAGGAAATCAAGTCCGGCAACGCCGATGCCGCCAAGGCTCAGGAAAACCCCTTCATGCCCAAACCTCCCGGCTCAAAGAAAAAATAAGTAGCGACCATGGCTAAAGAGATTATCAAGGTCGAAAACCTGAAACGCCACTTCAAGGTCGGCGAAGAAACCGTCAAGGCGCTCCGTGGCGTATCGTTCACCATCTACGAAGGTGAATTCGTAACCATCATGGGCACCTCCGGATCGGGCAAATCAACTCTGCTCAACACCCTCGGATGCCTCGACACCCCAACGTCGGGCGAATACTTCCTCGACGGCATTCCGGTCAAAGGCATGAACAAAAACGAACGCGCCCGAATCCGCAACCGCAAAATCGGATTCATTTTCCAGAACTACAATCTGCTGCCCAAAACAACAGCCCTGGAAAACGTAGAACTGCCGCTACTCTACAACCCCGCGGTGAGCGCCAAAGAGCGCGCCGAACGTGCCGAAAAATGCCTGCGCGAAGTCGGCCTGAGCGAACGCCTCTACCACAAAAGCAACCAGATGTCGGGTGGCCAGCAGCAACGCGTAGCCATAGCCCGCGCCCTGGTCAACAACCCGGTCATTATCCTTGCCGACGAAGCTACCGGCAACCTCGACACCCGCACCTCCTTTTCGATTCTGACCCTGTTCCAGCGTCTCTACCGCGAAGGCAAAACAATCATATTCGTAACCCACAACCCGGAAATTGCCCTCTACTCCTCGCGCAACATAATGCTACGCGACGGCCACATTGTCAGCGACCAATACAACAACGACATCAAATCGGCCGAAGAAGTATTCCGCAGCCTACCCGTCGAAACCGAATAGTCATGAACATATCCAATTCCTCCAAGATAGCCATCAAGGCGCTGGGAAACAACAAAATGCGCTGTTTCCTCACCATGCTCGGCGTTATCATCGGCGTCGGAGCCGTAATCGCCATGCTCGCAATCGGCCAAGGCTCCAAAAACTCCATCAAGGCGCAGATTTCCGAAATGGGCAGCAACATGATAATGATCATGCCCGGAGCCGAGCGCCGCGGCGGAGTCAGGCAGAGCAGCGAAGACATGCAAACGCTCAAACCGGCCGACTACGACGCCATCGTTTCGCAGGCCACCATGATTGACCGCATAACCCCCATGGTGTCCTCCTCCGGCCAGTGGGTCAACGGCAACAACAACTACCCCTCGCAGGCCCAGGGCGTCAACACCCAGTTCCTCGACATCAGGCAGCGCAAGGTAGCCGACGGCGAAATGTTCACTGAAGCCGACGTAAAAACCGCCGCCAAAGTCTGCGTGCTCGGCAAAACGCTCGTCAACAACCTCTTCCCCGACGGCACCGACCCGATAGGCAAAATCGTGCGCTTCGGCTCCATACCGCTTACAGTTATAGGCGTGCTCGACGAAAAAGGCTACAACACCATGGGTCAGGACCAGGACGACATGGCTCTCGTCCCCTACACCACCGTCATGAAGCGCATGCTGGCCATTGATTACATCCAGGGACTGCAAGCCTCGGCCATCGACGAAAACCAGACCGACGCCACCATAGCCGAAATCACCAACATTCTGCGCGAAAGCCATAAACTCCGGCCCGAGCAGGAAGATAACTTCACCATCCGCTCCATGCAGGAACTGGCCGAAATGATATCCTCCACCTCGTCGATGATGACCGTATTGCTCGCGGCCGTGGCCGGCATATCGCTGCTGGTTGGCGGCATCGGCATCATGAACATCATGATTGTGAGCGTAACGGAGCGCACCCGCGAAATCGGCCTGCGCATGAGCATCGGCGCCACCGGGCGCGACATAATGACCCAGTTCCTCATCGAGGCGGTGATTATTTCCGTCACGGGCGGCATTCTCGGCATATTGCTCGGCGGCGTTGCCACCTGGATGATTAAGATTATCGCCAACTGGCCGGTCCAGATCGACCCCTTCTCGGTCATACTGTCGTTCGTCGTGTGCACCGTAATCGGCATCGTGTTCGGCTTCTACCCTGCCGCCAAAGCCTCCAACCTCGACCCCATCGAAGCCATCCGCTACGAATAACCCACCCCCTCCCGGAACATTTCATACAATATCAAAATTTTTTCGTATATTTGCAGACGTAATTTTACTTTAAATCAGCTCTTTATTATGCTCAGAAAATTCTTCTGCTCCTTAGGCCTGGCCGTTCTGCTCGCTTGCTCAGTTTCAGCAGCCGCAAAGCCGGCCAACGACTCCAATCTGCTCAGTGGCTTCGACGATTATAACTACCAGACGGTGACTCCCCAAGGGCATCTGTCGGGGGCGCTGAGTGTTGTCCTTGGAACGGCTGCCAACAACGGCCTGGACAATTACATCACCGACATAACAGCCATTGAATCGGCATCATGCACCGACGAGGCTAAAATGAAGGCCTTCCTGAAAAAGTGCCGCAAAACCATAAAGAAGGCCAAATTGCCCAAGGTTTCAAATTATAAAGAGGAAGAAGTCGACATAACTTATTATGCCAAGGAGGGCATGATAATCAGCATTACAAACATCGACAACGACCTCTCAACCATTGTTGTCATTACCGGAACCAAAAACTAAACCCGATAACCTGTTAGCGGAAAATGCAGCGAGGAGTGGCTTCACAGTCACTCCTCGTCGAATAATAAACCAATCATTATCACAATCATTCACACATGAAAAGCACTCTTTCAGTCGCTTTACACTATTATAACATCAGCAACACCGAAAAGGTTCACATAACGATGTAATTTTTTCAACCGGATTGAAAATAGGTAAAAAAAGGCGGTTTGTTGCAATGAAATTAAAAGACGGTTACAAAGCAGTTACACCATCAACCTTCCTGCAACTTCTCGCGTTTACCAGTCAAACAAGCAAAACAAGAACAACCTAAACAACTCAAACAATATGATCACCACCGAAAAAATCAACAGCATCTTCAACC
>CAMWSP010000076.1 GCA_947176935.1 uncultured Porphyromonadaceae bacterium | reverse complement strand
CTGGAAAACCTCTCGGCTTCCGACCTCGAAAACCTTTCGGGCAAGGAGGGCATGAGCCTCGGACTGAATCAGATTCCCGAAATCATGCTCGACAACACCGACCGCAACCGCACGTCGCCCTTTGCCTTCACCGGCAACCGCTTTGAATTCCGCGCCGTAGGCTCCAGCGCCAACTGCGCCTCGGCCATGATTGCCCTCAACGCCGCCGTAGCCGACCAGCTCAACCGGTTTGCCGACAGCGTTGACGCCGCCATCGCGGAAGGCCAGAACCCCAACGAAGCCATCCTGAACCAAATCAAGGCTCTGGTGAAGAAACATCGCAACATCGTTTTCGACGGCAACGGCTATTCCGACCAATGGAAGGAAGAAGCAGCCCGACGCGGCCTTGACTGCGAAACCTCCGCGCCTAAGATTTTCGACTCCTACCTTGACCCGTCGAGCGTTGAAATGTTCAACCGCACCAAAGTGTTCAGCCGCGTGGAACTCGAAGCGCGCAACGAGGTGAAGTGGGAAATGTACACCAAAAAAATTCAGATTGAAGCCCGAGTGCTCGGCGATCTGGCCATCAACCACGTCGTTCCCGTAGCCACGCGCTATCAGTCGGTGCTGCTCGATAACCTCTATAAAATCAAGCAGATTTTCCCCGCTGAAAAATGCGAGGCTATTTCCGCGCAGGATATGGCAGCCATCGAGCGCATATCAACCCACATTGCCATTATCCGCAAGGAAGTCGACGAAATGATTGAGGCCCGCAAAGTTGCGAACCGCATCGAAACCGAGCGCGAAAAGGCCCTCGCCTACCACGACACGGTGCTGCCCCACATGGACGTTATCCGCTACAATATCGACAAACTCGAGCTGGAGGTCGACGACGAAATGTGGCCTCTGCCCAAATATCGCGAGCTTCTTTTCATACGCTAAGCTAAATGGAACAGCTGAAACACGAGTGCGGGGTGGCGATGATTCGCCTCCTGAAACCCATCGACTACTATCGCCGCAAATACGGCACCGAGCAGTGGGCCTTCAACAAGCTCTATCTGCTGATGGAGAAACAACACAACCGTGGCCAGGAAGGCGCCGGCATCGGGGTGGTGAAAATGAACACTCCCCCCGGAACCGAATACGTTTTCCGCGAACGCGCGCTCGGCGCAGGCGCAATCACCGAAATATTCGACTCGGCGCGCCGCCAGATTGCCGAAGCTCCCTCGATAGAGGAAGCCCCCTTCATCGGCAATATCTACATGGGCCACCTCCGCTACTCAACCACCGGCAAGTCCGGAATCAGCTATGTTCATCCGTTTCTGCGCCGCAACAACTGGAAAAGCCGCAATCTGCTCCTCTGCGGCAACTTCAACCTGACCAATGTTGACCGCGTTTTCGACTCTATTGTAGCCACCGGCCAGCACCCGCGCTTCTATGGCGACACGGTTGTTCTGCTCGAACAGCTCGGCTATTCGCTCGACCAGGAAAACCAGCGCCTGTTCCGCCTGCTGCGCGACCAAATGGAAGAACCGGCCTTGTCGCGCGCCATCGAAGACGGCCTCGACATCGGCCGCATTCTGCGCGGAGCGGCTCCGTCGTGGGACGGCGGCTTCGTTATCTGCGGTGCCACCGGCTCAGGCGATATGTTTGCCGTTCGCGATTCTAAAGGCATTCGCCCGGCATTCTACTTCGCCAACGACGAAGTGGTTGTTCTCGCCTCCGAGCGGCCGGTAATCCAAACCGTTTTCAACGTTCCCATTCAGGATGTCACGGAACTGGAGCCGGGATGCGCACTAATCGTTACCAACGACCTGAAAATGTCGGTCGAACGCATATTGCCGGAAGCCAAACCGGAAAAATGCTCGTTCGAGCGCATCTACTTTTCGCGTGGCTCGGATGCCGACATCTACCGCGAGCGCAAAGCGCTTGGTTTCAACCTGTCTGACGCCATAATGCACGCCGTTGACCATGACTTTGACCACACCGTTTTCTCCTTTATACCCAACACCGCCGAGGTGGCATTCATCGGAATGGTCGAAGGTATGGAAAAGGCCCTGACCGACGATAAGACTGCCCGCATACTCGAACTGCAGGCCGAAAACCGCCTTACCCCCGAATCACTCACGGGAATTATGAACCGGCGGTTGCGCGTCGACAAGGTCGCCATAAAGGATATCAAGCTGCGCACCTTCATAGCCGAAGGTGCCGGCCGCGACGAACTGGCCGCCCATGTCTACGACGTAACCTACGGCTGCGTGGAAAAAGGCATCGACAATCTCGTTGTTATCGACGACTCAATAGTGCGCGGAACAACCCTGCGCCAGTCTATTCTGACCATGCTTTCGCGCCTGCATCCCCGCAAAATCGTTATAGTGAGCTCCTCGCCGCAGGTGCGCTACCCCGACTGCTACGGCATCGACATGAGCCGCATGACCGACTTTATAGCCTTCAAGGCGGCTGTTGAACTGCTGCGCGAGCGCGGCATGGAAAATATCCTTGCTGAAACCTACCGTCTGTGTGTTGAGCGCCCCGAAGAGCAGAATTGGGTCAAGCGGGTCTACGAACCGTTCACCAACGAGGAAATCGCCGCGAAAATCGCGCAGATTCTATCGCCTGAACAAATAGAATGCCCCGTCGAGATCATTTTTCAGACTCTCGAGGGGCTTCACAAAGCAGTGCCCGAGCACTCGGGCGACTGGTACTTTTCCGGCAACTACCCCACCATAGGCGGCGTCCGACTTGTCAACAATGCTTTCGCGGCCTGGTATCAGGAGAGTCCGCGCTTCTGAAGCTCATAGGCACGAACCTTGCGGAACAGGTCGGTAGCGAACACAAAATCTATCAGCGCCTTGTTGTCCGAGGTGTAGATTTGCTCGCTGTTGCCCACCCAGTCGCGGTGGCCTTTGTTGAGAAAAACAATGTTCTCACCGATACCCAACACCGAGTTCATGTCGTGAGTGTTGATAATCGTTGTGATGTTATATTCGTGGGTGATATCCGAAAGCAATTCGTCAATCAGAATCGAAGTGCGCGGGTCAAGACCCGAGTTCGGCTCGTCGCAGAAAAGATATTTCGGATTCAGCGCAATGGCACGCGCAATGGCCACACGCTTCTGCATGCCGCCCGAAAGTTCCGACGGATATTTTGAGTCTGCACCCTTGAGGTTCACGCGCTCAAGGCAGAACAGCGCGCGGTCGCGAATCTCGCCGGGAGTCATGTCTGAAAACATAACCAGCGGGAACATCACGTTGCCGAGAACCGTTTCGCTGTCGAACAGCGCAGAGCCCTGAAAAAGCATGCCTATTTCTTTGCGCAGGTCTTTGGTCTGCTTCTGATTCATCGTCAGCAGATTGCGGCCGTCGAAAAGAATCCGTCCGGTTTCTGGTCTGACAAGACCGACAATCGACTTTACGAGCACCGTTTTGCCCGAACCGCTCTGGCCGATAATCAGATTGGTTTTTCCGGTCTGAAACTCACACGAAACGTCGTGGAGAATCGTTTTGCCGTCGAAAGACTTGGTTATATTCTCAACTTTAATCATTGCAGCAGGAGTTTGGTCAGAATAACGTCGAACAATAGAATTAAAATCGAGGAGTTCACAACAGCCTGCGTCGAAGCTTTACCCACTTCGAGCGCGCCGCCCTTGACGTAGTAGCCGAAATACGACGAGGTCGAAGTAATAATCACGCTAAACACCAGCGACTTTATCAGCGAGTACCATACATACCACGGATTGAAGAACGCCTGCAGACCATAAGTGAATTTGCTCACCGAAATCATGTCGGTGAAGTAAGCAACGGCCAGTCCGCCGATAATCGAAGTGCCCATCGAAAGAATAACCAGCACCGGCATAATCAGCAGAAAGCCCAGAACCTTGGGCAGAATCAGATAATTGGCGGAGTTCACGCCCATAATATCCAGCGCATCGATCTGCTCGGTCACCCTCATGGTACCGATTTCCGACGCAATGTTTGAGCCGACCTTACCAGCGAGAATCAAACACAGAATCGACGATGAAAACTCCAGCAGAATGATTTCGCGGGTTGTCAGGCCGACGGCATAGGCCGGTAGCAACGGCGAACTGATGTTCAGCTGCATCTGAATCGTTATAACGGCGCCGATAAACACCGATATGGTGATTACCAGCGGAATGGAGTCAATGCCGAGTTTGAACATTTCGCCGATGGTGCGCTTCAGAAACACCATCCAGCGGTCGGGCGCGGTCAGCACCTTGGTCATCAGGGTGCAATACCGGCCGAGGTCGGCCATCTGTTTTTCGAGAATCATTGTCTTATCGTTTGATGCCGCTTTTGATAACAGCGGGGAAGCCTTTGCGCGAGCCGGGATTGCCGGCCTTGTCCAGGGCCTTGATTATTGCGGGAATGTCAGAAAGATCATCGCTGCCTCCGGCTGCGACATAATAGTCGGGCGTAGCGGTATAGAAAATATACGCATTCTCAAAGCCGGCCTCCTTCAATCGCTTGCACAGGGCCTGGGCATTGAAAATTTGAGAGAAAGCATTTGAAACCACCGAGAACTGCGGCAACCGCTCAACCGACTGGTTTTCATACAGCCGACCGAAAATAGTAACATACTGGATGGTGTCGCTACCCACAATGTGCGTTACCTGCTTCTGACGCGAATTCTTTGCCAGCAGCCTACGGGTGTTCTCGTCGAGGCCGTCGTCGGAATCGGCAGCCGCCTGAGTTGCGCGCGTGGCTTCATAGGCCGCGCGATAGTTGGCCTCGGTGGTTTTGCACGAGGCAAAACCCACCAGAGCCAACGCGATGATTGCAAATGCTTTCAGAGATTTCATTTAATATTGAGCTGCTTTTTAATGTTCTTGGGCAGAGCGTCCTTGTGAACCATGAAGCTCATGGTCTTGGCCATAACATAGGGGCGCGAAGCATAGAAATAGCCGTCGTAAACCTGGTTGGTGTCCCATGAGTTCTTAACCTTGTAGTATTTGTTGCCTTCCTGGTCGGTAGCGGTGCCTACGATAACCATGCCGTGGTCGTCGGTGGTTTCGTGGTTGTCAAACATGCGCTGGCGCTCTTCGGGGGTAACATTAACTTCCAGCAGGTCCGACGGGCCGGTGTACTTATATGCTTCGGCTTCGCGGTCGGCTTTCGAAAGGGTTACCCATCGGCTCAGTTCGGTGCCGTTCAGGTCGGCCTCGGTCTTTTTGGCGGGCAGAACTGCATAGCCTTCTTTCCACTTGAATCCGGGTTCGGAAACGTCGGCGGCCCAGTTAACGGTGTAGCCGTTTTCGAGCGCGTTGTCAATAATGTTCATCATCTCGTCGAGGGGCACGTTATAGTAAGGGGCCCAGAGCCAGTTATCGCAAACTTCCAGAGCGAAAGGCTTGTAGTAGGGATGATGGGTAAACGAAGTCAGCGCAACAAAATCATTGCCGAAGTCAAGGCCGAGGCTTTCGGCATAGCTCTTCGGAGTGTAGGTTTTACCCTGATATTCGAAAGTTTCGGGAACCGGGCCGAGATATGCGTCGAGAATACCGTTGAGACCGGCTTCCCAGGCGGTGGTCATTTTGCGGCTGCCGGCAACTGCGTTCATATATGCCATCAGCGCGCGCGACAGTTCGGCGTGGTCGTGCTTCTCCTCGCCATAGTTCAGGCCATTGTAAACTTCTTCGGGAATTGCGCCGTAGTTGTCCATAACGTAGGCCACGTCAACGATGCTGCCGCCCTGGTCAACTGTGCCCTTACCCTGCAGGCGAACATAGCGGCGGGCCTTGTCGAGATAACACTGGCGAACGGTAAACATTTCGCTCAGATCGAGCGAGTCGCCCTTAACTTTGCGTACGGCGTCTTCGATAAAGCCGGTGCCGGCAAAGCTCCAGCATGTGCCCGACTTGTTCTGATTTTTAACGGAAGTGGAAGGAATGGTTACCACGTCGGTAAACACAAAGCCCTGGGGCTTCTTTTCAACCGAGTCGGTCGATTCTGTCTGAGCCATGCCCGAAAGAGCCACGCTCAGCATTGCTGCCATTGAAAAGATTTTCTTCATTGTTGTGCGATAAGATATTGTGATAAATAATTTGCTTTAATATTTGCCGTCGGGGTCGTTCCAAAGAACCTGAATCTGCCCGATAGGCAGTTCGCCCACCAGCTTGACCGGCACGCGCGCCCCCTCGGTGCTTATCCAGGCCCACATCGGCGCCGACGAGTTCTTCAACCTCTCGCTGGAAAAGGAGAAGTTGATTTTGTAGCACTCATAGGTTTTGCCGTTCAGCTCAACTTTTTCCTTGCCCAGATATTTCACCGCAAGGTTCTCTATCCGCTTGCCGGAAAAGATGCTCGCGTGGGCAATGGTTCCGATTTTCATGGTGTCAAACGGAAGGCGGCGCACCAGATAATAAACGCTGAGCATGTCTGTGCCGGGCATTTTGGCAACGAGAGTGGTGTCGGTGTAATAGGGTTCGCCTTGCTTGTTGTAGCGCAGGCGGCGGCTCTTGGCGGTCATAACGTCGCCGCTGTAGGTATAGGTCAGATGGTCGTGGCGATAGTCGTTCTTCTCGTGAGTCACCTTGTCGTAGACCAGAGGAGCCATGTCGCCCAGACGCATGCGGCCGTTCAGAGTGTCGCGCACCTGAAAAATGCGGTCGGCCCAGGGCTGGGTGCGTGCGGTAAGTCTGGCGGTATAATACTCCGGTGTTTTGCGCAGCATGAAGTTAGCCGAGCCGGCCTGCTTCTGTATGAAACCCCACTTATACGTTACGCGATAATTCAGATTCTCGTCAGTGTAGTGAGGAATCGCGCAATAAGCGGCAACGGCGGCAACCATAACTGCCAGCAAAAAGGCTATACGCTTCATAGGTCAAACGGCAGGGCGTTGCGCTGGGCTTGCTCGATGCGCTTGTTGCGCCAGCAGTTACGACACACGGCTATATACTTGTCGTCGCCGCCGATTTCAACCTGAGCGCCCTCCTCGACCATATCGCCGTTGGCGCCGATTCGGGCGTTGACAATAGTTTTGCGGCCGCAGGAACAGGTGCTCTTGATTTCGTCGATAGTGTCGGCGATTTCAAACAGTCGGCGAGAGCCTTCGAAAAGTGCCGTGCGGAAGTCGGTGCGGAGTCCGTAGCAGATAACGTTCACTCCGTAGTCATCGACCAGACGGGCCAGCTGATCGACCTGCTCGGCCGACAGGAACTGAGCCTCGTCAATCAGAAACCAGTCTATCAGGCATCCGGCCTTTTCGCATAGCTGCTGCGCGAGCAGATAGAGGTCGGTATCGGCCATAATCCACCCGCACTCGCGCTCTATGCCGATGCGCGAACGGATAACGTTGCGCTCCTCGCGTGTGTCAATAATAGGTTTGAGGCACACGTAGCGCATGCCTCTCTCCTCGAAGTTATAGGCTGTGGTCAACAATAGGGCCGTTTTTGCCGACCCCATTGTTCCATAGCGAAAATAGAGTTTGCCTTTGCGGTCCATCAGATCAGGGCCTTACCTGACATTTCTGCCGGCTGGGGCATTCCCATGATTTTAAGAATAGTCGGAGCAACGTCGGCAAGCTTGCCGTTTTCAACGTGGGCATCCTTGTTGGCGGTCACGTAAACACAGGGCACCGGGTTGAGCGAGTGAGCTGTGTTGGGAGTGCCGTCGGGGTTGATGGCGTTGTCGGCGTTGCCGTGGTCGGCGATGATGATTGCTTCGTAGCCCGATTCCTTGGCGGCCTCGATAGTGGCCATCAGGCATTCGTCAACGGCTACGACTGCTTTTTCAATAGCCTCATAAACGCCGGTGTGGCCTACCATGTCGCCGTTGGCATAGTTAACCACGATGAAGTCAAATTTCTGCGAGCGTATAGCGTCGGTCAGCTTGTCGCAAACCTCATATGCGCTCATTTCGGGCTTGAGGTCATAGGTGGCAACCTTGGGCGACGGAACCAGAATGCGCTCTTCGCCTTCGTAGGGGGCTTCGCGGCCGCCGTTGAAGAAGAAAGTAACGTGGGCATACTTTTCGGTTTCAGCGATGTGGAGCTGCTTCTTGTCGTTCTTTGAAAGATACTCGCCCAGGGTGTTGTCAACGTTCTCCTTGTCGAAAAGAATGTTCACGCCCTTGAACGATGCGTCGTAGGGAGTCATGCAGTAATACTGCAGGCCGGGAATGGTGTGCATGCCTTCCTCGGGCATATCGTGCTGGGTCAGCACTGTGGTCATTTCCTTTGCGCGGTCGTTGCGGTAGTTGAAGAAGATAACAACGTCGTTATCCTTTATCGTGCCGTCAACGTTGGCGTTCTTGATGGGCTTGATGAACTCGTCGGTCACGTCGTTGTCATAGCTCTTCTGCATGGCGGCAACCATGTCGGTAGCTTCCTCGCCGATGCCGTTGACCAGCAGGTCGTAGGCGACCTTAACGCGTTCCCAGCGCTTGTCGCGGTCCATGGCATAGTAGCGGCCAACAATGTCGGCAATCTCGCCGGCGCTCTGAGCGCAGTGGGCCTGCAGCTGCTCAATGAAGCCCTTGCCCGAACGGGGGTCGGTGTCGCGGCCATCCATGAAGCAGTGGATATAGACTTTTTTCAGACCATACTTGGCTGCGATGTCGCAGAGAGCGAACAGGTGGTCAAAGCTCGAGTGCACGCCGCCATTGGAGGTCAGGCCCATCAGGTGAAGACCGCAACCGGTTTTCTGAGCGGTTTCGAAAGCAGCCTTGATTTGCGGATTGTTCAGAATCGAACCGTCGGCAATAGCCTTGTTGATTTTAACCAGATCCTGATAAACAACGCGGCCGGCGCCGATATTGAGGTGACCTACCTCGGAGTTACCCATTTGGCCGTCGGGCAGACCAACGTTTTCGCCGCTTGCCTGAAGTTCGGAGTGAGGATATGTTTTCAGCAGTGAATCCCAATAGGGAGTGGGAGTCTGATAAATAACGTCGCCTTTTGAGTGGTTGCCGATGCCCCACCCGTCGAGAATCACGAGCAATGCTTTACTTGCCATAATCAAAATATCGTTTTAAGTTATAAGGGGTTTAATTATCAATGTGCAAATTTAAGCATTTTTCTTGACTTGGGCCGTTAAAAAATCAGAAAAAATCCGTAACTTTGTCCGCATAACCAGTATAGCAGCAATTTTCAGCATGAAAAAGTTCCTTTCCCTTACCTTGTCATTCCTGATTGTATGGGCACTCGTTTCCGGCGGATGCTATATGCTCGGGCTGCACAACTCCGACCCCGGCTACTACATATCCATCGGCCTTGCCGGCGCCCTGGGTGCCACCTTCGGCCCGATTCTTGCCGCATGGGTCGGCAAAAAACTCAAAAAATAAAACAAATGCCGGAACGCGATTGCGTTCCGGCTTGCGCTTCAAGATGGGCTTGAACCAACGACCCCCTGATTAACAGTCAGGTGCTC
>CAMWSP010000075.1 GCA_947176935.1 uncultured Porphyromonadaceae bacterium | reverse complement strand
CCCTCGCCTCCGCCGGCGTCACCCTTCCCCTATAATTAAGGAGAAAATGGGAAAATGAGGGGAATTGCAACGCGGTTGCGGAAAATTATGCTTAACTTTGCGGACGATTATGGAAAATGATTTTCTGACGCCCCGGGAGCGCGCGGAGCTCCCTGCATTGGTGGGTCGGGTGCTGAGAGCCTACGGGCCGGTGCTCGAGCCTGCTGATTCGGCGCGTCTGCGCCAAACTCTAACCGCCGGTATTGAAGGTGGCTATTACGGACGCAACCATTTTGGCCTCAATGGTTTGATTCATAACTTGCAAACGGCCGAACTGATGGCGTCGGCGCTGAGTCCTGACCGTTCGATGGGGGTGGCGCTGCTGCTGGCTCCTCTGGCAGGCGCTGAGTTTCTGACCCTGGAGGATATTGAGCGGGATTGGGGCGCCGACGTGGCCAAGCTGGTCAATGGTCTGAACAAGGTCAACGGCCTCTATGACCGCGGCGCTTCGGTGCAGGATGAGAATTTCCGCAATCTTCTGCTGACGTTCGCGCAGGATATACGCGTGATTATCACCGTTATAGTCGAGCGCCTGCAGCTGATGCGCGCAATCAACCATCATCCCGACGAGGAGGGGGTTCGCCGCGTGGCCGCCGAGGCCCGCTATCTCTACGCGCCGCTGGCCCACCGCCTGGGCCTCTATGCCATCAAGGGTGAGCTGGAGGATTTGAGCCTGAAGTATTCCAACCGCGAGGTGTTTACCCGTATAGCCCACGACCTGAACGAGCGCAAGGCCGCGCGCGACGCCTATATCGCTGATTTTATCGCTCCGGTCAAGGCGCGCCTCGAAGCCGCCGGGCTAAAATTTGACATCAAGGGACGCACCAAGTCGATTTCGTCGATATGGAATAAGATTCAGAAGCAGCATAACGACCTGGACCACATATATGACCTGTTTGCCATACGCATTATCATCGACACTCCGCCCGAGCGCGAAAAGGCCGACTGCTGGCTGGCCTATTCGGTGGTGACCGATATGTATCGCCCGAATCCGGCGCGCATGAAGGACTGGATAAGCATTCCGAAAACCAACGGCTACGAGAGTCTGCACATAACGGTTGCGGGCCCGCAGGAGCGCTGGGTGGAAGTGCAGATCCGCACCCGCCGCATGGACCTGATAGCCGAAAAGGGCCTGGCGGCGCACTGGCGCTACAAGGGCATCAAGGGAGAGAATGGTCTGGACCAGTGGATGAACAACGTGCGCGATATTCTCGAAACCGCCGACTCCGGCCCGCTGGAGCTGATGAAGAACATGAGCATGGATATTTATTCCGACGAAGTGTTCGTGTTCACTCCGCGCGGCGACCTTCATCGCTTGCCCAAAGGGGCCACGGTGCTCGATTTCGCGTTCAGTATCCACACCAAATTGGGCTGCCAGTGCACCGGCGGCCGCATCAACGGCAAGAACCGCAAAATCAACCACCGGCTACAGAGCGGCGACACGGTTGAAATCAACACTTCGGCGCAGCAATCGCCCACGCGCGACTGGCTGCAGTTCGTTGTGACCTCCAAGGCGCGCACAAAAATCCGCCAGGTGCTCAACGAGGCGCAGAACCGCCATGCGGCCCTGGGGCGCGAAACGCTCGACCGCCGCGCCAAGAACCGCAAGCTCGACATCGATGAGCCCACGCTGATGCGCTTCATCAAGAAGATGGGCTATAAGACCGTTACCGACTTTTTTGCCGCCATCGGGGTTGACGAACTCGACGCCAACCGCGTTCTGGAGCAGTATGCCGAATTTGCCGCGCCCGACGAAGCGCCTGCCGGCGCCGACACCTCGCGCTCGGCCGAGAACTTTGTGCTTCCGTCCGAGGCCGAAGGTGACTCCGGTCGGCGCAGCTCCGGCTCGTCGTCGGACGTTCTGGTTATCGGCTCATCGAAGCTCAAGGGCATGAACTATAAGCTTGCGCGCTGCTGCAATCCGATTTATGGCGATGACGTTTTCGGCTTTATCAGTTCCGACGGCGTGGTTAAAATCCATCGCACCGACTGTCCTAACGCCGCCAACATACGCGAGCGTTATCCCTACCGCATCATCGAAACGCGCTGGTCGGGCTCGAACGATTCCGCCTTTCCGGCAACCATATCGGTTATGGGCGTTGACGACATCGGCATCGTTACCAATATTACGTCGATTATCAACAAAGAGCGCGACATTCAGTTGCGCAACATAGCCATCGATTCCAACGACGGCCTTTTTCGCGGCACTTTGACTGTTGGCGTGAACTCCACGTCGGCGCTGACCGCCCTGATTCGCAAAATTAAAACCATTAAAGGAGTAAAGAATGTTGAAAGAAGCAAGTAAGGCGCTGATTCTCTGCGCCGCCCTGACCCTGGGCGCCTGTTCGGGCAGCGATCCAGACAAAGAGGCTGCCAATGCAATGGTGGCCGAAGCCTCAACCGCGCTTGACCGCGGCGACTACGCTCAGGCCGAAGCGCTGCTCGACTCGCTGAGCGCAACCTATCCGAAACAGATTGAAGCCGGCCGAGCCGCCCTGGCGCTGCGTCCGCGGGTTATGGAACGCAAAACCGAGCAGGAAATAGCTGACTTGCAGGCGGAAATGCTTGCTGCGTCGGCCTATGTCGACTCTATTTCCGGGCTGTTCAACAGCGTGCCTGCGAGCGACGACGTTTTCGAACCCTATATGATTCACAAGGATGTTCCCGCCAACTGGCGTGACCGCAACACGGCAGTGGCCCGTCTGACCCCCGCCGGAGAGTTCTATATGATTAGCTCGCTGGCCGGTAACTCCACGCGCCACACGTCAATCCGCCTGTCGGCACGCGGCACTTCGGCCGAATCGGGCGTTGTTAAGAACGACCCCGAGGACCGCCTCAGCCGCGAGAGCCTGCGCTTCCCGGCTGCGAAGGCCGACACTCTGGGCGTCTATGCCGTGGCTATCGACGGCAGTGCGGCCACTCTGACCTTTGCCGGCGGCAAAAAGGCTCCTACAGCCAATCTTTCGGCCAAGGAGGTTCATGCCATTGCGGATACCTATCGTCTGAGTCAGGCGATGGGCGTAATCTCCGCCGGCAACCGCCGCCTCGAACAACTCAAAGCAAAACTCCAATTAGCACGCGATCAAGCAGCAAGAACCAATGTTGAAGACTAAGATTTTTATTGCAGCCGCCGCGCTGATTTGCTGGGGTTGCGCGCGCAATCATGAGCACTCGGAGCACTCGGAGTTCTCGGAGCACTCTGAACATGAGCATGATGAGCACTCGGATTTGATTGAACTGCCGGATGAGCAGGCCGAGCATTTCGGCGTTGAGGTCGACACTGTTTATCCCGCCCCGTTTGCAACGGTTTTGCGCGCGAGCGGCGTTATTGAGCGCTCGGCAGCCAACACGGCCGAGGCCGTGGCTCCCGTGGCCGGCACTATTAGCTATCGCGGTGTAAATCAGGGTTTAACCGTTGGCCGCGGAGCGGTTTTGGCCGTTGTGAATCCCTCGGCAGTTAGCGGTGGCGACGCCAACCGCGCGGCCAAGGCTGCGGTTGATGCCGCGCGCCGCGAGGTTGAGCGCCTGGAGCCGCTCTATCGCGACCGCCTTGTAACCGCCGTGACCTATAACGCCGCAAAAGCCGAGCTGGAGCGGGCTGAGGCTGAATATTCGCCCGCTGCATCGTCGGCCACCGTCAGCTCACCGATAGCCGGCGTGGTTACTTCTCTGCTGGTTGCAGACGGCTCCTATGTTCAAGCAGGTCAGCCGGTTGTCACCGTCAGCTCTGACACGCGTCTGACTCTTCACGCCGAAGTGCCGGCCGACCGCTATGCCGAACTGGCCGGAATTACCGATGCGCGCATCGGCGACTTCACCCTGAGCGAACATGCCGGAAAGAAATCGGGCGTGTCGGCCGAAAACGGCTATGGATGTGTTTATTTCACCTTCAACGGCGATGACCTCATAGCTCCCGGCAGTGGGGGCGAGGTTTATCTGCTCGGTGCTCCGCGCCCCGGAGTGCTTTCCGTTCCGTTGGGCGCCATAGTTGAGCAGCAGGGCGAATATTTCCTGTTTACCCGCTGTTCACCAGGACATTATAAGAAGCATGCCGTTACGCTCGGCGCCTCCGATGGTCGCCGCGTTGAAATAACTTCCGGCCTCGAACCGGGAGAGGCGGTTGTTACCGCCGGTGCTATAACAGTGCGTCTGGCCGAGAGCTCAGGTGCTATTCCCGAAGGACATTCACATAACCACTGATGCTTAACAGAATTATCCATTCCGCGCTGGCCAACCGCATAGTAGTGCTCGCCCTCAGCGCATTAATAATGATGGCGGGCATTTGGTCGCTGACGCGAACCGAGGTTGATATATTCCCTGACCTGACGGCACCGACGGTGGTGGTGATGACGGAGGCGCCCGGGCTCGCGCCGGAGGAGGTGGAGCGTGAGGTGAGCTATCCGATTGAGGCTCAGGTGAATGGCGCTACGGGTGTTCGAAGGGTGCGTTCTACCTCATCGCCGGGCTTTTCGGTGGTGTGGGTTGAATTCGACTGGGACACAGACGTTTACCTTGCGCGTCAAATGGTCAGCGAGCGTCTGGCGGCGGTTGCCGCCGATATGCCCGCGGGCGTAAATGCTCCGATTTTGGGCCCTCAGGCGTCAATTTTGGGCGAAATGATGATTATCGGGCTTTCGGCGCCCGGCGATTCGGTGAGCATGATGGAACTGCGCACCATAGCCGACAAGGTTATCCGTCCGCGTTTGCTTTCGCTGGCGGGAGTATCGTCGGTTTCGGTTATCGGCGGCGAAGAGCGCCAGCTGCAGGTGCTTCTCGATCCGGCCCGCATGAAGGCCTATGGAGTGAATCTTTCCGAAGTCTTAGAGGCTACCGAGAGTCTGAACGATAATGCCTCGGGCGGCGTTATGACCGATTTCGGCAACGAATATCTGGTGCGCGCCGACATAAACACGACCGATTCCGCCTCGGTGGCCGCCGCCCCCATAGGGCGCGGACTGACGCTGGGCCATGTGGCCACAATCCGCAAGGGCGCCGCTCAGCCGCGCATAGGTGCGGCTTCGGTGGAGGGCGAGCCGGCGGTTATCATAACAGTTACCAAGCAGCCGGCAACCGGCACCATAGGGCTGACCGAGCGCGTTGACGCCGCGCTGGCCGACCTGAAGCCTTCGCTGCCGGCGGGAGTGGAGGTGCACACCGATATTTTCCGTCAGGCCGACTTCATATCCACTTCGATTTCCAATCTGCAGCGCGCGCTGCTCGAGGGCGGTTTGTTCGTGGCCATAGTGCTGTTCTTCTTCCTGATGAATCTGCGCACCACTTTGGTGTCGCTCGTGGCGCTGCCGATGAGTATTTTCGTTACGCTGCTGATATTGCATCTTTTAGGATTTACCATCAACACCATGAGCCTCGGCGGCATAGCCATTGCCATCGGTTCGCTGGTGGACGACGCCATAGTCGACGTTGAGAACGTTTACCACCGCCTGCGCGAGAACAGCAGCCTGCCTGCCGGGGAGCGCCGGCCTGTGCTAAAGGTGGTGTTTGACGCGTCGGCCGAGGTGCGCACCCCGATTTTCAACTCGACGCTGGTTATCATAGCGTCGTTCCTGCCGCTGTTTTTCCTCAGCGGCATCGAGGGCCGCATGTTGATTCCGTTGGGTGTGGCCTTTATAGTGGCGTTGATTGCCAGCACTATAGTTGCACTGACACTGACTCCGGTGCTCTGCTCCTATCTGCCTTCGGGCAAAAAGGAAGCCAAGGAACCGCCAACGGCCGCACTGCTGCGCAAGGCCTACTCGCGCTCGCTGGACTCGGCTCTGCGCCATCCGAAACTGATTCTGACGGCCACGGTGCTGCTCTTCATAGCTGCCGGCGGGCTGTTTATGACCCTGGGGGGAGGATTCCTTCCGAAATTCAACGAAGGGTCGTTTACCATAAACGTTGCGACCTTGCCGGGAGTTTCGCTCGAGGAGAGCGACAAGGTTGGCCGGCGCGTTGAGCAGATAATCATGGAGAGCCCCGAGGTTATCACCGTGGCCCGCAAAACCGGCCGTGCCGAGCTCGACGAACATTCTCTGAACGTGAACGTTTCCGAGCTGGAGGTGCCATATAAACTTGACAAGCGGTCGCGCTCCGAGCTGGAGGCCGAGCTGCGCCACAAACTGGGCGAACTGCCCGGAGTGAACGTTGAAATCGGTCAGCCGATTTCCCACCGCATCGACGCCATGCTATCGGGCGCGCAGAGCCAGATAGCCATCAAGCTGTTCGGTCCCGACCTGCCCACTCTTTACCGGCTCGCGCAGCAGATAAAGGGAGCCGCGGCGGAGGTCGAGGGCGTTGTGGATCTCAATGTGGAACAGCAAGTTGAGCGCCCCGAGCTGCTGCTGCGGCCGCGTCGCGCCGAGCTGGCAAGGCTGGGCCTGTCGCTGGCCGACTTCCGCAATTACGTAGACGCCGCCATGGGCGGGCGGCAGGTCAGCCGCGTTTATGACGGCGACTTCCCCTATGACCTGACGGTTGTTCTCGAACCTTCGGCCCGCGGCTCGATAGAGGCGCTCCGGTCGCTGCCCATAGCCACCGAGAAGGGTACGGTGCCGCTCGAGCAGGTTGCGGAAATCATATCGTCGACCGGCCCGAACGCCATTAACCGTGAGAACGTTAAGCGCCGCATAATCATTTCGGCCAACGTTGCCGACCGCGACCTGCTCTCGACAGTTGAGGAGATTCAACGCAATGTGGCCGAGGATGTTAGCTTGCCCGAGGGGTACTATCTGCAATATGGCGGTCAGTTCGAGAATTCCGCCGCCGCCACGCGCACCCTTTCGCTGGCCACTATCGGCGCCATTCTGCTGATTGCGCTGCTGCTTTACGGCGAATTCCGCTCGCGCGCTCAGGCGCTTATGATTCTGTTAAACATGCCTTTAGCTCTCATAGGCGGGGTGTTCATTCTGGCGCTGACCGGCGGCGAGGTCAACATTCCGGCCATTATCGGCTTCATTTCGCTGATGGGCATTTCGACCCGCAACGGCATGCTGCTGATGAGCCGCTATAACGCACTGGCAGCTAATGGGTTGGATGTTGCTGAGCGTGTCAGCGTAGGTTCGGCAGACCGCTTGCTGCCGATAGTCATGACCGCGCTGACCTCGGCGCTGGCACTGTTGCCTCTGGCAGTCAACGGTTTAGCTCCCGGTAATGAGATTCAATCGCCCATGGCGATAGTGATTCTCGGCGGTTTGCTGAGCTCTACTGTGCTGAATATCTATGTGATTCCTATTGTATATTCATGGTTATATTCCCGAAAAAAATGTGGCAAAATCCCGAAAAAAATGTAGCAAAACAGGGATTTTTATGTAACTTTTCAGTCATGAAACTCAAATATATGTTTCTTTTCCTTGTGCCGGCATTTGCCGCCGCACAAAACTCAGTTGACGGTTATGTTGCCGAAATAGTTGCTAACAACCCCGAACTGCGTGCTTCGCGTGCGGCTGCAGCCGCCGAGGTTATAAACCGAGTGGCCGAGAATCGGCTCGAGGCAACCGAAGTGGGATTCGCCTATAAGTGGCCGTCGATGGTCGGCGAGGTTACAAAACTTGAGTTTGAAGTCACGCAGGCTTTTGACTGGCCCGGAGCGTATGGCGCGCGCCGTAGAGCCACCTCGGCCGCGCGCCGCGCGCTGGATGCGCGCGCGGTTGCTGACGAACGTGACCTGAAGCTGAAGGCTCGCTCGCTGATGTGCGAGCTGGTTTGCGCCAATCAGCGGGTTGCCATGCTCGACGCGATAGTTGCCAATCTCGATTCGCTCCATAACGCCATGCACCTGATGCTCGAAAAGGGCGAGAGCACCGAGCTGGACCACCGCAAGCTGCGCCTGGAGGAAGTGGCCATGAAGCAGCAGCTGACCGACGCCACCCGCCAGCGCTCCGAAACGCTGGCGGCGATAGCAGTGCTGAACGGCGGCGAACTCCCCGCCGGAATAGCCGATTTGAGCGAGTATGGCGTTGAGGAACTGCACCCGCTGGAGGAGTATCTGGCCGCGGCGGACCTTGAAGGAGCGGCCCTTGATGCCGCAGCCGACGCTCAGGAACTCGACGCCCGCGCCGAGCGCCTGGGACTCGCGCCGGGTTTCAGCCTGGGTTATGTGATGGAAAAGGAGGGTCCGGTGGTCTACAACGGCTTCTCCGTTGGGCTGCGCCTGCCCGAATATGGGGCAGGAAAGCGCGCCGAGGCTGCGCGGCTCGAGGCTTCGGCCCTACGCATTCAGGCTGAGAACGCCCGCGCGCAGCGCCGCACTGAAATCACCGATAATTATGAAGCCGCCGTTGGCGCCCGCCGCCTGCTCGCGGACTATGACCATGCTTTTGGCAAGGATTACATAGCGCTGCTGCAACGTGCTCTCAACGGCGGTGCGATGAGCTATATCGACTATTTCAACGAGCTGAACTTCTATTTGTCGGCCAGGCTGGAATACCTTTCGGTGCAGCTGACCTACCGCTCGCTGCTGTCGGCTCTGCCACTGCGTTAATGGCTGAAGGTGTAGGAGAAGCCGAACGAGAAGAGTTCGGAGAGCTGAGTCTTATACCACGAAGTGGTGTGGTGCATGGTTGAGTCATAGCGGGCGTCGACATTGAGGTTTGCCGAGAACCAGCGGCTCAGCTGGAAGGCGAACTGGTTCTGCCAGTCATATTGATACCTTTCGTAGTTGGTGAATACGAACACGCGCGATTTCCACTTCACGTTGTAGCAGATTTGCCAGTTCCAGTTCGCTTCGATGCTCGAACCGACGGCGTTGTAGGTTTTATGGCCGCGTTCAATGCCGAATCCGGTTTCGTCGATTTCCTTGTCGATGCAGGTTTTCAGGTTGTAGGAAACGGGTGATATGGACAGCGACAGATCGAAGGTTTTCTTCTTGTTTGCATAGTTATAGGTCAAACCGACACCGAGGTTGAATTCGCCGGGCGAGAGCAGGGATGCCGTGCGGGACATGGTGCCGGACTTATAGCCGATAAACACAGGGGTCTTGAACATGGCCTGCATGGAGTAGTACCAGGTGTAGAACGCTTTGTAACCGAACTTGGAGTTGACCTGGAATCGGTTTTCGGTGAGCGAGAAGTCGCGGTATTCATCGTCGGGGGTGCGGGTCATTGCGGTGCGCCACTGGAATGAGTTCTCGAACATCAGTTTGGGGTGGAACTTGGTGTTGAGCTTGGAGGTGTATTGGAAGTCGGCCAGCAGGTTCAGCGAGTTATTGCCGCCCTGATACCAGTTGGGGCTGACAAACGCCTGCGAGAACTGGAGCAGCGAGGAGAACTTGTTGAGCCAGTGTTGCTTCTTGACTTCGGTGCCTACGATGCCTTCGGGTTTGGTCACTTCCACCT
>CAMWSP010000074.1 GCA_947176935.1 uncultured Porphyromonadaceae bacterium | reverse complement strand
GACCCCAACATTAAAAGTGTTGTGCTCTACCAGCTGAGCTAGCGAATCTCCGTTTTTGACGGTGCAAAGTTAGGGAGTTTTTTTGAGGTGTGCAAGTTTTTTGCGATTTTTTTTGTGGCTAAATGTGAATTTTTATGTAGCAAAATGCGATTTTTTATGGTCAAATGCGTTATTTCTTGTGTATGATGAACAGTGAAGATTTTGAATTGGAGTATCATCCGTTCGCGCCATTCGTGCCCGAGGGGGCACGGGTGTTGTTTATGGGCACGTTTCCGCCGCAGCCCAAGCGGTGGGCCATGGAGTTTTATTACCCGAACCGGACTAATGATTTCTGGCCGATGATGGGGCTGATTTTTTATGGCGACCGGCGGGCGTTGTTTGCGGCCGACGGGCGGAGTTTTGATCTGGAGCGCATCAAGGGGATGCTGACGGAGCATCATATTGCGATGAGCGATACGGGGCATGCCGTTCGGCGGTTGCGGAATAATGCTTCGGATAAGTTTCTGGAGATTGTTGAGCCGGTTGATTTGCCGGGGCTATTGGCGCGGATGCCGGAGTGCCGGGCGATTGCTACGACGGGCGAGAAGGCTGCGGAGGTTATTGCGCAGCTCACGGGGACTGAGCCGCCGAAGATGGGGGCGAGAGTGGAGGGTCCGGCGGGGTTGAGTTTGTGGCGTATGCCGTCGACGAGCCGGGCGTATCCGTTGGCTTTGGAGCGGAAGGCGGATTATTACCGGGAGTTGCTGCGCTCGGAGGCTATTTTGACGAAGAGGGCGTATATGCCGGATATGCCGAGGTAGAGGGTGGGGTAGATGGCGATGATGAACCATCGGTTGATGCCGGTGCAGGAGATAGTGGCGTAGGCTGCCGCGGCGACTGCTGCGGTGAGGATGCCTACTGGGAGTATGGCGCGGAGTTGTGTGGTTAGGCGGAAGCCGACGTGTTTGGCGGCGAGGAGGCCGTTGGTCAGGAAGATGTTGATGTTGCTGGCGACGAGGGCCCAGAGTATGCCGTAGATTCCGAAGTTCATGCCGACGAGCAGCAACAGAAGGAGCACGCTCCATTTGTAGAAACTCCAGCGGAAGAGGGTGCGGCTGTGGCCTTTGGCTGCAACGGCGTAGAAGTTGATGTTTTGCAGGGCCACGAAAAATCCGCCGCAGCAGAACACCTGAAAGTATGGGGCGGCGGGTATCCATTGGTCGCCGTAGAGCAGGTCAAACACCGGTTCGGCCAGGAGGATGAGCATGGCGATTGCGGGAAAGACGAGGAAGGCCACCACGCGCATGTTCATGGCCAGGGTCTGGAGCAGGCGCTCCTTGTCGTCCTGCAGTTTGCTGTAGAGCGGAAACATTACCTGCACTATGATTTGCGGAATGTGGTAGCTGACTATCTGGTCGGTTTTCTGGGCCTGGGAGTAGAGGCCGAGCTGGCTGTCGGAGAAGCGTCGGCCAATGATGAGGTATTGCACGTTGTTGCAGCCCACCTGAAGAATGTTTGCGGCCAGCAGGTAGCCGCCGTAGCCGAACAGCGAGCGCATGGTGGCAATCGAGAATTCGAGCGAGGGGCGCCAGCGGCCTAAAATGAATATCAGCAGGCATTGGAGGGCTCCGGTGCATACCTGGCCCCACACGAGCGAGTAAACGCCGTAGCCGCGGGTGGCCAGCAGGATGGATAGCCCGCCGCCAATCAGGGCCGACGAAATGTTGATGGCGGCCAGAGTGCCGAATCGGAATTCTATGCGGAGTTTGGCGAATTGCGTAACGAACACCGAGTTGGCAATGACGATGAGCCCGAGAACGCGGGTGATGCCAACCAGCTGCGGCTGGTGATAGAAGTCGGCAATCAGGCCGGAAGCGAGGTAGAGCAGGGCGTAGAGGGCCATGGCGAGCCCGAGGTTCCAGAAAAACACGGTCGAGTAGTCGGTTTGCGTCGGGTTTTTCTTTTGGATGAGGGCTGAGCCGAAGCCGCCGTCGATGAGCACGTTGGATATGTTGGTAAACACATAGACCATCCCGACGAGGCCGAAGTCTCCTTTGGTGAGCAGTCGGGCCATTACGAGGTTTACCGCGAAGGTCACGGCCATAACCGTGATGCGGTCAACTGTGGCCCACACGGAGCCGCGAATGGCTTTATGTGCTAATTGGTCAGACACTTGGCAAGGGCCGAAGTCAGTAGCGAGTTGTCGTTGCGGTCGCGGATTGCCAGACGGATGAACTGACGCCCTTGCGGGAAGCCTTTTTTGGTCGAGCAGTCCTTGATGAGTATGTTGAAGTCGGTGAGCAGCCGCAGCGTCAGCTCGGCGGAGCTTACGGCGCCGGTCAGTTCGCATAGGAAATAGTTGGCCTGCGAGGGGAATACGCGCAGATTCGGAACCGATTCCAGCTCTTTGAGGAATATGGAGCGCTCCAGGCGGAATTTTTCGCACGACCGCCGGTAGTCCTTTTCATACTTGTTGAAAATCTGCATGTAGAATTCGCCGAAAGAGTTGATGTTCCAGATGGCAACGTCGCGGCGCAGAGCCTGAATCAGTTCCCGGTCGGCCGAGGCGAGGATGCCGAGCCGCAGCCCGGGAACACCGTAGCTCTTTGATATGGACTTCATTACGCAGAGCGAAGGAAACTGCGCTAGCAGCTGCGATGACAGCAGGCTCGCGGGCTCGTCGGCGAAGTCAACGAACGATTCGTCAACAATCAGGCGCGTTCCCTGCCGCTCTGCCCAGGCGGCAAGCTGCAGCAGGCCGTCGCGGTCAATGAAGTTGCCCGAGGGATTGTCGGGGTTCACTATCAGCAGATTTTCAACCGGGTTTTGGCTGAAAAAGTCAATCAGG
This sequence comes from uncultured Porphyromonadaceae bacterium, assembly GCA_947176935.1. GTDB lineage: Bacteria > Bacteroidota > Bacteroidia > Bacteroidales > Muribaculaceae > UBA3263. The sequence goes on along the minus strand of CAMWSP010000074.1, from coordinate 6,677 downwards.
TCGGCGGCGGAGTAGGTGAACCCGTCGGTTTGCGGCGCGAATTTAACTATTCGCTCCGCAGCCAGGCGGTTGGGATATTCCTCAAAGGTGGGGTAGGCTACTCCGATTTTGCCTTCAATCAGCCCCATGAGGCTCTTGATGAGCTCGGCGGCGCCGTTGCCGACAACAACCTCCGAGTGGCGCAGGCCGAAGTATTTCGATGCCAGCAGCGAGTTCACATCCATACCCGACGGATAGTTGCGCAGCAGGGTGTCGAAATTGGCTTTCATTTCGTCGACCATGCGCGGCTGCGGGAAGTATGGATTCACCAGATAGCAGAAGTCAATAACTCCGGGGTAGCGCCAGTATCCGCCGAAGGAGTGCTGCATTTTTTTGAGCCTTTCCTTCGGTTCGGCAAAAATCGTTTCGGCGATGCGCAGGTCCTGAACATCGTCGATTTCATACCAGTGCAGGTCGCCTACGGGGAGCGCCTTGATTCCGGAATTGTCGATGAGCGTTATAACGCGGAGCACCTGTTCGTAATATTCGTTCTCGCCCATAACGCGGATATACGCCTCGAGAAACGGCAGATAGTGGTCGGTTGTGAAGCTGCGCGAGAACTTGTAGATATTGACCGTTTTGTAATAGTGAGCCGTGTCGGCGTAGCTGAACGCGGTTTTCGGTATGAAGTTCACTATGTTGCGGTCGCAGTCAATCCTCACCATGGTGCCGTCCATCCAGGTCTGGTATTTGGCCACGAGCGCCACGTTCGGCTCCTCCGACTCCAGGGCCAGCCTGAGCACTTTGTCGTCGAAAATCAGGTCTGACTCCAGCAGCAGGGTTTCATCTTCCGCCATCAGCTTGCGGGCAAGCCAAAGGGAGTAGATGTTGTTGGTCTTGTCGTAGACCGGATTTTCTATGAACACTATGTTGAGCTGCCGATGATTCGCGGCGATGTGGCGCCGCAGGTTCTCGGCGCCATAGCCAACAACTATGATTATGCGCGTCAGCTCTAACGAAGAGAGCTGACGCAACATGCGGTCAATCAGGCGGGTGCCATTAACCGGAAGCATGCATTTGGTGTTCTCGGCGGTGTATTCACCGAGGCGCCGGCCCATGCCGGCGGCGAGAATCAGAGCTTGCAACTGGTTGGCGGTAGATTATTTAACAAAGATTTTTGAGGTTGAGCCGTTGGCTTGGCGAACAATGTTGACGCCGCTGGCCGGAGCGTCGAGCTTGCGGCCGTTGAGGTCGAAATATTCCGTTGCGCCGCAGCCGTTGGCATTGATTTCCTCGATGCCGCTTTCGCGAACAACAACGTGCTTGCTCACTGCCTGTTCAATCGAACCTTCGTCAACGTTGATAAGCATGAGAACAACGTCGCATTCATTGCCTTTCACGTTGGAGAACGTAATGTCGGTCGAGAACTCATACACTTCGCCGGCTTCGATGGAAGTGGGCAGGGAATTATTGATGCCGTTCCAGGTTTTGATGGTGCGGGCAACGTCGTTATAGAGCAGCGACGGGCTATAGTTCGTTGTGAAAACTCCCCAGCCGGATTTGCCGAAAAGGTTGTTGGTCTGGCGGTAGGGGCCTACGCTGTCTTCCTTAACAACGACTGCCAGACGGTAGTTGCCGTAGCCCGAAAGGCCGAACGAAGTCTCGGCGGTGATGCTGATGGTCGACTTTTCGGGGTTGACCTCGGTGTCGAAATCAATAGAGGCGATAGCGGGCCAGGAGGCTATTATCGAGTGGTATTCGTCGAAAGCATATTCGTTGTAGGCCGGATTTTCGGTCAGCGGGCCGTAAGTGTAACGGCTTATCAGATACTGCGGATAGCCGCTGATATATTGCGAAATGAATCCGTCGTAGCTTGATGTGGCCATGTTGTCGGTGTCGTGAACGGCAATAACTACAACGTCGTCATACTTTTCGCGAACGCTTTCGAGCAGAACGTAGCCCATCGGGCACCATCCGCACCATGTGCCGGTGGCTTCTTCCACAACAATGTTGCGCTTGGCGGCTTTACCGGCTTCAATAACGTTGATTTCGCCCGAAAGTGTCTGCGCTTTCTCGTAGGTGTTGGGCTGACCATTGACTGCCACTATTTTAGCAGTGATGGGAATGCCGAAGCCGGCGGTGTCGGTCCGGGCAACCACGGTTGCGTAGTTGGTCGCAAAGCCTTCAACCGGTTCTTCGAGATTGCAGGTAACTGTGTTTTCAACGCCGTTCACGGTATATTCAACGCCAACCGAAGTGATATTGACGGAACCGAAGTTCTTGACTTCAACGCCGAACTCAAAATCTTCGCCGGAAACTGCGGCCGGACCAAAGCTGAGGCTGATTGCGTCGGCAACGCCCGTAACCTCAGACTTAACGTTGGCGTCGGCGGTGATGCAGATATTGTTTGTCAGGCCAATCGCTGTAGCCGGTGCGAATTCTGCCTTCTGACCGCTTTGTGCCAGGCCGATATAGTTTGCGCCGTAGGGCGTCTGGCCGGCATCGATAATAACGTAATAGAGCGGGTTTGACTGAGAGTTATATGATGTTTTGAAAATCATTTCATATCCGAAGTAAACCGGGGTCTCACCTGTTATGACGTAGGGAGTCTTGAGTGTTACCTTGGAGTATTCCAAACCGGCCGAGCCGAGTTTGGCTGATTGAGTGTAGACCGGCTCGGAGTTGAGGTCGGTGTAGATAACAACTTTTACCGAGTCGGCCAGAGTGTTGACGTAGTTTTTGTTTGTCGGGTTGGCTATGTTGATGGCGGTCAGCTCCGTGCCGGCATAGCGCTTTGTCATATTGGCAGGCAGTTCGGTGAGCTGATAAAACAGCGTACCGTCCGACATACCGTTCAGATACAGGCAGCTCACCGGGTCTTCGCAGTATTGGAACACCATGGTTTCGGCTCGCGAAGCAACGGGCGCGGAGATATGTCGGGGGGCAACGATGCCGGAGTTTACGAATAAGGAACTTGAGGGAACTACGGGAGCTGCGATTTTCTGCAGGCGGGGAGCGGCGCTCGCGCCTATGGTCGCGGTCAATGCAGCTGCGAAAAGCAATTTCTTAAACATAATGAAATATGGAATGAGTAAATGTTGTTTATTATATGGCGGCAAAGTTAGTGATTTTTCGGCAATTTGGCAAGTTTGGCATTTAGTTTGGCCCGGAGTGCGGTATCGGCCGGTGCGAGAATCCAGGGCTGGAGCTGATTGAGCGAAACCGCTATGGAGCAGTTCAGCACCGGATATTCGGCGGCAATCTGCTGTGCTATAAGGGAATTGGCCACGGTTAGCGGCACCGAATCGGCTCCGAGCGCCAGCTCCGTCAGCAACCGTTCGGCGGTTGCCGGGCGTTCTATAATGTAGATTGTGTCGCCGATTTCGCGGCTGAGATTGCGCAGCCGCGTAACTATGGGCGACCCTTGGGGCACAACCACCGTTTTTCCGCCCAGCTCGATGGGCGAGGTTATCGGCGCAGTCAGCGAGTCGCCGCGCTGAACCAGCACCTGGCGGTCAAAGTAAATCGGGTCGGTAAAGATGTAGTCCTCGGCCGAATCGGCGGTTTGCGGCATATCGGCAATTACCAGGTCATAGCGCCCCTGTTTCAGCCCGCGGAGGCCTTCGGCCGGGTTGGTGATGGGGAAGAGACGGAAAGGTATGTCGAGAGCTTTGAGGGCCTCGTAGTCGAGGCCGGAAAGGGAATCGCCGTCGTAATGAAAAGAGCCGGGGGCATATTGAATGGCAACTCGGAGAGTGTCGGCTGCTCCGGAGTCGGCCCGGCCATTGCTCCGGCCGCAGTTTTTCAGGCCGAACATGGCTGCCAGGGTCACTGCCAGCAGGACCAGGTAGAGGCCTACGGGCTTTGTTTTCAGTTGTTTCATAAAGTCAAAACGCTCGGAATCAGCGGTTAGTTCGCAAAATCAACGCAAAGGCCAAAAAGGAATCGGGCCGGATTCAGCGGGTAGTTCAGTGCCGAGAAACTGTCGGAGCCGCCGAAAAGACCCTGATTGGCATGGGAATAGAGAACATAGAATTTCACCTTTTTCAGCTTCAGGTTGGCGTAAACGTCCATAATCGGATAGTTCCCGGTCTGCTTTATCCAGCAGTTGGTGAACGACATGATGGCCGGATTATAACCCAGGGCCGAATAGCGGGTCATGTAGGTGAGGTCGGCGCCTATCTGGGCGTAGAGCGTGGCAACGCGGAAGCGCAGGTAAACGTTGGTCATCAAAGTCAGCTGGGGTAGGGGAACCACATGCTGGTTGCTCGACCGCTGATAGGTTATCTTGTTATCCCAGTTGAATATTCCGAGTCGCAGCGGCTGGTTGAGCGAAACGCTGAAAATCTGAACGTTGCCGCCAAACTGCTCCGGCACTCCCGCTTCATTGAAGTAAACCAGGTTCTGAACGTTCTCGAGGCCTGCGTTGATTGATGTGCCCGACACCGGAATTTCCACTATGCCGCCGAAGCGCAGGCGCCGCGTCTTGCCGAAATCATTGTTCCAGATATAATGGTTCGACACGAACTGGCGCAGGAAGAACGATGGCTTGCGGTTCGAAAAATCAACGTAGCCGCGAACCATGGCGGTGTCGCGACGCAGGCGGAAACGCAGGTCAACATTGCCTGTAACTTCCACTTCGCCCGCCTTGGCGCCGGCTATGCCCACTCTGGCATCGGCCGCATAGCGCAGAATGCCGCCCTGCTGCTTGGCCAGGCGCCCGCCGATAAACAGCGAGTTTTCGGTAACTTTCGGAGCCACGGGCAGCGATATGCCCGGAATGGTGTCGGCCGGTGTCTGGCTGTAGCGTGCCACTTCGTGCATGGCGTAGGCCGACAGCCCGAATTTGGCCCACTTGTTGAACCCTTCGAGCAGCTCCATGCCCAGGGCATTGCGCATGGCCCACTGACCGGTCTGGTCGAAGGTCTGGTCCGTGAAATATGTTTGCGGAAAGAATGAATTGTCGGTCGAACTATTGTCGGTGAACCGATGCTCGTCAGTTCTGAAATCGAAAGTCCAGAACGCCTGACTCACAGGCACGAACACCTCGATTGAATCATCTTCCTCGTCAATGCGCGTAAAGCCCATGCGGTAGCGGTTGGTCATCCAGAATTCATGGCCGCGAACCTGACTTTGCGCCGCGCTGAGATTGACGGGAATCTGCTTGGTGCCGATAGATGAAGAACCGCCCTGAACCGAGGCCGGGTCGGTTATGTAGCGCGGATCGGTAATGCCTCCGTTTTCGAAATTCACGGCGCTCCAGTTGTTGAGCATCGCCATCATCTGATAGCGGTCGCCCAGATAAGAGCCCGACAGCCCCCAGTTGAAGTGTTTGCCCGACTGGTTTTCATACATGCCTCGGCTGTAGAGATAGCTCAGCCATGCGCCGACCTGGGCCTGCTTGTTGATGTTGCCGCTGAAGCGGGCCCGCAGCCAGTCCTGGGTGGTTTGCGAGGAGCCGCCGGTGTTGAAGCTCATCAGGGTCATCGGCACTCGGGTGTTGAAAAACGGAGTGTTGTCAACCCGCGGCAGATAGGGGTGTAGGGCGTCGTTAAAAAAAAAGTCGCTCTGCGCCGGGCGCTCGAAGTAGTTCATGTATTGCCCTTCGGAGCCGAGGTTGCCCGTAATGGCCGACGCATAGCCGAACTGCAGGCGCGGAATGGCCACCGACTGGGCATAGTTGTCTAAAACAGTATCGATTGCGGCCGTGGTGCGGGTTGCCAGAATGGGGCTGACCGTCCATGATTTCTGGGCGGTTATAGCCTCGGCCCACTCCTGTTTGGAAGTGATTTGCTGAATCTTTTCCCGGTCGCGGTCCGAGCGGTCGGAACTTTCGGATTCCGACTGGGCCGACGCATTGAGAACCGTTGCTGTCAGGGCCGATAATATGATGGCTATGCGCTTCATTCGGTGCAAAGTTACGAAAAAATCTGCTAAAAATTCGTAAAATTCTTCCGTGTTGGCCAAAAAGTTACTACCTTTGTTGTTGAACTAATAACCAAAATTGATGAACTGATAACCAAAAAACTATATGAAAACGAGTTACATATTCCTTGCCCCCGGCTTTGAAGAGATTGAGGCTGTTGCGCCAATCGACATTCTGCGCCGCGCCGGCATGCCGGTGAAGACCGTTTCGATTCTCCCTCAGAATAATGTTGTTGTCGGCGCCCACAGTGTCCCCTATGTGGCCGATATGAACATTTCGGAACTTGACCCCGGGGTCGATGCCGAATGGCTGATTCTGCCCGGCGGCATGCCCGGCGCAACCAACCTGCTTCAGTGCGTTCCCCTGACCAAGCTGCTCACTTCTTTCGGCGGTAACATCGCTGCAATCTGCGCCTCGCCGGCAGTGGTTCTCGGCGGCCTCGGACTGCTCGACGGCAAGAAGGCTACCTGCTATCCCGGAATGGAAAATATGGCTCCTGACTCGGTGGTGTTTACCGGCAGCAACGTTGAGCGCGACGGCCGATTCATTACCGGTCGCGGACCGGCCTGGGCTGCAGCTTTCGCCTTTGCCATCGTCGAGGCTTCGCTCGGCAAGGAAAAGGCCGATGAAGTTATGAGCGGCATGTTGTATAAGTAAATGAAAACCAGAGTCATACGCGTGTGTGAATAAAAACCATGCAAAAATGTTTGGTAACTTTAGCTAAAAATGCGTAACTTTGAGCGATAAAATCATAACCATAAAATAATAATAC
>CAMWSP010000073.1 GCA_947176935.1 uncultured Porphyromonadaceae bacterium | reverse complement strand
ATTTTATAATGTAATTATAGAAAGCCCGCTTTATGATTTTGAAAATAAGAAACTCGTGCCAAGGAAATACCATGACATTTTCAGCACAAGAGCAACTATTCTAGTCGTTAATGGACGTGTTAGCTCCATCGCTAATCACTAATACTAATGCCTGACGCGAAATAAATCAATTAAAAGAAACAGCCGAATCGCTTAAAAGGACGTAGGCACCCACAATCTATTTTCAATAACCAGTTGTATTATGACCGAAAATCAGCAATGTAATCTGGACGAAATAAAAGCGCAAATTAAGTTGAAGTCGCCAACTCAACAAATACGCTACATCTCGGCACTTCCCATTCCCGATGAAGAAGCTGAACTCATTTCTTTTATCGCTTTCATGCGAGATGGAGCAATGGGGAAGATTTCCAGATTTCAAAGTATAATGCACGCATATCGCCGCAAGTATGACGAGGCATATTCTATCGCCAGAAGCCGAAAGCTATCGTGCAACATTAACCATCTGCGAATTAAAGACTCTTCTGTTCCTCAACTCGTTCGAGGGCTGCTCGTTATAGCTGCGATCGTTATTCTTATAATTTGTTTCATGAAAACGAAATCAAGTAGCGATGTCAACAACGATGCTATTATGTCACAAAGAGAAATGAAACAGCTCGCTAAGAAATATGATAACGACCGGGAATCAGTCAAGGCGTCATCTTCGTTTGAGCGAGAAGTTAATCTGGATAATCAAAACGCGGAGGTCGAAGTAGTATCCAACTCCGGCAGAGAACAGGATATTCCTGAACCTCTTGACTTGAATCTTTCCGGTAAGGTTGCAGGTGCTGACGTTACAATGGATATTACCTTTGACTTTGATAGTAAAAAGGCTTGGGGCTCATATCGATATAAGAGAGGCTCAGGCGACATTGTACTTATGGGCAGTGTAGAAGTGACCGAATCTAATGAGTATTCAGTGAGATATAAGGCCACGATATATGAGCTGGATGATGCTGGAAATCCATTTGGCACGTTGGAATTATCCGGTGTTCATTTAGGAGATATCGACGAATTAAACGGAAAGTACATTTCGGTTAAAGGCAAGGAGTCAAATGTAATGTTATTTAAGAACTAAAGAATTCAACCCATGATAACAGATATAACTTTTTATGGTGGCTGGTTCTCTAAGGGTAAGTTTGAAGTGGAAGACAACGAACTGATCTGGTGGAAAAAGCAGCTTGAATGGAAATTGATTATTATCCCTGTCATAGTTAAATATTATTTTTCTTTACCTATTGATGAGGTGGCATATTTTGTGCCGTACTGCAGTCGGTTCAAGAAAATTTTGAATAAACTACTCCGTCTTTGTAGGTTACAACTATATTGTAGATTACTCCTCGGTACGAAAGAATCTAATGAAAGCTACGATTTTAAAGTAGCCATTCAGGATATCAAACGTCTTTACACCCTATTTGCTGGCCAAGGCTCGCCGGCAATGACCGTGATAGACAAAGTACTCAGTGAAAAGAGTGGGACTAAAAACAATATTAAGCAATTCAAAACAGTTTCGCATATTAACACACTCTGGTTATATCCTGAAATGATTATATGCGTTGTAAAAAAACGCAAACGTAAGTTTAGGTATGAAACAGCCAGGGTAATTTGTTCCGAAGCGCGCTTTTTCACATCACGACGAGTGTTTAGACCATGGACATACTTCCCCTTAATCATGCTACCTAAAAAAGCTGCTTATTTCGGATTCCTTGACCAGGCAGAAATAGTCTTGAATAATCAAGATACACAGACTGCGAGGGAGCATCTTCTAACCAATGGCGCCCCATTTGCCCAGCCACAAAAAGCTATGATAAGTAGTTTGTGGACGCCTGATCTATTGTTTAAACCCAATCTATGGTTTGTTCGCGAACAGATTGCTTTAACGAATGACGCGCTAATATATCATCGTCGCGGACTATATGGTACTGAGATGGCGTATATACCATATCGCGACATGTCTTTTGTTATCTCTAAACCTATATGGGGGATTTTCCCTACAAGAATTTATCTGCTTGGTCAGCAAAATATTATATCTTACAAATGCTTCTCTGCTGATCGTCTTAATAAATTAAGAGGAGAACTCAAGAATCATGTTAAAAGTATTGAAAATAATGGTATTGTAGGAAAGCCATGTTTATTGGCAAGGCTATGCTCGTTCAACTTCTCAACCCAAATTATTGCATTGTCGAATGATGGTGTCGGTATAATAGGTAAAAACGAAGAAGAAGGATCCCAGAAGAAGGCATGTGGCTATTCTCCTTTAGATGGTATTAGCGAATGGAAACTGCTTCGAAAACATTGGTACAGTCTTGTCAGTGCGCTTTGGATTGCAGGAGACTATGGTAATATTCGCAAAAATCAGGAATCTTATTTCTCCGGCTATATTAAAGGAGTGTGGATTTGTAGAGCAAGAGAGATCAAATCCTTTCTGAAAAGAGAATGCGGTAGTAGTGAGATTACCGATAAAGATTGGATAAAAGATTTGAAGCAAATAATTTTTGGCGCAGAACAATCACTACAAACGGATGCTAACGGATCATCTGGCAAAGGCTGGATTGCAACCATAATAAATAAAAAATAAACTGCAAGATTAGCACTCTTATATAAATGCTATGAGATTACACAAAAAGAGTTGAGTTGTTCATAATTGGGCAATTCAGCTCTTTTAAGTTATTATTAAATCAGTTTTACTTGATTATGGGGTAAGGGTTGCGCGGCTCGAGAATAATTTGTAACTTTGGGGCTCGTATGAAAAACCTCTGTATAACCTTATTGATATGCCTTATGGCATTCCCGCCGGCGCTCAGGGCGGAAAGCTCCGTCAAACCCTATCTTCAGGTCGACGCCGTGAGCGCCTACTTATGGCGTGGCCAAAAATGCGGCGGCGTCAGCCTCCAGCCCGTGGCCGGAGTCAACATCAAGAACTTTTCGGCATTTTTCTGGGGCAATATTCAATTATGTCCCACTGCCGACTCGCCCGACAAGCACGAAATCGACCTGTTTCTCAAGTACAAAGTCAAGAACTTTACAATAGGCCTGAAAGACGTTTACGTCAATTCCCGCGGAGCCGGAGTGTTCAGCTTCGGCAGCATACCCCATGCCGCCAACTGCCTTGACATTATCTGCGCCTACGACTTCAAATACGTCGAAGCCGAGTGGACCACAACCGTTGCCGGCTATGACGGCTACAACCATTCCGGCCGTCGCGCCTATGGCTCCTACCTGATGCTTACTTCGCCCTTTAAGGCCCGTTGGTTCGACTTCTCTGCCCAACTCGGCATAGTCCCTTACTACTGTTCGCGCTATTCCGAAGACAACGCCCGCGGATTTCACGTCAATATGTGTGCCGTAAAAATGTCCCATACCTTCATTGTCCAGCGCGCCAAAATGCAAATCACCCCATATTCTCAGCTCATGGTCAACCCCTCCGCCCTGACCGCCCACCTCTCTGTCGGCGCCCGAATCTCCTTCAACCCCTAACCTGCAACCAACAGAAAAAGAGTTGGCAGTCGCGCTTTTGCGATGCCAACTCTTTGATTTTCTTGTGGTTAATAAAATAAGTCGAGCTTAATATTCCTCCTCGTTGAAGAAGAAGTCTTCGTTGGAGGGGTAGTCAGGCCATATATCTTCAATGCTTTCATAGGTTTCGCCTTCGTCTTCGATTTCCTGAAGGTTCTCGATTACTTCGAGGGGGGCGCCGGATCGGGTTGCGTAATCAATTAGTTCTTCGCGTGTTGCGGGCCAGGGTGCGTCTTCGAGTTTGGAGGCAAGTTCAAGTGTCCAGTACATATTCGTAAGTTTTTTGTTTTTTCTTTTCAGGTCGGCAAAGGTAGTGAATTTTTTTGAATTTCCTATTGTTTTTGCCAAAAGTTTTCGGGTATTTGGGCTTGAACGTTGCAATAGCGGGCAAAGGTGTATAGCCAATCGCTGAGCCGGTTGATGTAGGCAAGGACTTCAGGGGCTACGGCAAGTGTGGGGAGGGTGGAGATTATGCGGCGTTCGGCACGGCGGCAAACAGTACGCGCAATGTGGGCTTTGGCAGCGAGTTGCGAGCCTCCGGGCAGGATGAAGTTTTTGAGCGGGGGCAGCAGGCGGTCCATGGCGTCGATGGAGGTTTCGAGCCGGGTAATGTCGTCGGCGCTGACGTTGGGGTCGGGCACTCCGGCCAGATATCCGCCTATGTTGAACAGGATGTTTTGCACTTTCAGCAGCAGGGTGCGCTCGGGTTCGAGGGTGGCCGGGTCGGCGGCAAGCAGCCCGAGATGGGAGCTGAGTTCGTCGATTGTGCCATAGGCTTCTATGCGGGCGGCGTCTTTGGGCAGGCGCTGACCGCCTACAATGGATGTCTGGCCGGCGTCGCCGGTTTTGGTGTAGATTTTCATTGGCGGGAGAGGAGTTCGAATTTGTCTGTTACTATTTCAGTTACGGTATGTTTCAGGGTTGCGCGGTCCTCCCAGGTGCGGGTGCGGAGTTTGCCTTCGATGAAGAGTTTTGAGCCTTTGCGAACGTATTTTTCGGCGAATTCGGCCTGGCCGTCCCACATGACGATGCGGTGGAACTCAACGCGCTTAATCGGTTCGCCGCCTGCGGGGTTAGCGAAAGTTTCGTCGGTTGCGAGGGTGAAGCTGCAAACGGCTCGCTTCTCAACATAGCGCAGCTCCGGGTCTTTGCAAACGTTGCCTATGAGAATGACTTTTTGATATGACATATCAGTTTATCTTTATTTGAGGAATTCGGGAGCGAGAACGAACAGTCCGAGGGTCACGCCTACGTGCCAGCCACGGTCGTTGCGGTAGCCGGTGCGATAGTTTGCGTAGGCACACACGTTGACGTATTTAAGGTTGGCCACTGCCTGAATCTCGCCGAAGAATTCCGGGTCGGGAATTTTGGAACTAAGGACTGTGGCGCCGGTTTCGTCGAATCCGAGCCGTTGCCACGGGGCAAAGATATGAAAAGTTCCGCGAAGTTGCAACTGTGAGGTCAATTTATATACGGGAGTCACTCCGGCGCCAAGGTAGGAATAGGCGTGGAATGAGGGGTTGAACGAGTTGTAGGATGAGGCGGTAGGCATGTAGCCCGGGGCTTCGGCTATGGCTATTTCATAAATCTTCGACGGTTTGCGGCCCGAAACGAGTAGTTCGCCTTCCAGTCCGAGCGAAAAGTGCTTATGGATTGACCAATATTTGCGGCTTTCGGCACGCAGCTGGAGCCAGCGGTTGGGTTTATCGCCGAGCAGGCCCATAGCGGTTGCATGGACTTCAAGACCGGAGGTGGGGAAATCGTAGGCGTTGAGGGTGTTGTAGTTGTAGCGCAGGGCGAGTTGGCCGAGCTGCAGGGAGTGTTTCATAATAGCGCCATTTTCAACAGCGAACTTTACGCGTTCGTAGCCATAGCCAGCCGAGAGCGACGCCGCTGCGTGAGGTCCGCAGGCTATCTGCAGAAGGTAGGCGCGGGCATAGGCCTGGAAGTTCTTTACGAACTTGGGCTCGTTGAGGTTAAAGAAAACCCGTTCGTTCTGGTTGTAGATATGTTTGCTAACTACTCCCTGCAGGCCGAGCGCATAGGGTGTGGCACTACCGAAGCGTATCGTAGCCATGAGCTGAGCGGCGAGATAGCTTTGGCCTATCCATGCGCCGAGGGTGCCGTTGATGGCGCGCTGGTTTAACGCGTTATAGCCCAGCGAGCCGTAGAGCATGCTGGTGGTTGACGACGATATATAGCCGCCGGCTCCCGCGCTCCAGTTCGATTTGGGATATGCTTTGAGTTTGAGGATATAGGCCGAATCGGAGTATTCGGCCGAGGCAAGCAGGTTCTGCATGGCTCCGCCGGAGATTGCACGGTAGAAGCCGTTGCGCGCACCGGTGAGGTCAAAAGGTTTTGACGGGAAACGGCTTTCGATGAATTGATTCTGAGTGGGCTTGCCGCCTTCGCATACTACTTTGGAGAAGTGCAGCGGCATGAATCCGGCCTTGAATTCCGAGCGGCGGTTTTCAACTTCTGCAGCCGGACGGCGGGCAGAGGTGCGGCTCTTTATGCTGTCGACCATTTCCAGGCCGCGCCGATAGCCGATTTCGTAGATTTCCTTGCTTTTGGCGAAGTCGAGGAGCGAATATTCGTGCAGGTCGATATGGATGCGCATGCCATCTTTTGCGGGTACGTCGTAGGACTGAGCGCGTGTTACCAAGTCGTTAATCTGGTTGATGGCGTTGGGCGCGGATTTCACGTCGGTGTGCACGTCAACTCCGATAATCATGTCAGGGTGGAAGTCCGATTTCATCGTGGAAACCGGGAAGTTGTCGAAGATACCGCCGTCGTAGTGAAGCGTATCGTTTATCTCAATGGGGCAGAAAACAATGGGGAAAGACATTGAAGCGCGGACCGCATCGGCCAGTTGCCCGTTGCGGCTCACTTCTGGACGCTGGGCCTCGATGTTGGAACTTACGGTGCGCAGCGGCACGAACAGCCGATTGAAGTCGCCACCGCAACGCTGAGTGGCCTGCGCGAACACCTCCATGAAGGCAAAGTTCATGGGCAGCGGTGATATAAGGCTGTAGGGTACTTGCTTGGCCACCAGGTTGTTGCCAAGTGAGAAGCTGATTAGCTGCGGTGATGGTTGAGGGGAGGTCAGGTAATAGCGGTAGTCGGGATTTATCTCGCCGGCGGCCGCGTTTATAAACATATCACTGCCAAGGAGTTGCATCATCTCGGAGGGGGAATAGCCGGCGGCATAGAGGCCGCCAACGATTGCGCCCATAGAGGTGCCGGTTATGTAGTCGATGGGTATGTCGTTGTCTTCCAGGGCTTTGATGATGCCGATGTGGGCCACGCCTTTGGCTCCGCCACCGCTGAGCACAAGACCTACGCTTTCGCGGGCACTGAGACTGAGTGAGTAGATGAATGTCAGTAAGATAACAGAAAGCTTTCTCATAAATTTATACGTTTTTTTGTGATAAATATATAACGTTTTAAAGTGGTATTTTGATTGTAAATTTGGGTCATTTTATGGCAAAAATTGGGTAATAATTTGGATTTTTGTGTAACATTTCTTAAATTTGTGGTTATGTTAGAGGCGGCATTATACCTGTTTCCGGTCGGACTGAGCGATTCGGCCATGACCGAAGTGCTACCGCAGGTCAATATTGACCTGCTGCGGCAGGTGCGCCATTTTGTGGTCGAGAACCTGCGTTCCGCCCGCCGCTTCCTTAAGAAAGTCGACCGCAATATCGACATCGATTCTCTTACTTTCACCGAGCTGAGTGAACACACTCCGGCTTCGGAAATTCCCGCCATGCTCGCTCCGCTGGAGCGCGGCGAGGCAATAGGGGTTATAAGTGAGGCCGGCTGTCCTGCTGTGGCTGATCCGGGAGCTGATTTGGTTGCTGCCGCTCAGCGCAGGGGATTAAAGGTTATTCCGTTGGTTGGCCCGTCGAGCATACTGCTTTCGCTTATGGCCTCGGGCTTCAATGGTCAGAGCTTTGCATTCGAAGGCTATCTGCCGATTGATGATTCGGCGCGCACAAAGCGGCTCAAGGAAATGCAGCAGCGGATTCTGCGTGAACGCCAGACCCAGATATTTATTGAAACGCCATATCGCAACAACCGCCTGCTGGCCGAATTGTGTCAGCGTCTGCCGGGCAATATGCTCTTGTGCGTTGCCTCGGATATTACCGGGCCTAAGCAGTCGATAATAACTCGTCAGCTCAGCGCCTGGGCCAAGGCAACCTACGACTACAACAAGATTCCAACAATTTTTCTCCTCTTCAGTTAGGGCATATGGCAATCCGCAAACCATCGAAACAGCAGTTTGATTCTCCCGGCCTTTTCACCGAGGAGATGCTCGGCGAGGAAGTGACTCCGGCGGAGGCTCCGCTGGGGCCTTTGACTGTGGCCGATAGCGATGATGCCATACGCTTTATCAGCTTCGGCAGCGGTTCGAGCGGTAACTGTTCCTACGTTGGTGACACCAAGGGCGGTTTCCTGATAGATGCAGGCGTTGATCCTCTGAAAGTAGAGCAGTCGCTTCGCGGTGCGGGAATAGATATGACAAAGGTTCGCGGCATTCTCTTGACCCACGACCATGGCGACCATGTGCGCTATGTTTACTCACTGCTGCGCAACCACCGGCATCTGCTCGTTTATTGCACTCCCAAGGTTATGAACGGCCTGCTGCGCCGCCATTCGATTTCGCGGCGCATACGCGACTATCACCGGGCCATATACAAGGAATTCGAGTTCAAAATCGGCAATTTCGTGGTTACTCCTTTTGAGGTTAGCCATGACGGCAGCGATAACTGCGGGTTCTATATTTCGCACGGAACCCGTTCTATGGCCGTGGCAACCGATCTTGGTTGTATAACCGAGCGGGTCAGGCACTATATGAGCCGGGTGAACTTCATAGTGCTTGAAAGTAACTATGATTTGGAAATGCTGATGACCGGCAGCTACCCTGATTACCTAAAGGCCCGAATAGTGGCCAATCAAGGGCATCTTGACAATCAGGTTTCGGCCGGGTTCGTGGCCGAAATATGGACTCCGATACTTTCCCACGTGTTCCTCTGCCACCTAAGCAACGACAATAACCGTCCGGAAAAGGCTTTTGCAGCTTATTGTGAAGCCATGAAAAAGACTCACCCGGAGCTGACCGTCGGCGACGGACTCCGGGAGAATCTGAGTGATTTGCAGGTTATTGTTCTGCCGCGTTTCGACGCTACGCCCTTATTCGTTTTGCGATAGGGCGTTGAGCACATCTGACGTCAGGAAGCGCTGAATGTCGTAGCGGTTAACCGGTATGCTGACAATGCCGGTAGAGTAGGGTGCCACTTCATAGGGCTGATAAACGAACACTATTGCGTTGTTTTCAATCTGGACGTTGCCGAGGCTTTGAATCGGCTCCTGAAACAGCATGCCTTCAGTCGGATATGCCACCTTGGCTGAAGCGTTAATCAGGTCCAGAATGGCTTGCTCGTTGCCCGGCTTGAACATATTTTCGGCGTTAAGCAGCTTGTTGTCGACCAGCGAATAGTTCAGGAAGTGCGTGTTCTGCATTCCGTGAGCCATGCCGTAAAAATAGGAGTCGGTGGTTATCTGCACCACCAGCAATTTCGGAGTCAGGAGCGTGACTTCGCTGTTTATACCCGCGAAATTGCGGTTGTCGGCATCGTAGGCGGTTTCGTATGGCACCTTGACATATGTTGGGAGTGAATCCTTATTTTCCGTCAGGTCATAAACGCCGGCCATCATAAATTGTCTGGTGGCTTCTTCGAAGTTCGTTGCGCCATGGTCGCCGAAGGTGTAGACCAGCAGCGAGTCGCGGAGCGAGTCGAAGTTACCGTCGCCGAGTTTCTTCGGCCATACAACCGAGTAGTATGCGGCCGTGTAGATAGTGTCGCCGGCCACGTTGGGCATCATATAGCCGATGGAATCAACCCGGGTTTCAAATTCAATCGGAATGTCCGATGGATTTGAGCAGGACTCGGCGGCGATTGCGGCGATTGCAACTGCGCCTATGGCG
>CAMWSP010000072.1 GCA_947176935.1 uncultured Porphyromonadaceae bacterium | reverse complement strand
ACTATATGCCGGCCGGCCTCGATTCCGACTCATTCACCATAAAATATTGATTACCATGAATTATAAAGTTCTTGCCGGATTTATGTCGATTATGACGCTCGGAGCGTGCAGCAATCCGGAACTCAACCCCGATCTGGAGCAGGTTGTGATTGTTGAAGGCGAAGGCGACACACCCGACTATAACCCGGCCGTCACCCCCGATTTCACCTATACCATAGCCCCCTACGCCGGCGAAAAAGCCGCCGACGCGGAATCATACCCGCAGGGTAATCCCGACCTGAACCCCACCGAAAACGACTGGACGAACGTTATCCGCGTGGTCTACTCGGGCGCCACGGCCACGGTTAGCGGCGCCAGCGAAGCCGGCGCCACGGCCACGGTCAGCGGCGCCAACGTTGACCTCGCCTTAGGCCAGGCACGCCAGGTGCGCATCATCGCCACAGGCAGCTCCGACCAAGGCTCGCTGCGCCTGACCGGCAGCTATAAGCACCTGCTCGAGCTCAATGACCTGACACTGACCGCCACCGACCGCCCCGCAATCAACGACCAGATTAAAAAGCGCATGTTTCTGGTTGTACGCGGCCATAACCGCCTGACCGACGGCGCCGACTATCTGGTCAGCAGCGAGCAGCGCAAGGGATGCCTCTTTGCCGAGGACCACATTATTCTATGCGGCGACGGCATTCTGGAAATTCAGGGCAACTACCGCCACGGCCTGGTCAGCGACGGCTACCTGTTCGTCAACCCGGGCGTTACACTCGCAGTGACCAACGCCGCCAAAAACGCCATACACATCAAAGGCTCCGGCGCCAACAATGACTACCGCGGCATTGAGGTGACCGGCGGATATATCTATGCCAACACCTCGGCTGCCGCCGGCAAGGCAATGAAAAGCGACGCCCGCATCCACATTCGCGGCGGTCAGCTCTATATGGCATCGTCGGGCGCTCCGGCCATCGACGCCGACGGCCAGCTCAGCTCCGCCGGCTGCATCAAGTCCGACATGGAAGTGACAGTTAGCGGCGGCAAACTCGCCCTCACCTCCACCGCCAACGGCGGCAAAGGCATCACCTCCGACGGCAACCTGACCGTTTCCGGCTCCACCCTGGCCATAGCCCTGAGCGGCGACGCCGAGGAGGGGGACCTGGACTCGTCGGTGCCCAAAGCTCTGAATGCCCACGGCTCGCTGGCCATCACGGCAGGCGGACTGAGCATCAGCGCCATCGGCAACGGCTCCACGGCCATGAGCGCCGACGTGGCCATGACTATGACCGGCGGCGTGGTCTACGCCTTCGCCACCAACAACGGCCTGAAAGCACCCTCGGCTGCGGTTGAAGGCGGCATTCTGCTCTGCGGCGCGCTGAAGAACTCGCCTGCCGCCGGCGCCACAGCCGACCCGCAGCTCGACGTTGCCGCCGGCTCCACCACCCGCCTGCTCAACGCCGACGGCGCCCTGGTCGGCACCTTCGTCTGGCCCCGCGCCTTTGCCTCGGCCTCACTGCTCCACCGCCTCTGACTTGAGGTTAAAATAAGAAATGGGCCGTCCGGATGGCGTTGCGGGCGGCCTTTAATATACTTGGATCTTGAATTATGAGCTTTATTTGCCTTTAAAACGCCCTCGGCGGCAGAAAAGTTCGAAGATTTTTCGTAACTTTGCGGAAATATTACGAAAATGAACACCAACCCGATAGACATCAGCGTCGTTGTGCCCCTCTTCAACGAAGAGGAGTCGCTGCCGGAACTCGCCGCGTGGATTCGCCGCGTCATGGAAGCCAACGGCTTTTCTTATGAAATAATTTTCGTTAACGACGGCTCCACCGATTCCTCATGGAAGGTTATCACCGGCCTGGCAGCCGAGAACCCCGCCATACACGGCATATCCTTCCGCCGCAACTACGGCAAGAGCCCCGCGCTCTATGAGGGCTTCAAGCTGGCGAGCGGAAAGGTTGTCATTACCATGGACGCCGACCTGCAGGACTCGCCCGACGAAATTCCCGAACTCTACCGCATGATTACGGAAGAGGGCTACGACCTGGTTTCGGGCTGGAAGCAGAAGCGCTACGACCCGCTGAGCAAAACCATTCCTACCAAACTTTTCAACGCAACGGCGCGCGCGGTTTCCGGGGTCAAGAATCTCCACGACTTCAACTGCGGCTTGAAGGCATATAAGCGCGACGTGGTGAAACACATTGAGGTCTACGGCGAAATGCACCGCTATATACCCTACCTGGCCAAAAACGCCGGATTCACCAAAATCGGCGAAAAGGTGGTGCACCACCAGGCGCGCAAATATGGCTCGACCAAGTTCGGTCTGGACCGGTTCGTCAACGGCTATCTCGACCTGATGACCCTTTGGTTCACCTCGAAATTCGGGGTCAAGCCGATGCACTTTTTCGGCCTGTGGGGCTCGGTGATGTTCATTCTCGGCTTCTTCTCGGCCGCGGCGGTGGGCATTATGAAACTCTGGAAGCTCCACACCGGCGTTCCCTACTCGCTGGTTACGGATTCGCCCTACTTTTTCTTGGCGCTGACGCTGATGATTCTGGGCAGTCAGTTCTTCCTTGCCGGATTCGTTGGCGAGCTGATTGCCCGCAGCAATCCGAGGCGCAACGACTACGAAATTTCCGAAACCCTATGAACCTCGCGCTGCCTTTATCCGCTCTGGCCGGTGTGGCAGCCATAGTTTTGGCGGCCTGCTCGAACGAGGGTTGCCAGAACAACCGCAACTCCATTCCCATGGCCGGGTTCTACGCCCTGGAGGGAGAGCAGCAGCTGTCGGTCAGCGGGCTGGCAATCTACGGTCTCGGCTCGCCCGGCGACTCGCTGCTGCTCGACACTACGCGCGCCAATCATCAGGTGTACCTGCCGCTGCGCGGCGAAGTGCCGTCAACGAGTTTCGTTTTCAGCGCCGGCCAAATCTCCGACACCGTTACCCTGACCTACAACTCCTGGCCCTACTTCGACGGCGAGGATTGCGGCGCCATGTGGCGCTACGAGCTGACGCGCATAGACTATCAGCGCACCCTGATAGATTCCATTCTGATAACCGACTCGCTCATAACCAACATTGAGCGCGAACGACTGATGATTTTCCTCAAAACCGAATGAAGCTGCTGCTGTTGATTCTCTGCCTGACCCTGAGCCCGGCGCTCGGCGCCCAGACGCGCACTTCCACTCCCGTGGTGGCAGGCTCGTCGCGCCCCGTTCCGCCGGTCAAGGAAAAGAAAATCAACGCCAAAGAGGATAAGGACAAAGACAAAAAGCCGGAACGGCCCGAATCGGTAGTGGAAATCACCGACGACAACGGCAATTCGCTTTTTCTCGACACTATTTCCGGCAACGAATGGGTCGACTCCATGGCCCTGGCCCAGCCAAAGGTTATAGGCAACATCTATCCGCTGCTCGATGCGGTCAACATAGGCGTGGACTTTTATCCGGCAGCCAACCGCATTTTTGGTGCCGAATATGGTTTGGGTGGCATTTGGGCCCGCCTGAGCCTCCACAACCGCTACTTCCCGGCGGTGGAATTCGGACTGGCCAACGCCTTCGACCGGCCTGAAGGCATGAACTATACCTACCGCTCGCCCATCTGCCCCTATTTCAAAATCGGCATAGACTATAATTTCTTTTATAATTCCAACCCGGACTATCAGGTCTACGCATCGTTCCGCTACGGGCTCTCGCCGGTGAGGTTCGCACTTTCCGGCATAGACATTTCCAACTCCTACTGGGGCCAGACCGAATCGCCGGAGTTTCCGGAGCAGACCTCCTGGAACGGCTTCATTCAAATCGGCGCGGGAATCCACGTTAAACTATTCGGTCCCATAGCCCTGGGCTGGAGCATCAAATATCAGCGCGTTATCCACCACTCGGCCGACACCTACGGTCAGCCCTGGGTGGTTCCCGGCATGGGCAAGCGCAATTCTGAACTCGGACTATCACTTTCAATTATCTACACTATTCCACTCCATTCGCCAATTCAAACAGAATGAAACTCATTTCAATGATTATGGCGCTCGCCGTGGCCGGCAGCGCTTCGGCAGCCACTCCGCTTTGGCTCCGCGACGTTAAAATCTCGCCCGACGGCCAGACCATTGCCTTCACCTACAAGGGCGACATTTACCTTGTTGACTCCAAGGGAGGAACAGCCCGACGTCTGACCGCAACGCCCTCCGACATCGAATCGCAGCCCATCTGGAGCCCCGATTCGAAAATGCTGGCATTCGCGAGCAACCACCACGGTTCGGCCGACGTGTTCACAGTTAACGCCGACGGCTCCAACCTGCGCCGCCTGACCTCCTATTCCACATCCGAACAGCCCGAGGCTTTCAGCCCCGACGGCAAGCTAATCTACTTTTCCGCAGCCATTCAGGACCCCGCCGAATCGGCCGCATTCCCCACAAGCCGACTTACGGAACTTTATAGCGTGCCAGTTGCCGGCGGAGCAATCAGCCAGGTGCTCCCGACCCCGGCGCTGAACGTAAGCTTCAGCCCCGACGGCAAATTCTTCGTTTACCAGGATATTAAAGGCCCCGAAAGCACATGGCGCAAGCACCACACGTCGAGCATTACGCGCAACATATGGAAATATGACCTCAAGACCGGCAAGCACACCATGCTCATAGACCACCCGGGCGAAGACCTCTGGCCTGTGGCTTCCGACTCCAAGCTCTATTTCCTGAGCGAGCGCAACGGCGGCTCGGCCAATGTTTATGCCGTTGACCTGGCCGACACCTCGGCCGCTCCCGAGGCCCTTACTTCTTTCAAGGACCACCCCGTGCGCTTCCTTTCGCGCTCCAACGGCGGCGACCTGGCCTTCGGCTACGACGGCGAAATCTACACCCTCGCCTCCGGCGCCACCACCCCCTCGAAGGTCAACATCGACATTATCGACACCGACTATCAGGCTCCCGATTTCGTCAGCTTCTCGTCGGGCGCCAAGGATGCCGTTGCCTCGCCCGACGGCAAACTCGTTGCATTCAGCCATCGCGGCGACATTTTCGTTACCTCCGTTGAATATAACACCACCAAGCAGATAACCGAAACCCCTCAGGCCGAAAGCTCGCCGAGCTGGGCCGACGGCGGACGCACGCTCTACTTCATCTCCGACCGCGACGGCCATAACGACCTCTACAAGGTTGAAATGACCCGCAAGGAAGACCCCGACATGGCCCACGCAACCGCCCTGAAAACCGAACGGGTGCTTCCCGCCAAGAAAGGCATTGAGCGCTCATCGGCCAAAACCAACCCCGACGGCTCGAAAATAGCCTTTGTTCAGAATCGCAACGAACTGGTGGTTATGGACCTCACGACCAAGAAAACAACCCTGCTCGCCCCCGGCTCGCTCAACCCCGAACGCGACGGCGCCATTCAGTTCTCATGGAGCCCCGACGGCAACTGGATTGTTTTCACCTGCGTTCCTCACCACCACTCGCCCTACTACGACATCGCGCTGGTCAACGCCGACGGCAACAAGCCCGAAATCACCTACGTTACCGAAACCGGCTACTTTGAGGAGCAACCTCATTTCACCCCCGACGGCCAGGCCATTATCTGGTGTTCGGAACGCTACGGCATGCGCAACCAGGCATCATGGGGCACGCAATTCGACGTTATGACCGCCTACCTCAACCGCGCCGCACGCGACCGCGCCGCCCTGTCGGAAGAAGAGCTGGCCCTGTTCAAGAAAGACCAGAAAAAAGACTCGCTGACGGTGGTTGAACGCGACGGCCTGCAGGACCGCATCAAGCGCCTCACGCCCTATTCGTCGGCACTGGCCGATGCCGCAGTCGACGCCGACGGCAAGAACGTTTACTACCTGTCGAAATTCGAAAAAGGCTATGACCTGTGGAAACGCAACCTCCGCACCGGCGACATCACTCTGGTTTCCAAGCTCAACAGCCCGTCGGCCGAGCTGCAGGTAGTTGGCAAAGACCTGTTTATCTTCTCCTCATCGGGCCTGAAGAAAATGCCCTTCGCCGGTGAGAAAATCAAGTCCATATCGTTCTCCGGCCGTCAGAAAATCGACCGTGCCGCCGAACGCGACTACATGCTCAACTACGTTCGCAACGAAGAAGGCGAACGCTTCTACACCGAATCGATGCACGGCGTTAAGTGGAACCAGCTGGTTGACCACTACAGCAAGTTCCTGCCCCATATCAACAATAACGCATCGTTCTCCGAAATGCTCTCAGAACTGCTCGGCGAGCTCAACGTGAGCCACACCGGCAGCGGCTACCGCTCCCCCCGCGGCGTAGACCAGTCAACCGCCAACCTGGGCCTGATTTACGACATGACCTATACCGGCAAAGGCTGGAAAGTTGCTGAAGTGGTTGCCGGCGGACCGTTTGACCGCGCCGACGCCATAGTTGCTCCCGGCGACATCATCACCCACATCAACTCCACCGAAATCACCCCCGACACCGACTTCACCGCCCTGCTCAACGGCCTGGCCGGCAAAGCAACGCTGGTGCGCGTCAACGGCGACAAAGAGCAAATCGTAAAGCCTATAACCGCATCGGCCCTGAACTCGCTGCTCTATAACCGCTGGGTTAAGCGCAACGCCGCAGCAGTAGACTCGCTCTCCAACGGCCGTCTGGGCTACGTTCACATCCAGGCGATGAGCGACCCGTCGTTCCGCACCATGTATGCCGACGTGCTCGGTAAATACAACGATCGCGACGGCATAGTAATCGACACCCGCTGGAACGGCGGCGGCCGCATGCACGAAGACATTGAAGTGCTCTTCTCGGGCCAGCAGTATCTCACCCAGAAAGTGCGCGGCGAAAAAACCGCAACCATGCCCTCGCGCCGCTGGAACAAACCCTCCATCATGCTCATCGGCGAGGCCAACTACTCCAACGCCCACGGCACACCCTGGGTCTACACCCACCGCGGACTGGGCAAAACAGTAGGTATGCCCGTACCCGGCACCATGACCTCCGTTAACTGGGTTGACCTCATCGACAGCTCCCTGTATTTCGGCATCCCCGTTATCGGCTACGAACTGCCCGACGGCTCCTACCTCGAAAACACGCAGCTCGAACCCGACGTAAAGGTGGCCAATACTCCCGAACGTCTGGCCGCCGGCATCGACGACCAGCTGCGGGTTGCCGTAGAAACCCTGCTGAGCGACATCGACAAGAAGTAAATTTTGGTCGGCGTTGAAAAAATCCGTAACTTTGCCCCCACAATAATCATCGCATCATGAAAGTTATTCGTAAGGCTGAAGAACTAAGGCAATGGAGCGCTGCAGAGCGCTCCGCCGGCCGTTCCATCGGATTCGTGCCCACCATGGGCGCGCTCCATGCCGGCCATCTGTCGCTCGTTGAGCAGGCGCGCGCCGCCAACGACCTTGTGGCAGTTTCCGTATTCGTTAACCCCACCCAATTCAATAACCCCGACGACCTGCGCACCTATCCGCGCACCGAACAGGCCGACCTCGAAAAACTCGAGGCGGCCGGTGTCGACGTGGCCTTCGTGCCCACGGTCGAGGAAATGTATCCCGAACCGGACACGCGTGTGTTCGACCTCGGCCCCGTGGCCTCGGTCATGGAAGGCAAAATGCGCCCCGGCCACTTCAACGGCGTGGCCCAGGTGGTGAGCCGCCTGTTTGCCATGGTCAACCCCACCCGCGCCTACTTCGGCGAAAAAGACTTCCAGCAGATTGCGGTTATCCGCAAAATGGTGGAACTCGAAGGCGGCTTCAACGGTTTGGAAATCGTTGACGTGCCCATCAAGCGCGAAGCCGACGGCCTGGCCATGAGCTCGCGCAACGTGCGTTTGACACCAGAAATGCGCGAAAAAGCACCAGAAATCCACCGAGTGCTCGCAAAATCCGTTGATTTTGCCACGAATAATTCCGTTCAGGACACCACTAACATGGTCATTGACAGCATCAACGCCGTTGACGGCCTCGAAACCGAATACTTCCAGATTGTCGACGGCCCCACCTGCCTGCCCATTGACCAGTGGAGCCAAAGCGCCGCTCCGGTCGGCTGCGTAACAGTCTATGCCGGCGACGTTCGCCTTATCGACAACATAAAATTCCGTTCACAATGCTGATTCAGGTTCTCAAATCCAAGATTCACCGCGTAACAGTTACCGAAGCCAATCTCGACTACATCGGCAGCATAACCATTGACTCAGACCTCATGGAAGCCGCCGGAATCATTGCCGGCGAGCGAGTGTTCATTGTCGACAACAACAACGGCGAACGCTTCGACACCTATGCCATACCCGGCCCGGCCGGCTCCGGCGTTATCTGCCTCAACGGCGCAGCAGCACGCCGAGTGCACCGCGGCGACGTGGTCATCATCATGGCCTACGCCCTCGTAACCCCCGAAGAAGGCGCCGCCCTCAAGCCGCGCCTGGTCTTCCCCGACACACTGACCAACCGCCTGCCGCAGTGAACGGCCGCGAACTCACATCGCCGCTGCTCGAAAGCGCCGTGACCGAGCTGTCGCGGCTGCCCGGTCTGGGCCGCAAAACCGCATTGCGCCTGGCTCTCTACCTGCTCCGACGCGAGCCGGAGCAGGCAGAGGCGCTGGCCCATGCCATCAGCGAAATGCGTCGCGGAGTGCGCTACTGCACCGTGTGCCACAACATCTCCGAGTCTGACGTCTGCCCGCTATGCTCCAATCCGGCGCGCGACTCATCGACCATCTGCGTTGTTGAAACCGTCAAGGACGTTATGAGCATCGAAAATACCGGCCAGTTCCGCGGCCTCTACCACGTTTTGGGCGGAGTCATCTCCCCTATCGACGGCATCGGCCCCGACCAGCTCGAAATCGACTCGCTGGTTGAGCGCGTTGCCGCAGGCGGTGTGCGCGAGGTGATTCTCGCCCTCTCCGCCACGATGGAAGGCGAAACCACCGACTTTTACATATACCGACGCCTGGGCACGCTGCCCGTTGAAGTCACCCAGCTGGCGCGCGGCGTCAGCGTCGGCAACGAACTCGAATACACCGACGAAATCACCCTGGGCCGCTCCCTAATCAACCGCCGCCCGTTCAACTCCTGACCCTTGGGAGTGATGGCTCCCAAATGCGGCGAGCCGGCACGTTATTTGAGTGAGTAGCACAGGAGAGGGCCGCAGTTGTCGGCAACTTCTTCGATTATTCGGCGGCAGATTGGCTCGGAAAGTTTAATTTTTGTGCCAACAGCTATGAAATCGGCGATTGTAGGGTGACCGGTTCCATTGACCGATGTGGCGTGTTCGCCGTTATATCCCTCAGCGCATAAGGTGAGATCATATGCAGGCGCGAGCTGCCATTTCCATTTGCCTGCACTATCGCTACTAACTAAAAAGCTGAAATTCTTGCAGTGATCATCTTTGTTGTCCGTCAGGTAGTTGAACACCATGCGGCGATACATTTCCTCCACATCCATAGGGTTCTGAGTCAAAAATCCTGTCAAAGCAAGGAGATTGCTGTAATCAAGAATGGGATTACCCAGCGAAATGCAGAGCAATCCGCCGGCTGTTGCTGTGTGAATCCTCTCGCCCGAGGGAGCAATGTCGAAACGACGTGATGCGAAATATTTGCCGTTTACCAGTTTAAAGTCAGGCACCGATATTCCGCACTTTCGCGCGATTTCATTATAACTATATTCCTGCAGGCCAATGTCTTTTGGGTCATAAGTATGCCTGAACTTCACGAGCCAATGGCCGGCAGCATCCGAAAAAACCGCTTTAGGTCGGGCGCCACCACTATTTCCGCTATTGAAAAGCAAAAGTTCCGCGTCATTATCCTGACGCTCGCGCAAAACCTCAAGCGCCTTTTGCTGCAGCAGGTCGAAATCATCTATTTCCTGACCTGTAAGAATATTTGAAACCGGCGCGTAGGTCAGTGCTCCCATACCACT
>CAMWSP010000071.1 GCA_947176935.1 uncultured Porphyromonadaceae bacterium | reverse complement strand
GTTTGTGATTTTTTCGAGGGCGACACGGTTCAGCTCAGCAGGCGTAAATTCTCTGACGAAGAGAAAGCGGCGTTGATTTCACACCTGAATCATTCGGGAATGAATCTGACCAACGAGCAGTTTCATGAGGTACTGACTATTGCGCGTAGCGAAAATAGAAAAAGGCAGTCGGAAACTATCCCTAACGGGTTCATGGCGCGTTATATATCACTTAATAACTACGATTTTGATGAACTCAAAAAGGAGTATTGCAGTATCGCAGACAAAATAGATGCCGGTGAACTCCGGAAACTGTGCCCGACTCTGACTCAGATCATTGATGAAACCGAGAACTCTAAAGATGAGGAGTATCCCGGCCGGCACTTGCCGATTGAATTTATTGAGGGGCGAACGGCATGGAGATACCAGTGTCTGCGCATCATGGACAGAAAACTTTTCACCGCACCATACGCCGTTTCCAATGAGGAAATGGAGAGACACATTTTTGCTGAATGCAAACGGCTGGGCATCAAACTGCCGGCCAGCATGTGGGATAAATATCAGCAAGATGGGGTGGGGGTGCTTCAAGAAGTGCTGAAGCGTAATTACGCCATCCTTTCAGAGCTTATATCTACTGAAAGGCGACAAAAATATGGTCGTACCGCATATCGGGGCGGAGTCCGTGGCCATATTTATAGTGCGGCAAACGCTGATGGTGCTGACGGTCCGCGAGTCACGGCGTTCAAGTCAATGTTTACGTTCGATGAGGCTGTCAGGCTCAGGCGGGAGCTTGATTCTTTGAGCGTGCTTCATTTTTCGGGCCGTAAGTCTGACTTTGATGATTCCTACCCGCTATTGTCGGTGTTGCGTGTTCTTGAAAGAATTGCTAAGTCACCTAGAGCATTCAAGACTCGCGTATGTAAAGCTTGCTACACGGATTTGCTCACCATAGACTATCGCCCGGGGCGGATGCACCAAATTAAAAAAAATATTGAGCGCGCTATTTCCAACAAAATGAATATCGAGGTAGAAGTAGATAATCGGCTCGATATTTTTTACCCGTTGGTGGTAAGAACTGAAGGGACGAATTGGGCTTTGCTGGCCATAAACGTAGAATCCCAAAAAATCAGTATGCTGCAACCTGAGCAACTGGCAAACGCGAAGATTGCTGATTATGGCAAGGTGCCGGACTATGAGGAGGTGGATTATAGATCTCATATCGTTGGATTAAGTAATCCGGAAGACAAGGAAATCAAGAGCGTGGTTATTGCGGTTACGGAAATTGCATATAATGAATTGACTCGCTGGGGCTCAGACTCCAGGTTGGCCCGGCTAAAGCCAACTTTTAGAGAGAGTGTGCGGATGCCGGTCAATAGCAGGCTACGCAGTTGCTATAGATTTCAGATTGAAGTGTATCTTAACGATGATTTCTTTGAGGAAATGCTCAGTCTCGACCGAAGAGCCTGTCTGGTCAGCATTGAGCCTGAAGAAATTCTTGATTGCTATAAGCTTTTCTTCAGAGAAAAAACTGGCAGGGAATGGGTCCCCCTGTCGGAACGCAATGGTACCGGCCGACTCAGAATAAAAAATGATTGATAGTTTGTTTCAGTATAATTTACGAATATGGCAAAGGAAAATTATGAGATAGTGGAGTCGAACGACCATCTGTATCAAATTTTAATAGATGACTCAAAACGCTTGGAAACACCTCACGGGAGTGTTTTTCAAACGCCGCATAAACCGATTGCTGATCTGATTCTGGAAGATCTGAGACTTTTCGGTCCGGAGTCATACACCTCCGGCTACTCTGCTCTAAGTTTTGCTTTTACTTATGATTCGTGGGTATGCAATGATAGTGTAGAGCAGGTGCGGGAGATGCTTACAACGTTTAATTACGAAGACGACTATTGGTTTAATCATGCATCGGAGGGGATGCCGCCGGCGAGGGTATTGTGGAATCATTTATTTGTTGACGACAATAGGGCAAATGATGTGCGCAAATGGGTGCAAAGCTTGTCTGGGCTTCAATTAGCAGCGGTCGTCGTTATTTATGCGGTAACCGACAATATAAATATGGCGTATCTGTTCGGTCAAATAATTGACAGCGGTAACAACGGGAAACTGACCGACTTAAAGAACTTATATGACAATCTGCTGTCAAGCAGCATTGACAGCGGTCAGATAGAACGGTTGTTTACATTGTTCAGAGTATTCTATACGGTTGAGAGACGCTGACCGGACGCAACAAGCAGCGGCTGAGCTGTGGGGGATTGGGTTTGTCCAAATTGTACAAATCGGTTAGTTTTATTGCTATGTCACTTTCGTTGTCGTAATTTTGCGGCGTAAAAAATAATCACCGTAAATATTAGATTGTTTAAAATGAAAGACTTAAGTGAATCTACGACCCCGCAGGCCCCGTCAACAACAATTATTGAAGCGCTCGATACCATTCAGGATTGTGCTCGTGGATCGCGGCTGAGCAACGAGTTTTGGGAACAGTGTGCCGCTGAGTTCGATTACCTCTGTAAAGCGTTGGAATTATCCCGCAATCAGATTCTTCTGCTCGCATTGATGTGTGAAAATGGAGGTGCCATGTCCTGGTATGGCATAGGCGAATTCCTTGGAATTTCACGTTTGAAGGCAATGTCGCTTACTCCTGATTTGGATGACTTGGTTGATAAACGCTGGATCACACCCGCCTCAGTTCGGGAGCGTGGTCTGAGGAACCAGGCTTATGCTCCTGTGTGGGGAGTTGTTCGAGCGCTGCGCAATAACGTTAAATTCGAACCGGAAAATATCGAGAACTTGTCAATACAATCCTTCGTTGACCGCTTGGCGCGTTATATGGCGAACGAAGGGGAAGATTCCGATATTTCATTCTCTGATAATTTGAAATGGATTATGCGGTTTGCCGGATTGAATTCTCATCTTCCCTTGTGCCGGGAAGTAGGTGAGTTTATTGATGAAGTTTCCGGCCCGTTGCTCCTTCTGATGGTGGCTGACTATGCCCGTTATTCAGGAACGGATGATGAGGGATTAACACTCAATGAGATTTCAGCTTGGTTTAAGCGCTATTATATGTTCGACAGGATTGCCGATGAGCTGATGAATGGTCGCCATGAGCTCTTCAGGCACGGTTTGATAGAACATGCCACCGACGAAGGATATGTTGATGTTGATCGTTACAGGCTTACGCTTAAAGCTCGCGAAGAGCTGCTTGACGGATTTACACTTCATAAAGGTCCGCGTTCCCAACGGTCAACGCTTAACGACAATTCACTGCTCAAGCCCGATGAGATACCTCCCAGGCCGATGTTTTATAATGAAAAAGAAAAGCAGCAGCTCGAGTCGCTTAAGTTTATTCTTTCGCAAAAAGGTTTCGACAGCGTCCGCAGCCGACTTGATGAATCTGGCCTTCGCCGCGGAATCGCGTGTTTGTTCTATGGCTCTCCCGGCACCGGCAAAACCGAAACCGTATTGCAGATAGCGCGTGAAACCGGACGCCCGGTAATGAGAGTCGATATTGCCGGAATGCGCGATAAATTTGTTGGCGAAAGCGAAAAAAATATCAAGGCACTGTTCAATCGCTACAAACTAATGTGTCGCAACTGCGAAGTAATCCCCATCCTATTTTTCAACGAGGCTGATGCCCTCATCGGCACCCGTTTTGAAACGACTCGTTCATCGGTGGAAAAAATGGACAATGCGATGCAAAACATCATTCTCCAAGAGCTTGAAACTCTCGATGGAATAATGATTGCCACTACGAACCTGACCGGTGCGCTTGACCACGCTTTTGACCGTAGATTCCTCTTCAAGATTGAATTTACAAGGCCCGGAATTGAAGCCAAGTGCGCCATCTGGCAATCCATGCTCCCCGAATTATCGGAGCTCGAAATCAAAAAACTTGCAGAAGAATTCGACTTTTCAGGCGGACAAATTGAAAACATCTCCCGCAAAATCAAAATCGAATATGTTATTTCCGGCAGAAAACCTGCGTTCGATCAAATCCGAGCCTTCTGCCTCAACGAATCCCTCAATAGAACCACCCGTCCAAAAGTTGGATACTAAGGACTCGGACTAACCAAAAAATTGAGAATCGGCGCTGGGCTGATTCTCAATTTTGTCGGGGTGAGAAGACTCGAACTTCCGACCTCCACGTCCCGAACGTGGCGCGCTGCCAACTGTGCTACACCCCGAGAAGGCGAGTGCAAAGTTAGGGAGTTTTTTTGATATATGCAAATATTTTTTTTAGAATGTGTAGCCGGCTTCGGTTGCGAGGAGTTTGTCGTCGGCTATGGTGGAGCCGATGGTGGTGAGAAGGTCGCCTACAATGGCGCCGTTAACTGCGATTTGCATTGCGCGGAGCACTGCCTGGCGCGACAGGCGGGCTCGGCCGCCGGCAAAGCGGATTTGGGTCGTTGGGTGGGCGAAGCGGAACAGGGCTACGGTGATGAGGATTTCCTGTTCGGAGATGAGTTCTGTGTTTTCCAGCGGAGTGCCTTTGATGGGGGAGAGGATGTTGATAGGGATGGATGCGGGGTCTACTTGGCGAAGGGTCAGGGCGAGTTCCATGCGCTGGCGGCGGGTTTCGCCCATGCCTATGATGCCGCCGGAGCATATTTCGAAGCCAATCTGACGTGCGGTGCTGATGGTGCGCAGTTTGTCATCGATGGTGTGGGTGGTACAGAGTGTGGGGAAGAAAGAGGGTGCGGTTTCGAGGTTGCAGTGGTAGCGGCGCACGCCGTTGTCCCATAGTTTTTGGAGGCTTTCGGCGGATAGCAGGCCCATGGAGGCGCAGGTGAGTATGCCGTCTTGCTCTTTTGCTTGCTTGAGGATTGCACACATCTGGTCGAGGGCCTTGCCGCCGACGGCGCGGCCGGAGGCTACGAGCGAGAAGCGCCCGATGCCGCGTTGTGCGTTGTAGGCGGCAACGTGTAGGGCTTCGTCGGCGGGCACTACGTCGTATGTTTCGCAGCCGGTGGGGAAGTGGGCCGACTGGGCGCACCATTTGCAGTTTTCGGAGCAGCGGCCTGAGCGGGCGTTGACTATGGAGCAGGTGTCGAAGCGGCGGTCGGAGTATTTTTCGGTTATGCGGCGGGCGCCGTCGAGCAGGGCTGCGATGCCGGCGGGGGAGTCAACGTCGGTCAGGGTGTAGAGGGTTTCTTCGTCAAGGGTGTGGCCGTTGAGCACCAGGTCGACGGCGCGGTCTATGAGGTTGAGTTCGGAGTTTTGGTCCATAGGAGATTTATTGTTTGGTGTGGTGGTGCAAATTTACGAAAAAAGTTGGAGGGGGCGGGAAATTTTCTTAACTTTGCGAAAATTTTAGCAAACTCTTTGACCCGATATGTTGATTATAGGCATTGCAGGCGGCACCGGTAGCGGCAAGACCACGGTTGTTCGCAAAATCATAGCCGAGCTTCCGGCCGGTGAGGTGGCGGTGATTTCTCAGGACTCCTATTATAAGGATTCGAGCCATATTCCGCCGGAGTTGCGCCAGAACATCAATTTCGATGAGCCGGCGGCGTTCGACTGGCCTCTGCTGGTTGAGCACCTCGAGGCGCTGAAGCGCGGCGAGGCTATTGAAATGCCTACTTATAGCTATCTGACCTGCACGCGCCAGCCCGAAACGGTGCGCGTTGAGCCGCGCGATGTGGTTATCGTTGAAGGTATTCTGGCGTTGTGCGACGAACGTTTGCGTTCGATGCTGGATGTCAAGGTGTTTGTCGATGCCGATGCCGACGACCGGCTGATTCGCCTCATAGCGCGCGACTGCGTTGAGCGCGGGCGCACTCCCCAGCAGGTCCTCGACCGCTATTCGCGCGTGTTGAAGCCTATGCACCGGATGCACATCGAGCCGTCGAAGGCTTATGCCGATCTGATTGTTCCGCAGGGCGGCCATAACATCGTTGCTATGCGCCTGCTCACTGACTATATTGAGAGCCGACTCGGAAAAGGATGATACTCAGAACCGACAATCTGGTCAAGATTTATGGCCGCCGAACGGTGGCCAACCACGTCAGCATCAACGTTGAGCAGGGCGAAATCGTTGGGCTGCTCGGCCCGAACGGCGCCGGCAAAACCACTACGTTCTATATGACCACGGGGCTGATTACGCCCAACGAGGGTCAGATTTTTCTCGACGACCTGAATATTACCAAGTTCCCGGTCTATAAGCGTGCGCGCCATGGCATCGGCTATCTGGCGCAGGAGGCATCTGTGTTCCGCAAGCTCTCGGTCGAGGATAACATCCGCGCCGTTCTGCAGATGACCGACCTGAGCCGAGCCGACCAAAAACTGAAACTCGAAACGCTCATCAACGAGTTCTCGCTCCAGAAGGTGCGCAAGAATCTCGGCGACCGCCTCAGCGGCGGCGAGCGCCGACGCACCGAAATTGCCCGCTGCCTGGCAATCAGCCCGAAGTTCATTATGCTCGACGAGCCCTTTGCCGGCGTTGACCCCATAGCCGTCGAAGAAATCCAGAGCGTGGTTTACCATTTGAAAGAAAAAAACATAGGCATTCTCATAACTGACCATAACGCGCCCGAAACGCTGTCGATTACCGACCGCGCCTACCTGCTCTTCGAGGGCAAGATTCTATTCCAGGGAACTTCCGAGGAGTTGGCCGAGAATCCTATAGTGAGAGAGAAATATCTGGGTCGTAACTTTGTTTTCCGCCGTAAAACCTTTGATTAAGAAACTGATTGCGCCGGTTCTGCTGCTGTTGGCGCAGAGCCTCCGGGCCGAAGAAATAAATGTGTTTACCGATGCTGTGTTCTACGACGGCTACCGTTCCGAAATCGTCGACGCCCTCAAAGCCGACGGCATTCTGCGCCATAGCAACTCGCGCTATGCCCGGCGCCTGACCGATGCCATGCTCGACAGCCTCGGTCGCCAACTCACCCTGCGGGCCGAAATCGGCGCTTTGTGCGATAACTACGACCGCATCGGCTCCGTAAACCTTGCCTTGGTGCCCAAAGGCGCGGCCAACTACTGCGCCGACTCGGTGCGGCGCATCGAACTGGCCCGGTTCATAACTCCGTTCATGAACAAGAACTTCCAGCCCGACCGCGTCAGCTATGAGTTCCCCGACTCCGTTATCAGCTCCATTCTCCGCTCCCGCCAGCTGCGCCAACGCTTTGACCTCTGGATGGAAATGGAAGTTTTCGGTGTGCCCTATGCTGCCAACGAGCAGGTTCAGGGCTGTGCCGGCCGCAACGACGTGTTCTCCGGCTCAGTAACCCTACTTACCGATGCCCCCGCCGGCCCCGACACCACCCTGATGCTCATGCCGCTGATTATCCGCCGCTCCGAAATCCACGGCAATAACTTCAACAACTATTCGCCGCTGGCAACCGACTCCGTGGGCCGCACCGTGCGCACCCTGACCTTCACGCTCGATCGCCCCGTGAGCAACGCCCGCGCCACAGTCATCATCTCCAACCATGGCGCCAATGCCGGTGGCGAGGAATACATCCGCCGCCAGCACTTCGTTTACTTCAACGGCGAAGAAGTGCTCACTTTCATTCCCGGATTCGGCGACTGCGAACCCTACCGCAAATACAACACCCAGCCCAACGGCATATATGGCCGCCAGCCGCGCACGCCCGACGACTGGGCTGCCTGGAACAATTGGTGTCCCGGCTCCGCCATTCCCGTTCGCCACATTCCGCTCGGCAACCTCCCCGCCGGCACCCACACCCTGCGCGTCGAAGTCCCTGACGCCCAATTCGTCGACGCCCAGGGTGACTTCCCCCTCTCCGTCTACCTCACCGCCACCCGCTAATCCGGCCGGGCGGTGAATCTTACAACGCCGAGCTCTTTGAGCTTTTCCATGTTTAAGCTGACTGTTAAGCCATAGGTCGGAAACAGTAGGCGCGGGTAGGGCGTGTCATCAGAGTGTATTATGCTGGCTTCGCGGATGTTATCAGCGTCGGTCAGTATTTCCGCCAGCCGATTGAGCTCGGCGTCGCCATATTGTTTGCGTTCCGGCTTCACCGGAATCGCGTAAAGCGGATGCTTCTCGGAAATATTTAGCTCAAAAAGCGATGTTGCGATGAAATTACTGCCGCAGCCTTCATAGAAGAACACATCAGGCGACTCTTCCGTGATGCGGAAATACTTCGGCCGCCAATCGTAAACGTAAAGATACATGTTGTCGCGCCCAACCAGATTGTTGACGCTATCGGTCAACTCGCGGGCGCTGTTTCTGAACAGCATCGATAGGGGGCTTTGCGGATTATATATGTCGGCCAACACCGAGCGAAATTCTTTATGTCGGGAATCGTCGCGGCTGAGCTGCTCCCATGTGCGCCAGTTTAGCCATGCCGGAAAGCGTCGCGGTTCATCATAAAGCGTCAGTCGGCTAATCTCGCCGGTCGTCTCATCGCACTCATCTTCATAGCAGCCTGTTGCCATCTGTTCGTCAGTTATTACCCGGTCCGGCGAAAGCGTGTAGTTGAGATTCCCCTGCGGAGTCAGCAAGATAAACTCATCCATATAGTCGGAATTAAAAGCCTCACGCACCCGGAAATCATAAGTGTCCAGCTCCCATTCAAAACCATTGTGTTTATAGCACATCGCTGCCAAGCAATTATCCGGGAATATCCAGAACCGCGTCTGCCCCTTGTCGGCATCATCAATCCAGATGCCGTGCATATATAGCCCATGAAATTTATCGTTCCGAATCCGCTGCAAATCAGAAATAACCAGCGAACGGCCCGCCAACATGATTTCAGTAATCATCACCAGACTCTCCATCGGCGTGCACTCCGGCAGTTCTTCCGGCTTGTGGAGATGCCGCTCGATAATCTCGCTGCACTCATCGAAGGCCAACGGCTTTTCTGTTGAACCGAGCCGAGGAGTATCCTCCTTCAGCGTTCTAATCAGGTCGCCCAATTTTTTCAGCGACCCAATGGTTTCCGAGTCGCGAATGTCGCGCCCTCTGGAATTATCGCCATTCCACGGCCTGACTATGCCGAATGCAAACAGCACTATGAAACCGATAGCAACCACCGGCGCATCCGCATCATCCACTCCGTCAGGAAAGAAAACCTCCAGCAACTCCTTGTCGGCCTCCTTATGCTTGAACTTGAAAATTTCGTCGGCCGACAGAGCCCTTCCCGCCGTAATGGCAAGGCGAAACAGCATGCGGCAGAACTTCTTGCGCGAAGCCATCTGAGTGCGGTCGCCCCAGTCAAGCGACTGATACACATCAGAAGCTACAACGTAGGCTCTGATAATCTCTTTGAGCGACAAATCTGATGCTTTGGCAGCCTCGCGCGCGAGAATGCTATAATACACCTCCATGTCGCGCTCCGAATCACGCTTACTCATAACCGTTTCAAACGAAGCTCCCCACGCGTTGCGATATTCCGCCTCAGTGCGAAACAACAACCGCGACCGGTAAGCCACCGAAATCACATCATAATATTTGTTCATCTGATCCATAGGTCAACAAAAAATTCCGCTGCAAAGATAACGGAAAATGCCCCAAACCTCCAAACATAATCTCACCGCATAAGCTCCCAACGCACCAAAACTCGCAACTAACGCCGAAAAAATCGCCGCTAACCCCGAGTTCTCAAAAATTCCGCCCCGCGTCGTGCCCTCGTCCCTTGCGCAACTCGCCGGAACTCCATAACTTCGCCGCTGAAAATCAACGAAACCAACCCGCTAAGAACCCAAACTGTTAAAATATGCAAACAAGAGCGTCTAATCAAAAATAAAAGTTTATATTTGCGATACTCAAACGGAGGAGAAATTCCGCAGAGTAAGAAAAGTGTCAAACTTTCTTTCTCAGTCATAACGAATCGCCAGTTCAAACACAACGCTGAGGTAAAGTGAGATTAGACGCTCTTTCTGATTTTGTCGCACCTAAAGCCCGGCGGCCCATGCCGCCGCACGCCAATTAGCATAGACAAAACCGGAGGGGCAGTTTATCCACCCCCAGCATATCAT
>CAMWSP010000070.1 GCA_947176935.1 uncultured Porphyromonadaceae bacterium | reverse complement strand
CCGAAGTCTTCGATGTCGCGGCTCAGATAGCCGGAAATTATGGCCTGACGGATAACGGAGTTGAGAGTGCGGGCATCGCTTGTGTCCATGCTGCCGAACTGCTCGAGTTCGTCGTGGTTATATGACTTAATGGCCGCGGTTTTGCGCCCGAGGGCGACATCGATAATGTGTTCGGCCTTGAATTTTTCCTTGAGGGTAGTTATGATTTCAATAATTGCAGATAGTTCTTCCTTAGCTTCCACGTGTTTTTTGGGATTTAAACAGTTGTCGCATTTGCCGCAATTATCCTGAGCGTAAACTTCGCCGAAGTAGTGCAGCAGGGTTTTGCGGCGACATAGGGAAGACTCGGCGTAGCTGGCTGTCTCGGCCAAAAGTTGTTTTCCGATTTCCTGTTCGGCCAGAGGTTTGCCTTGCATGAATTTTTCCATTTTGCGCAGGTCCTTGGCAGAATAGAAGGTGAGGCAATGGCCTTCGCCACCGTCGCGACCGGCGCGACCGGTTTCCTGATAGTAGCCCTCGAGCGACTTGGGCATATCGTAGTGGATGACGAATCTGACGTCGGGCTTGTCGATGCCCATGCCGAAGGCTATGGTGGCAACAATGACGTTGACTTCTTCCATCAGGAAGGCATCCTGGTTGGCGGATCGGGTGGCCGAGTCCATGCCGGCATGGTAGGCCCGGGCCTTGATATTGTTTACCACTAAGAGAGTGGCAAGTTCTTCAACTTTCTTTCTGGCGAGACAATAAATTATGCCGCTTTTGTCTTCGTTGTTTTTTATGTATTTGATAATTTCGCGGTCAACGTTCTCATTTTTCGGACGAATCTCGTAGTAGAGATTATCGCGGTTGAATGAGGACTTGAACACGCGCGCGCCGGTCATTCCGAGGTTTTTCTGGATATCGTGCTGGACCTTGGGAGTGGCCGTTGCGGTGAGAGCTATGACGGGGCGCTGACCGATAATGTTGATTATGGGGCGAATTCGGCGGTATTCAGGCCGGAAATCGTGGCCCCACTCGGAAATGCAGTGGGCTTCGTCGATAGCGTAGAATGATATTTGGACTGATTTCAGAAATTCGATGTTTTCCTCCTTGGTCAGCTGCTCGGGCGCCACATAAAGGAGCTTTGTGCGTCCTTTAACAATGTCGTCTTTAACGGCGTCGATTGCCGAACGGTTGAGCGACGAGTTAAGGAAATGGGCGATACCGTCGTCGGAGCTGAAGTTGCGCATTGCATCAACCTGGTTTTTCATCAGCGCTATGAGCGGAGAGATAACGATGGCGACACCGGGCATCATTACCGAGGGCAACTGATAGCAAAGCGATTTGCCGCCTCCGGTGGGCATCAAAACGAACACATCATCGCCGTCGAGCAGCGCCGAGATGATAGATTCCTGATTGCCCTTGAAGGTGTCAAAGCCAAAGTGCTTTTTCAGTGCTCCGACAAGTTCTGCGTGGTTAGCCATAAATGATGAAATTTGAAAATGATTGGTTGAATTATTGCGTCGGGAGGTTAATTGCGGTAGAGTGTAAGGGGGATGGGTTGTTGTTAAACAGTTTCGGTTTCAAAATGAGCCTTTTGAATCTGCTCCAGGGCGTAGTCGCGCGTAATGGTGAGCTGCTTGGTCTTGGTGCCGGGCGTGTTATACATGGCTTCGACCATGATTGACTCGACGATTGAGCGCAGGCCGCGGGCTCCGAGCTTATATTCGATAGCTTTGTCGACTATCAGCTCGAGCGCCTCGGGGGCGAAAGTGAGCTCCACTCCGTCCATGGCAAACATCTTTACATACTGACGGATGATTGCGTTCTTTGGCTCGGTCAGCACACGCAGCAGGGCGTTGCGGTCGAGCGGTTCCAAATGGGTCAGAATCGGGAGACGGCCAATGATTTCGGGTATCAAACCGAAGGATTTCAGGTCCTGCGGGGCTACATATTGCAGGTAATTGTCGCGCTGGATTTTCTGCTTCGAAGCGTCGGTTGAATAGCCGACCACATGAGTGTTCAGGCGATGAGCGATTTTGCGCTCTATGCCGTCGAATGCGCCGCCGCAGATAAAGAGGATGTCCTTTGTGTCGACCGGAATCATTTTCTGCTCGGGGTGCTTGCGTCCGCCCTGCGGGGGAACGTTGACAATGGAGCCTTCGAGCAGCTTGAGGAGACCTTGCTGAACGCCTTCGCCGCTGACGTCGCGGGTAATTGACGGATTATCGCCTTTGCGGGCGATTTTGTCAATTTCGTCGATAAACACGATGCCGCGCTGGGCGCGCTCAACGTCGTAGTCGGCGGCCTGAAGCAGTCGGGTCAGCAGGCTCTCGATATCCTCGCCAACATAGCCGGCCTCGGTCAGCACCGTGGCGTCAACGATGGTGAAAGGCACGTCGAGCAGGCGTGCAATCGTTTTTGCAAGCAAGGTTTTGCCGGTGCCGGTCGGACCGACGATGATGATGTTGCTTTTTTCAATATCAACGTCGGGGTCAATCTCGGAATCTTTCTGATTGAGGCGCTTGTAGTGGTTATAAACCGCCACGGAGAGATATTTCTTGGCATCATCCTGACCAATGACATACTGGTTCAGGAAATCGTTGATTTCTCGGGGAGTCGGAACCTTTTTGTTTGATTTTGATGCGCCGGCCGACGGTTTGGCTTTCTTTTTATTACCGCCGAGGTGGAGTTCCTCGCCGAAAACGTCATAGATTTGCCCCAGACAGTCCGAGCATATGCAAACCTGCGGATTGATAGGCGACGGCAAAAGAGCCGCATCGGGCGACATGGGGCCGCCGCAAAACGAGCATCTTTCGCCGTATTGGGATTTTTTTGCCATTTATCTGAGGTATTACTGCTTAGCCTTGATGAGCACTTTGTCAATCATGCCGTATTGTTCGGCTTCCTGAGCTGTCATCCAGTAGTCGCGGTCACTGTCGCGCTCAACCTTTTCGAGGGGCTGGCCGGAGTGGTCGGCAATGATAGTGTAGAGTTCATGTTTGAGCTTCAGGATTTCGCGGGCAGTGATTTCAATGTCGCTGGCCTGACCCTGGGCGCCGCCCATGGGCTGGTGAATCATTACGCGCGAATGTTTCAGCGCGAAACGCTTGCCTTTTTGGCCGGCCACGAGCAGAACGGCAGCCATCGAAGCGGCCATGCCGGTGCAA
Source organism: uncultured Porphyromonadaceae bacterium (assembly GCA_947176935.1). Taxonomy (GTDB): domain Bacteria; phylum Bacteroidota; class Bacteroidia; order Bacteroidales; family Muribaculaceae; genus UBA3263. Next base: position 6,900 of record CAMWSP010000070.1, on the reverse strand, counting down.
ATAGTGGCGACGTCGCTCGAAATATACTGCATGGTGTCGTAGATGCCGAGGCCTGCATACACGCTGCCGCCGGGCGAGTTGATGTAGATGCTCACATCCTTGCCGGGGTCGGCGCTGTCGAGATAGAGCAGCTGGGCCTGAATAACGTTGGCCGAGTAGTCGTTAACGTCAGTGCCGAGGAAGATGATGCGGTCCATCATCAGGCGCGAGAACACATCCATCTGAGCCACGTTCAGCTGGCGTTCCTCGATGATGGTGGGAGAAATGTAGCTGGAGGTAATCAGGTCATTATTAGCCTTTGCCGTGAACTGATCGAACACCAGCGGGTTTATGCCACAGTGCTTCGTTGCGAAGCTTCTGAAGTCTTTGGGATCGAAATTTTGCATTGTTGTTTAAAACCTTCTATTGAAATTTATTTACAAATTTACGAATTTATTTTTATTCCTGCAAGAATCTACGAAAATTTATTCATTCACCCCATATAAACAAATAAAAACAAATAAAAGCTTTCGCGAGTCAACGAAAGCTTTTACTCATACTACTTAAATCCGGTGGTTAGTCCTCCGAGTCATTCTCGGCTCCTTGGTCTAGCCTGATTGACTGCAATTCAATCTCTGAACTCTTTGACAGACTTGTACAAGTTATCGCCATAAATAATATACGATTTTGCGGCTTATTAGTGATTTCTGTCAGATACTTGTCGTTTAGGTAGAAAGTAACAGTATTTTTATGTCGTACTATTTTGCATGTAACTACGCCCTTTTCGGAATTTTTAGGCATTTTCCACTTAATGTTTTGGGATGTACCCCCATTTATTATCCCGTAGTTCATTGGGCCAAAAAATACGCCATAATCGACTGTGGCTACTGATGTAATTGCATTACCCTTGATTGTCTTAAACGTAAACTCAAGGGTATAGTCTTGCATTGCATCGATTGGTAGTACCACACCATTTGTATTAACCGCATTTAGCAATGATGATTTAATCAGTAGAGCATCGCCATTGGAAACTATGTAATTCTTTTTATCGATAAATTTGTCTTCGAATTTCAGCCGACCGCTACCGGGTGTGATAGTTGCATGAATCGGGTCAAATTCCATTTCTTCTGCTGATTCTGATTCATCAGCGAAAGCTGGGCCACAGAATGCCGTTGAAACGATAACGGCTATTGCAAATTATTAAAGCATTTCATTGTATCTTATATGTTTAGAGGTTACTACCTACCGTTGTGGTTAACTGTTGGATTACGTCTATATACTTTTTGAGTACGCGGTCATACTTGACGAAGCAATTATTGCCGCCGCAATCGCGATCCTTGATTTGAGATTCAAGACGCACACGATATGTAAGTTTGCCATCTCCCATGAAGCTCATCCTGACTTCAAGGCGCGTTCTAACAACCTGCTCGGGGAATTTCGTGCTAATCCATTGAGTTCTGATCCAGCCGGCATCTTTATCGCGCACCTCTATCTGCTCGAAGTTATTTACCGCAATATTCATCAAGCGTTTCCAGACAATATCCTCAGTCAGACCATCACGGCAGGTTACATCAAACCACTTATTCGCCATCTCACCGGCTTCCGTGTCGCCACCTACCGAATTTTTCTCAGCCTCGTCTACTACGAGCGAGTACGAGATGGTCTTGTTCGGATTGTCCTTAAACAGTTTGACAGAGCGGTCAAGATAGCCCGGAGCTTCAAACCTGAGCATGAAGAAGTCGGTGTTTCGGTTAAACTTTAGTGTGTAAGTCCCTGTTCCGACCTCTGAACCGTTAACAAAAATCTTGGCGGTTTCGGGTTGAACAATAATTGTTTTTTTCTGCGCTAAGGCGGAAATCGCTCCAATAGCACAGACACTCAGCGCAAGAGCGCGCAAACCAGTTGATAACTTCATGGTTCTCATTCTGTTTTCGATTTGCCCCTAATCGAAAACGCTGTTTATTAAAGTGTTAATAAACAAGAAGCGTGAGGCAACAGTACTTACCAATACCAGGCATCGCCAAACGCCTCACGAAGAATAAGAACAGTTACGCCCCACGCAGATGCTATATCTGCACCGGGGCGTATGGCTTAGGTGTGGATATGACACGCGCATGAACGTTATACTGCGTTATCTCTTCGTTTGAAATTGGCGATTTCGGTATTGAGATAAAGCAATAACGCTTCAATAATTATGTTGGCGCAAAGTTACGAATTATTTTCGAACAAGCCAAAAAGGAACGGATACAAAAAGGACCTGCGGCCGAAGTGGCCGCAGGTCCTTGCGTTTTGGTTGAAATTCGATTACTGGAGCTCGAGGTCGGCGATACGATTCATGTTTACGTCGTCCTTGAGGTTGTAGTAGATGTTTTTGAGAATGGTGAAAGCCTGACGGTTAGCCTCGGGATTGATGGCAATGCTCTTTTCGAGCTGTTCGGCAGCAGCCTTGAACAGAGGATTGATCTGGTTCTGCACCAGAGCGTCGTATTCCTGATTGCTCAGGTCAACGGCATCATCGCTGAGTTTATAAGCCTTGTTGGCGAGCAGACGGCCATAGTTATAGCGTGCTTCAGCGTTTTCGCCATCAAGTTCTACGGCCTGCTTATACAGGGCGGCAGCTTCTTCGTTGGCCTTGGCGATTTCTTCGGCGCTCATGCCTTCATTGCCGGTGGTGCTTTCAATCAGTACGCCCTTGACATTGTGGAGAACGGAGTTCTGGGGATTCTGAGCGATAGCGTTGTTGATGATTTCGAGAGCCTTGTTGTAGTCGCCTTTCTTAACGTAGATGCTAACGAGGGTGCCGATGTAGTTCTGCTTGCCATATTTGTTGAAACCATCGTTGGCAATCTTTTCCATGGCATCCAAATCTTCGAGTTCTGCGGCCATAGCAAGTGCATTGTCGTAGGCAACTTCGCCCTGACCATGGTCGGCGGCTTTCATGAATGCCTTGAGAGCTTCAGGTTTCATGTCGGCCTGGAATGCAAAGATACCCATGTTGTAGTAGGTCTGGCTCAGGGTCGAGTCGGGAATTGCCGCAGGTGCATCTTTACCGAGGCAGGCAAGGTCGGGGAGCAGGGTGAAGATTTCCCACGCGCGATAGGCTTTGCCGAGTTCGCGGGCATCGTAGAAATACACGCCGGCATCGTAGAAGTTATCTTTATTATCGGCAATGGTCTTGGCCATTTCTTTGGAATATTTGGTCTTGACCTTGATGTTGCCTTTCTTGTCTTCGGTCTTGACGGTATCCATGGTGAATGCCTTCATGTAATAGTCGTAACCGTTGAGGATTGCGTTGCTCATCTTAACCTTGTCGGGGTTGCCGCCAATCTGAAGCTGTTCCCAGCCGGTCTGCCAGGTCTTGAAGCCGTTCTTACCGGCAAGATACCAGGTATAGACGTCGTTGGCGGTTTCAGGATTGGTCATAGCGCCTTCAAGCATGGAAGCGATTGCCGCATGATCGGGCACTTCAACACTCATTTTGTTTTTGGCTGCTTTCAGCACGTCTTTCTGAGCAAAGGCGGTGCCGGCCATCAGAAGGCCGCAAGCCACAAAGAGAAGCTTTTTCATTTTCTTATAGATTATTGGTTATTGATTTTCTTCGGTGGAGATTGAGTTGTCGGACTCGAGGTTTTGTTCAACATCGCTTTCGGGCATTTCAACTTCCTCTTCAGGGTCGGTGTCGACAGTGCAGACGCTGGCAATGGTGTCGCCGCGCTTTTCGAGATTGATAACGCGAACGCCCTGAGTGGCGCGGCCCATAACACGGATGTCTGCCATGCGCAGGCGAATCGTAATGCCGCTGCGGTTAATGATAACCAGGTCGTTGGCATCGTCAACACTCTTGATAGCAACGAGCGAGCCGGTCTTGTCGGTGATGCTCATGGTCTTTACGCCCTTGCCGCCGCGGTTGGTAACGCGGTAGTCCTCGAGGTCGGAACGTTTGCCGTAGCCCTTTTCGGAGAGCACCATAACGGTCTTTTCAGTGTCGCGTTCCATGCAAATCATGCCAACGATTTCGTCGTTTTCATCGTCGAGGGTCATGCCACGCACGCCGGTCGACATACGGCCCATTTCGCGAACTCGGCGTTCGTCGAAGCGGATGGCTCGGCCATTGCGGTTGGCGAGAATGATTTCGCTGTCGCCGTTGGTCATTTCAACCTGCAGCAGTTCGTCGTCGTCGCGGATAATAATGGCGTTCACGCCGATATTGCGCGGGCGGGAATATGCTTCAAGAGGAGTTTTCTTGACAACACCTTTCTTGGTGCAGAATACCAGGTTGTGAGTTTCAACGAATTCGCGGTCGGCGAGGTTGCGCACTGCAATGTAGGCCTTGACTCTGTCGCCGCCTTCAATGCTGAGCAGGTTCTGGATGGCGCGGCCTTTCTGAGTGCGGCCGAATTCCGGAATGTTGTAAACCTTGATCCAGTAGCAGCGGCCGCGTTCGGTGAAGAAGAGCATATAGGAGCGGTTGCTGGCAGTGTAGATATGCTCGATGAAGTCCTCGGAGCGGGTCGACGAGCCTTTGATGCCTACCCCACCGCGGTTCTGGGCGCGGAATTCGCTCAGCTTGGTGCGCTTGATGTAGCCGAGGTGGCTGATGGTGATAACCATTTCGTCGTCGTCAACAAACGAGTCGTCGCTGAACTCGCCGCCGGCGTGGTTGATTTCCGTGCGGCGGTCGTCGCCATACTTCTGGGATACTTCCTGAAGTTCGGTCTTGATAAGGTCGCGACAAACAACAGGGTCGTTGAGAATCAGGTTGAGTCGGTCGATTTCCTTGAGCAGGTCATCGTAGGACTGACGCAGCTTGTTCTGCTCCAGACCGGTGAGCTGGCGCAGGCGCATTTCAACGATTGCCTGAGTCTGAGCCTCGCTCAGCTCAAAGCGGGCCGACAGAGTCTGGCGGGCGGCTTCGGTGTTTTCGCTCTCCTTGATAATTTTGATTACTTCGTCGATGTTTTGCGACGCAATAATCAGACCGAGCAGAATGTGGGCGCGTTCCTCAGCCTTGCGCAGTTCATATTTGGTGCGGCGGATAACAACGTCGTGGCGGTGGTCAATAAAGGCGGTTAGGATTTCCTTCAGATTGAGCGTGCGCGGACGGCCATTGACCAGGGCAACGTTGTTGACGCTGAAGCTTGACTGCAGCATGCTCATCTTGAACAGCTTGTTCATCACAACGTTGGCGTTCGCATCGGAACGCAGGGTGATTACAATGTGCTGCTTGGTATCCTCGTTCGAAAGGTCCTGAATGTTGGATATGCCTTCGATTTTCTTATCGGTTACGAGCGATGCAATCTGCTTTACGAGTTCCGAGCGGTTAACACCATAGGGAATTTCAGTGATTATGATGTTGGTATGGTTTGCTTCAGGCACCATGTCATATTTGGCGCGCACAACGATTCGGCCGCGGCCTGTGGTGTATGCGTCCTTAACGCCGTTGATGCCGTAAATCAGACCGCCGGTCGGGAAGTCGGGAGCGGGAATATAGTCCATCAGCTGCTCGATGCTCATTTCCGGATCTTCGAGCAGAGCGATAGTGCCGGCAATGGATTCGCGCAGGTTGTGGGTGGGCATGTTGGTGGCCATGCCCACGGCAATACCGGTTGCGCCGTTGACCAGCAGATTGGGGAAGCGAGTGGGCAGAACGGTAGGTTCCATGCGGGTGTTGTCGTAGTTGGGCTGCATGTCGACCGTTTCCTTATCGATGTCGGAAAGCATCTCCTCACCCATTTTTGCCAGACGGACTTCGGTGTAACGCATGGCGGCAGCACCGTCGCCGTCGATAGAGCCGAAGTTGCCGTGGCCGTCAACGAGAGTGTTGCGCATATTCCAGTCCTGAGCCAGGCGGACAACAGTTCCGTAGATTGACGAGTCGCCGTGGGGGTGATACTTACCCATGACCTCGCCGACACAGTTGGCTGACTTCTTGTGAGGTTTGTCTGACGTGTTACCCATCTCGTTCATACCGAAGAGTACACGCCTGTGGACGGGTTTCAGGCCGTCGCGTACGTCAGGGAGCGCACGCGACACTATCACCGACATTGAGTAGTCGATGTAGGCGCTCTTCATTTCGTTTTCGATGTCTATTTTTATAATACGGTCTTCTTCAATCATCGTTAATTGAAATGTGATGTTTTTTACGACAAATTTACCCACAAAGGTAATATTTTTTTTTCAAATTTGAGGTACTTTAGGATGTAAATAATGATGGTAAAATTGAATGTTAAAAAATGTAATATGGATAGGCGGGCGCGGATTTATTGAGTAATTTTGGCGGCAAATTCATCAGTTACTGCATAACTCAATAAAATATGGCGAGAAAACGCAAGGAGCTCCCCGTGCTTGAGGGGGTAAAGATAACCGACGTGGCTGCCGAGGGCAATGCCCTGGCGCGTGTCGATGAAATGGTAGTATTCATACCCTTCGGAGCGCCCGGCGACGTGGCTGACGTAAAGCTTGACCGAAAGAAAAAGTCGTATGCCGAGGGCCATATCGAGCGTCTCGTCGAGCCGTCGCCTGTCAGGGTTGCGCCGCGATGCGAGCATTTCACCATCTGCGGCGGATGCCGCTGGCAGCATCTGCCATATGAGTTTCAACTGCAGTGCAAGCAGCGTCAGGTCAAGGATGCCCTTGAGCGTATAGCCAAGATTCCTTTCCCCGAGATAACTCCTATCCTCGGTTCGGAGCAGATATGGGAGTACCGCAACAAGATGGAATATACATTCTCATCCAAAATGTGGCTGACATTCGACCAGATGCGTTCCGGCGTAGAGTTTCCCGATCGTCGCGCAGCCGGATTTCATATCCCGGGTGGATTTGACAAAGTGCTCGATATCAATGCCTGTCACCTGCAGGATGACCTCGGCAACCGTATCCGCATGTTTATCAAAAATTACGGCAAGGAGCACGATCTGGAGT
>CAMWSP010000069.1 GCA_947176935.1 uncultured Porphyromonadaceae bacterium | reverse complement strand
CGATAAGACCCATAAGACCCATAAGACCCATAAGACCCATAAGACCCATAAGACCCATGAAGACAAACGCGTTGGCAGTAATACTCAGCGCCGGGACTATACCACAAAGTCACCTAACCTTGCCGACATTTTAACAACCAACTTCTCACATTGACCAATTATTTATTATGTTGCTTGGAGAAAGAAAATTGATACTGAAGATGCAGCAAAAAATACTGCCCTATGGTATTGCGCCTTGTTTCAGTAACTCCCTGAGCATTAACTACGCGGTTGATATTGGAAAGCTGCCCGAGCATATCAAACCCGTCAAGCCTTACAATCCACTCCTTCTTAGGTCCGAAACTGTTCTGTACAGACGCATTCCATATCAGACTGTTCTTATTCATGGCCGGGTCTGAATATCCCGTCCTGACGAAATAACTGAGCGAAGTCTCAACATAGAACCCCACCGGCAGCTTTACCCATCCGCTCACCCCGAAATTGCCGTTGAAACCGTTAGTCCGGATAAAAGAATCAAGATTGCCGCGTGTCATAAGCTCGCGCATGGAGGCAAATCCCCTCACTGAAAACTTATTATTGGTATACTTCAGTGAAAGAGTAGAGCTCAGATTGGTGGAATTCACAATACTTTTCATCAAATCGCTCCCGATAGCTGAAAATGCCACACTGCGGTTCAACGAAGTTCCTATATTACCGTTAAACATCCACCGCTTGAACGCTCCGAAACCCCTGTAATAGCTTGCCGACGCCGAGAAAAAGCGGTTGCCGTCAACATTCCGGGTCATAATCGTCGTAACGGAGTTCAGCGGATTGTACTCAACGGCCTCAACCAAAGCATTTCCCGTCTCTGAATAACTCACGTTGAAACGATATTCCTGCTGTATGGCCGTATTGAGCTTCGAAAAGCGGATATTTGCCCTGTTCGTATACGCATTTTTAAGCCCGGTATTACCCTTGCGTATAGTCATAAGGTTGGAATCATCCACAAAATCCAATAACTGGACAGCGGATGGTGTCATCGTCGTATGTAAGTATTCCACGGTAAACCACTTCCAGCGCAATGTGGCATTCGGGTCAAAGGCAACAGAATTCCTGTTTATCGTATTGGCGCGTGTATCAGCCATTTTCTCCCCAATCCATGTAACAGGAAGGTTAAAATCTAAATTCACCTTCCCTAAAGCGACCGACGCATACACCTTGGCTGTGTGTTGGCGGCTTATAGTGTTTGAAACATAGCTCTGCTTGAAATCAGACATTAACGTAATCGTATCAGTATATACGGGAACCTGTTCCATAATGGAATCCGGCAGATAGTGGCTCAGGTCCCGCCGGTCATTGCTCTCAAGCCATCGGAATTCATATCCGGGCTTTACGGTAAGACCAACCGGAAAGACGTGCTCATACTGCGCCGATGCGTTTGCCTCAGAGCGGTGTTTGGGAGAATGGATGCGGTCATTTAAAATCGCCGTCTCATCACTCGTAGCGCGGTTACTTACAGCCCACTGGTTAAGCCTGCTCCTGTTGTGCGTTCCCTCTGCCTCAATAAGTACTATGTCATTATTATAAGGCATCCTGAATTCCATCTTCTCATATCCGCGGACGTCCCATGACGCAGACGCTCCTCTCATTGCCGTAAGATATCTGTTGACAAACCGTGTGTCGTCATAATCGGAATTGCTGCTGCCATCTGACTTCATGCGCCCCAATCCCCCTTCAAGCCTTGTCAATGAGTAGATTTTCTTGAAGCGGAACTGAGCCCCGGCGCTTAAATTCAGTCCGCCTTGTGTCATCCTTGAATTCGATAGCGAACGCGAGTAATAGACCTCATTTTCAGGCAGGAAATGTGTAGAATTCGTCAGTGTCTCGTTGTGATTTGAATTAGAGAAACCCGTTAACGTCAAATCGAACACCCTGCGGCGGTCATTGGTCGAATTGTATAGATTGACGCCCGCAGTGCGGTAGGTCACCTCATCGGTCATCAGGGCATTGGAAGTCCAAATATTTTCATTTTGGTTTGGTGATTTTGAAGCACCGACATTATTGACATTCCCATAAACTCCTATGGAGGTTAAATCATCAAAACGTGATAGAAAACCTCTGGCCGAATACCGTTTATGAGTGCCGGCAGCCAAATCTGCGTTTGCCATATACACTCCCATAAACTCCTTTTTCAGCTTGACATCCATTACCAACGGGTCTGATTGCCTGTCTGCCTCGTTGCGGTCCCTGAGATAGGCGGAATCACCCTCGCGCCTATATACCTGAACCTGATTTACCGTATACGCCGGCAGATTCTGCAGGGCCACGACCGGATTTCCCGCAAAAAAGTCCTTACCATTGATTAACAGACTGCTGACGAACTCACCGTTGACCGTAATCTGACCCTGAGCACTTAACTTCGCGCCGGGAAGCTGCTCGATGAGTTTGTCAAGCATAGAACCGTCGGCAAGTTGAAAAGCCGTTGCATTATATACTATCGTGTCTCCCGCCATAACCATCTTGACCTTCGAAGCCACCACCTCAACCTGATCCAATGCTATTTCCTTATCAAGGTGTACTGTCCCCAAATCCAAACGGGAATCATCTTTTTCCAAAGTAAACGGAACATCTTTAGTGCATAGCCCGACGGCCGACAGCCTGAGGTTGTAATCTCCAGTACCATTCATGGCAAAACTGAAGTCACCGAAACTGACCATCTTACGACCATTCCATTCCGTAACGCGGCTTGGTTCAAACATCGAAAAGACCACCGAGTCAGACGCATTCGTCACCGTCAGAGTCAACGAATCCGGCTGCTAATTTGACAGGGACTCCAAAACCTTAACACTGACAATAGATTTCGCCGACAAAACCCAGCAAAAATTTACAATAACAGAAGCAACAATGCCCAGTATTCGCATGTAAGTCATAAAACGTAATTTTTACTTGATGAATAACTGGTGCAAAGTTAATCATAATATATATATATATATTTACGTGACTTTTTGGGCGGGTTTTAACATTTTTTCAGAATTATACGGGGCTCATATAACGTTCCGCAAACGCATTGAAACCATGCATCCCTAACTAAATTACAACCTTCGATGATACAAAATAAGAATTCACGACCACCAACCCCACCAACCCCATCAGACCCATCAGACCCATCAGACCCATCAGACCCATGAAGACAAACGCGTTAGCAGTAATAATCAGCGCCGAGACATTTTAACAACCAACTTCTCACATTACCCCCTCTTACTTAATAACCGGGATTTTGAGTCAAACGAGGATTGAGAGAGATTTGCTGTTCTGGTATCGGGCAGATTAGTTGATAGTTCTCAAAGCCATATTTCAACGTGCCCAAGCCACTTCGTTTCAAGTAAGCAAGATAAGCGGGATGGTACCAGTCACGATGTAATAAGTCAATTTGCTCGAGAGTAGAGCCGCTTACATAATTAAACTCGGGGTGGTGTCCTTTAATGTCGTTAATGATTGACTGAGCAATGGATGTATTGCTTAGTTTCAACTGACATTCAGCCATACGCAATCTAATGTCAGAAAGGAAGTAGAGCGGCCAAGTAGTAACTGTTAGATTTACGATGCGGGACTGAACACGACTCCGGCTGTTACCCCCGAGATTGATTTGGTCTGGCGAGAAAATGAGTTCAGAGTTATTTCGGTCAAAATTTATGCTATTTGACATTGCATAATTTTTGATTGCCTTATCATAATTTGAGTATGCTTCGCTGTATTGTTCGCCTTGTATGTATAAGTCACCAAGAGCGAGATATAGAATATCCTTAGAAATAAAGAATAGTTTGTTTGCGAGGTTTGAACCTGCAGTTGAGCGAGAGCCATTGCCGCATCCGGTATCAAAAATGATATTTGAGTCAGATTCGTTTGAGCCTGGAGCCTTGTCATTCGAAGCGAAAGGCAACGCTTCTTTCAGAATCGAGATGAAATAATTACGAATTTCGTTCATACCATTGCGCTGGTGGTATTCCATCGGATCATCGTAATATTTAACCAGTGGCATATCACCCCAAACTTCCATCATCTCAGCATAGGCGATTGCGTTATATGTCTGAATAAGTTTCGGATAGTCATCAAATCCGGCTTCATAAAGGTATCGTGAAACATTGTTGACTTGACTAACAACTGAATAGTAATCATTGAACATTTTGTTCAGTCGAGAATCGTATGGTTCTAAATGATGAGATGAAGCCGTACAATATTCATGTAAGAAAGTAGAGTACGCGCGATGCGCTTCGGTCAGCTTCGCCATTATTACCGCCATAACCTTTTCGCCATTCTCACTCAAAGCTAATCCATAATTAGGGTTTGCCTCAAAATTGACTGTAATAGTAGCCATAACATCATCAAATACATTGTAGATGTTGATTGTGTAGCTACGCTTCATATTAGCCTTGTTTACCCCTCCTTTAATAGTTAGAATATTCCCGTTGATACTCTTTTCAACGGAAAGTGGTTCAGGGGCACATAAGAAAGATTCTGAATAGTCTGAGTCTATTATAACGTCAGAAGATCCTAATGGAACCAATGAATATTTGAAGTTGGCATCAATCGCAATATTCGCCTCTCCACCATCTTTACCAAAGTTTACTTCGGTTTGCGATAATGTAATCCGTGGATCTGAGTTAAGTTCGTTACCGGCAATGCCATCACCATCCCAATCAAAAAAGTAACGAAGATCGGGTATGCTTACGGTTTGACCAAGTTCCTCATAGCGACTAATAATATTGGAGGAGATTCTTTCAACTTCATTACGAAGAAACTCGCCATCCTCGACTATCTTTTGACGATTTGCCTCAGTAAAAGTTCCATCATCTGCAAGGTCCTGACTAAGAGCAGAAAGATACTGTGTTATCTCGGCATCAGAACGATTATTGAGAATAATAGAAGAAACAACGATTAGAACACCTGCACCATCATTACCGGAAGCAATAGATAGAGTCTCGGCTGACTGATTTTCGTACGCCTGTAAACCGAACTGAGTAAGCAGTTCTTTCTGAGCTTGCCTATTGGCTTCAGCGAAACTCTTGCCTGATTCTACGAGCTTCTGAATACGAGCTGATTTTAAATGTGTAAGAATATTTATATTTACCGTGCTTTTGTCTGATATGTCAGCAAGAGCAATAAGGTGTAATTGACCTGTTGAAAGGTTGCCGTTTACTTCATTGAAGTAATAACCATCGGTGGCAATACGCACAAATTGTGAAGCAAGTTCTATTTGTCCCAGATTAAAAGAACCTGCGTCATCCTTGATTTCACCATTAAAGACAGTTCCGATAGCCGACATTGTCTCATTTAGCGGTTGAACACTAATGGATGAACCACGAACAAATGGACCTTTTTCAACTTTACCGGAAAGTTTATACTTGCCGCATTCTACTTTTATACCCGTATTAGGTTCTTCGGTACAAGATGCAAAGCAAAGTGTACACAAAACTACAAGAATTGCTAAAATATTTATTTTAGACTTCATCGTTTCATTTATCTTAGCCCTTGCGTTTGGGATTTTTTGGGAACCAGCCGCGCTCTACGCGGCGGCGCTGCTCAAAGACTTCGCCGATACCCCAGAAGCTGCTGAAGGCAGTAACGGCCAGAATGGACTGCCAGAAGAGGTCGTGGCAGAATATCGACGCTACGCAGGCAATGATGCCAACAATCAGAAACGCCCACCAGCATTTTACTCCGAAATAGTATTCGCCTTTGATAACGAACGGATGAAACAATCCGATAATAAGAAACGTTGCCGCACCGATGGCGAGGCCGAGCAGATTATGGTTTTGCAGAAATTCAGTCATAAAATCTCAGGGTTAAAATAAAAAAACAGGCGCGGGGAAAATCTCTGCGCCTGGGTGACTCATACAGGATTCAAACCTGTAACCTTCTGATCCGTAGTCAGATGCTCTATTCAGTTGAGCTAATGAGCCAGAATTTTTTCGCTTTCAGCACTGCAAAGTTACGTCACATTTTTGAGCTGTGCAAATTTTTCTCCAATTTTTTTCATTTTTTCTTTTCAACACCCCGAAGGAAGAATCTCAAAGAATAGCGGCAACTTTACGAATGGAAGCCAGCCGTTCCATAAACGAGCGATCGGATTGCGCAACCTGCATGTCATACATCATCTGCATTTTCAACAACATAGCGGCAGGAATATCAAGCGCGGCCTCGATAAGATATGCCGTTGTTGTTGAAACGGAACGCTTGCCGTTCAATATTTCGTTCAAAGCGGTATGCGACATTCCGATATCGGCAGCGAGCTTGCGCTGAGAAATCTTGCGATATTCTATTTCATCCTTGAGCAGTTCTCCCGGATGAGTGGGATAGGCTCCAAATTTATTATCTATCATAAATCTATTATTTATAATGATTCGACAATTCTAAAATGTTACATACAGTAACCACAATTTCATTTACAACCCTGGAAGTAGTGAATTCAACTCTGTATTGATCGTTCACCCGAACCGACTCCGTACCCTTTTTATCACCTTTAAGAACTTCATAATTCAGGCTATGGAGCCGATATAAGTCTTCCGGTGCATCTGTGGCCTTCAAGGTATTTATGACCCGGATGTATCTCTTTACCACCTCAGGCTGATACTGGTGCTTCTTATCAGAGCACTTTCCATTATGGTAAAGCTCCGAGAGGTATTTCTGATCAAATGTAATCTCCATTGTTGATTTCTTTCAGCAAAGTTAGAAAAATTATCCGATATTCACAAATTTTGTGAACACTTTTGTTCGTTTTATATGGAATTTTATCATTTTGTTTGCAAATTGCTTAATTTTTCGTACTTTTGCAATCAAATTTTCGCATTTCGTATATGGAACTATTAGACAACCTTGACAAAAAGATTCTTCATATCGTTATCCGCAACGCCAAAATTCCGTCGAAAGACGTTGCTGCCGAGTGCGGAGTGTCGCGCGCGGCAATCCACCAGCGCATCCAGCGTCTCATCGACCTGGGCGTAATCACCGGCTCCGGCTATAAGGTCAATCCGCGTTTTCTCGGTTTTTCGACCTGCACATATATCGGGGTAAATCTGGAGCGCGGCGCAATGTATCGCGACGCGGTGCCTCACCTGCTCAACATCCCTGAAATCGTTGAGTGCCACTACACCACCGGCCCCTACACCATGCTTATTAAGGTTCACGCGCGCGATAACGAACACCTCATGCGCCTGCTCAACGACCGGATTCAGATGATTCCCGGCGTTACCGGCACCGAAACTCTCATTTCGCTCGATAACTCCATTGACCGCGAAATCCCGATTCTTAACGCTCCCACCGATGGCAAACCCCACTGAAAAATGGACCGAGATTGAACACCTCCCCGAGTGGGACGAGGAGTTCTACGACGTCTACACGGCTAAAAAGTTCGGCAAATGGGTCATGCTCAAAACTCTGCGCCCCGAGCTGAAACAAAACCCGGAGTTCCGCGCTATGCTGGAACGCGAGTTTGAGGTGCGCTATAATCTGGCGCATCCTAATATCGTTATGATCAACGACCTGGAGGAAGTGCCCGGGCTCGGGCTGTGCATCATAACCGACGATGTCTACGGCGATTCGCTGGCCAAGCTGATAGCCAACAAGCAGGTAACGCCCCAGATTGTTGAGCGGCTGGCGCGCGATTTGGCCAACGCCATCGACTATTTGCAAACCAACCATATAGTCCACCGTCCCCTCAGCAGCGAAAACGTCATCTTCACGGAAAACATTCGGAACCTCAAGGTTATCGACGTTGGCTTTGACCAGAAAAAAGCGCTCGCCCCGACCGATGTTGCCGACGACATTCGCGCTTTCGGCTCCATTCTGCAGCAAGCGCTCGACGCCTGCCCCGAACTGACCGACGACACGCGCCTGCGCCTGATTGCCGAACGCTGCACCGGCCCGCTCCCCTACCCTTCGGTCAACAAACTCAAAATGGCCATCAACGGCACCTCCGATCGCCGCATCTACATAGCCATCATCGCATTCCTGACCCTTATGGTCGTAATTCTTTCGTTAACTCTCATTCTTCACCCATGATCGAAATCAAGGAAATACCCCTGAAAAAACGCGAACTGAAAAAATTCGTCGAGTTCGCCAACAATCTCTATAAAGGCAATGACTGCTACGTGCCGCCGCTGCTGATGGACGACGTCAACACCCTGCGCCCCGAGGGCAACCCCGCGTTCGACTTCTGCGAAAGCGCCTGCTGGATGGCCTACCGCAACGGCAAACCCGTTGGCCGCATTGCCGGCATCATCAACAAAACCGTCAATGAGCGCACCGGCAAAAAAGACGCCCGCTTCGGTTTCGTGGACTTCATCGACGATGCCGAAGTGGTCGACGCGCTGTTCAAAACCGTCGAAGACTGGGCGCGAGCCAAGGGCATGACCGAACTGGTTGGCCCGCTCGGCTTCACCGACATGGACTATGAAGGCATGCTCGTCGAGGGCTTCGACCGCCTCGGAACCATGGCCACCATCTATAACTATCCCTACTACCCCAAACACATGGAGCGCATGGGCTTCCAACCCGACGCCGACTGGGTGGAATTCCTCATGAAAGTGCCCGCCGAAGTGCCTGCCAAAATGAAGCGCGTATGCGAAATAGTGCGCAACCGCTTCGGCCTGCGCACCGCCGAACTCACAACCCGCAAAAAACTCAAGGACCAATATGGCCACAAGCTCTTCCAGGTTATCAACGAGGCCTACGACCAGCTCTACGGCTACTCGCCGCTGACCCCGCGCCAGATCGACCACTACATCAAAATGTATCTCGACATCATCAGCCTCGACTCAGTGTGCGTGATAGTCGACAAAGACGACAACCTCGTCGGCATCGGCATTTCCATGCCCTCGCTCAGCCGCGCCCTCCAAAAATCGGGCGGCAAACTCTTCCCCATGGGCTGGCTGCCGATAATCAAGGCGCTGCGCGGACGCGCCGCCGACACCGTCGACCTGCTCCTGGTGGCCATCAAGCCGGAATACCAAAACAAGGGCGTCAACGCTCTGCTGTTCGAATACATGATTCCGCGCTACAACGCCCTCGGCTTCAAATATGCCGAAAGCAACCCCGAGCTCGAAACGAACTCCAACGTGCAAAAACAGTGGGAATACTTCGAAACGGAGCAACACAAGCGCCGCCGAAGCTATCGCAAAAAGCTCTAAACACTTTTTAACTAATTACCCCTACTCCGTTTTTACCACCTTTTGCTAACATTTTGTCAACAAAAAGCCCCGTTTCGACACGGTTTTATAGCGCATAAGAAATTCAGACCACCAAAGTTCGCTTTTAGAACACTATATGTTAAATAGCATTTTACTTGACTTTAGCAAAAATCCGTCGTAACTTTGCAATACGAAAAGCGAACAAATCTTTTTCATTTTAAGTGTACTATAAACAATAGGCTTAGACATAACGAATAATAGCATTTAAGTACTACCGTAAAATCCTTTTTTCAAGATGGAGGCTCGTCGAGATGACGCGCCTCTATTCTTTTTCAGAATATTTTTTCGTAACTTTGCAACCATGAAGTTAATCGGAGCACATGTTGCGGTCGATGGAGGCGTGGCCTCCGCGCCGCTCAACGCCCGCCAAATCGGAGCGGAAGCCTTTGCGTTGTTCACCCGTAACCCGTCGCGCTGGCGGTCAGAACCGCTATTACCGTCGGATATCGAAGCCTTCAGGCGCAACTGCGCCGAGTGTGGCTACACACCCGACCGCATTCTGCCCCACGACAGCTACCTCATCAACCTCGGCGTCAAAGACCCCAAAAAACTCTTCTTGTCGCGCACCGCATTCCTCGACGAAATGCAGCGCTGCCAGCAGCTCGGCCTCACCATGCTCAACTTCCACCCCGGCTCCCACCTCAACGAAATGAGTCAGGAAGAATGCCTCGAGCGCATCGCCGAGTCAATCAACAAAACCCTGGCCCTAACCTCCGGCGTCAAAGCCGTGATTGAAAACACCGCCGGCCAGGGCTCCAACCTCGGCTACACCTTCGAGCAGATAGCCCGGATAATCGAACTCGTCGACGACAAAGAACGCGTCGGCGTCTGCATCGACACCTGCCATGCCTTCGCCGCTGGCTACGACCTGGCC
>CAMWSP010000068.1 GCA_947176935.1 uncultured Porphyromonadaceae bacterium | reverse complement strand
CGCAAACCATTCTGCGGGGTGAGCAGTATCACCACGACTGACGCCTGACTGCATCAAGGCAATAAAACGCACCGGCCACGCCGCTGAAAAAACCTATGGGGCTGCCCCACCCCACCAGCGAAACCAGGGCCAATATGCCGCCGGCGATTACTCCGGCCAGATTGGCTATGGCGGCAAACGAGGGTGCGGACTGACGGCGCTGACGCGAGGAAGCGGAAGTGATAGCTGAAGTTGTCATAATTCTACGGTTTTTAAGTTTCACGCCGCAAAGTTCGCCGCATTGCGGGCAGCCGTATTGCCCACAATTCCCAATTATTGTTAAAAACACATATCGGCCGACCCGAAGGCCGACCGATACGATAATGAGTTTAAGAAACTGTTCCGCCCGGGTTCAGTCGCGCGAAGAGCCGAAGAAGCGCAGCAGATAGATGAACAGGTTGATGAAGTCGAGATAGAGATTCAGGGCGCCGAGAGTGGCCAGATGGCCGGCGGTGGATGCCGGCATGGTCTCTGCCATGCGCTTGATCTGCTGGGTATCCCATGCGGTCAGGCCGATAAAAATGGCAACACCGAGGAAGCTGACAATCCATTCAAAGGCGCTGTTATGCCAGAACATGCCGACTATCAAGCAAATAATCAGACCGAACAGCGCCATTGTCAGCAGCGAACCCATGCGCGACAGGTCGCTCTTGGTCGTATAGCCGTAAACGCTCATGGCGCCGAATGTGCCGGCGCAGATAAAGAAGGTTTTGGCAATCGATGCGCCGGTGTAGATGGCGAATATCGGCGTCAGCGACAGGCCGTTGACAATGGCGAACAAATAGAACATGCCCGCTGCGGCGGCCGACGACATTTTGCCGATGCGGGCGCTCAGAGCGATAACAATGATAATTTCGGCGATAAACAGGCCCCAGTAGAGCAGCGGAGTCTGAAGCATAATCTGCAGGAAGCCCATATTCACGGCCAGCAGCGAAACCAGCGCGGTTACGAGCAGGCCGAAGGTCATGCGCAGGTAAACGCCCTTGAGCACATTGGAAATACGCGCTCCGACCGCAAAGTCGGTGCCGCCATATTGCGGCATATTGTAAGGATAGTTATTCATTCTGTGGAGAATTAAACGGTTAATTAAGCAGTTATTACATTCTTTCAACAACTCCGATGCCCAAAAGGTTGAGCGCGGTGCGAACGGTTTCGGCAGTTGCGCTACTCAGAGCCAGCCTCAGCGAACGCTTGGCGGCATCGGTTTCGCCCAGAATGGTGCAGTCGTGATAGAACTGGTTGTATTCCTTGACCAAATCGTAGGCATAGTTGGCGATGAGGGCCGGCGAATAGGTGCGTCCGGCTTCCTGAACAACCGAGGGGAAGTCGGCCAGGCGCTGAATCAGGGTGATTTCGCGTTCGCAAGGCTCAACGGTGGAGTAATCGCCGATTTCAAAGCCCTGGGCGGCGGCATTGCGCAGCACCGAGCGGATGCGGGCGTAGGTGTATTGAATGAACGGGCCGGTATTGCCGTTGAAGTCAATGCTCTCCTCGGGGTTGAAGGTCATGTTCTTGCGGGGGTCGACCTTGAGCAGGAAATATTTAAGAGCGCCCAGGCCCACGACTTCGGCCAGATTGTCGAGCTCGGCCTGGTCCATGCCTTCGAGGCGTCCGCGCTCGGCGCTGACGGCCTTGGCGTCGGCCACCATGGCGGCCATCAGGTCGTCGGCGTCGACCACCGTGCCCTCGCGGCTCTTCATGCGGCCGTTGGGCAGCTCGACCATGCCGTAGCTGAAGTGAACCAGCCCCTTGCCCCACTCGAAGCCGAGGCGGTCGAGAAGCAGCGACAGCACCTGGAAGTGATAGTTCTGCTCGTTGCCCACAACATAAATCATTTTCGAAATCGGATAATCCTGATAGCGGAGCTTGGCGGTGCCGATATCCTGAGTCATGTAGACCGAAGTGCCGTCGGCGCGCAGCAGCAGCTTGTGGTCAAGGCCGTCGGCCGTAAGGTCGGCCCATACGGAGCCATCTTCCTTGCGATACATAACGCCCTTTTCCAGTCCTTCGAGCACCTTGCTCTTGCCCTCGAGGTAGGTCTGGCTCTCATAATATATCTTGTCGAAGTCCACACCCATGCGCTCATAGGTCTGGTCAAAGCCAGCATAAACCCACTCGTTCATCTTCTCCCACAGGGCGCGCACCTCGGGGTCGTTCTGCTCCCATTTAACGAGCATTGCACGCGCCTCGGCCATCAGGGTGGAAGCCTTTTCAGCTTCCTCGTCGGTCATTCCCTGCTGCTTCAGCTCGTTGAGCTCGGCTTTGTAATGCTTGTCGAACAAAACGTAGAAATCGCCGATAAGATGGTCGCCCTTCTTGCCGGTCGATTCGGGAGTGGCGCCGTTGCCCCACTTCTGCCAGGCAAGCATCGACTTGCAGATATGGATGCCGCGGTCGTTGACTATGTTGGTCTTGACCACGCGGTTGCCACACGCGGCCAGAATCTTGCTCAGCGAATAACCGAGCAGAATGTTGCGCAGGTGGCCCAGATGGAGCGGCTTATTGGTGTTGGGCGAAGAATACTCCACCATAACCAGCGGCGACTCCTCGGTGGCGGCCGTCAGGCCATAGTCGGGAGTCTCGAGCACATGGGCCAGCACAGCGTTCCAATAAGTAGGCTCGATAACGATATTCAAAAAGCCTTTGATAACGTTAAAACGGTTCACGGCCGGCTCATTATCCACCAGCCAGTTACCGATTTCCGTGCCCACCTGCTCGGGGCTCTTGCGCGCGGCCTTCACCCAGGGGAACGTCACTATAGTCATATTTCCCTCAAACTCCTTGCGGGTAGCCTGAGGCACGATGCTCTCAGCGGGAGTCTCCACGCCATAGAGTTCCTTAACGGCGCGGCTCACTGCCTGAGCAATAATCTTGTCTACAATCATTTGTCAGAAAAACTAAATTTTACCCCGCAAAGTTACGAAATTTCCCCCGTTCCTCAAAATTCCCGTGAACCAGCTTTAAGTCAGTAGCCGCGATTTTTGCGGCGGGCATTTGCCATCGCTTCTTTTACGCCTCCTTGTTTAATAAAGTCTTGCTCAATCGCTTTGAGTACTTTGGCGAGCATGGCGTCCATCTGATAAATGAGTGTCAGCATTATGTTTGCCACTGTTTCATCGGAACGATTCCGGCATTTTTCAACGTAATCGGCAGGGTCATAGTGCTGATAGCTATATCTGCGCACGGCCTGAGTCCGCCGGTCGTCCAAAGGCCAAGTTTCGCAGTTATTTTGGCGAAGATAGTCGGCATAGTCTTCCCGAAGTTCCCGAATCGAGCCTCGGGCCACACCTAAAAGCCGAATGCACATTTCTGCGGAGATGGTATTGTCGCTAATGCCTTCAACTATGTTCTGCTTGCATGAGCGAGCCGCCTGACGCATCTGGTCTATGGTGCGCGACCCTTTAGGGAGAGCACGGCGGATAAACATTTCCGTAACATCACAGATAATGACCGATTTCCGATAAACGTTCCAGTCAGTATAATTGCCTGCGATTTTCAGAAAGCCGGTCATTGCGGGAGGGGGTGATGTTGTTGATGTTATTGATGTATCGGATGTGTTGGATGTTTAAAAGAATATCAGTAACATAAAAAACATCAAACACATCCGATACATTCTTGGATAGCACGTGGTTTAGTCTTCGGACTGGGTGGCGGCGTAGGCGGCGAGGAGCTTGTCTTGAACGTCGCCGGGCACGAGCTCATAGCCGTTGAAGCGCATGGTGAACGAGGAGCGTCCGCCGGTTATGGCGCTCAGGGCAGTTGCATAGGAGCTCATTTCTTTCAGGGGCACGCGAGCCGAGATTTTTTCGAAGCCGTTTTCAGAGGTCATGCCCATGATGATTGCGCGGCGTCCCTGCAGGTCGCTCATAACGTCGCCCATAACGTCGGCGGGAACCATAACGTCTACGTCGTAGACCGGTTCGAGCACTTTGGGGTTGGCGTTTTTGAACGCTTCGCTGAAGGCGTTGCGGCCGGCCAGACGGAAGGAGATTTCATTGGAGTCAACCGGGTGCATCTTGCCGTCGTAGATGCAAACGCGAACGTCGCGTGCGTAGCTGCCGGTCAGAGGGCCTTGTTCCATGCGGTCCATCAGACCTTTGACGATGGCGGGGATGAAGCGGGCGTCGATGGCACCGCCAACAATGCAGTTCACAACAATGAGTTTGCCGCCCCAGGGCAGAGGCACTTCCTGAGTGTCGCGAACGTTCATCTTGAATTCCTGATTGCCGAAGCGGTAGGTGTCGGGCGCGGGCATGCCGTCGGTGTAGGGTTCGATAATCAGGTGCACTTCGCCGAACTGACCGGAGCCACCGCTCTGTTTTTTATGGCGATAGTCGGCGCGGGCAGCCTTGGTGATGGTTTCGCGATAGGGAATTTTCGGTTCTTCGAAAACGATTGGGAGTTTGTCGTTGTTTTCCACGCGCCACTTGAGAATGCGGAGGTGGAATTCGCCTTGACCCTTGATGAGAATCTGCTTGAGTTCGCGGCTCTGCTCAACAACCCATGTGGGGTCCTCTTCGTGCATTCGGGTGAGGATTTCCATGAGTTTTTCGGAGTCGCTTTCGGTCACTGGGCGCACGGCGCGGGTATATTTCGGTTCCGGATAGCGGATAAAGTCGTAGGCCCAGTTGCAGCCTTTGGCGTCGAGCGAGTTGCCGGTGCGAACGTCTTTGAGCTTAACGGTGGCGCCTATGTCGCCGGCACAAAGTTCGTCGACCTGGGTGCGAATCTGACCGCAAACGGCATAAAGCTGGGCCAGACGCTCTTTGGATTCGTTGCGGCTCACGTTGGTCAGGTCGGCGCCGGCCTTAAGCGTGCCGCTCATAACCTTGAAGTAGGAAACTTCGCCGATGTGGGGTTCAACCGAGGTTTTGAACACGTAGAGGCTCAGCGGGCCGTTGCTGTCGGGCTTGACAACGGTGCCGTCGGTTGCCATGGGAGCGGGCATTTCCTCAACGAAGGGAACAACGTTGCCCAGGAATTCCATCATGCGGCGAACGCCCATATCCTTGGCTGCGCTGACGCAGAACACCGGATAAATCGAGCGGTCGACTAGACCCTTGCGGATGCCTTCGCGCATTTCGTCTTCGGTCAGATGTCCGGCGTCGAAGAATTTTTCCATGAGCGATTCATCGTTTTCAGCGGCGGCTTCAACCAGAATCTTGTTCAGTTCAATGGCGCGGTCCATTTCTTCGGCGGGAATTTCAGAGATAGTGGGCACACCGCCGTCGGGACCCCACTCATATTTTTTCATCAGCAGCACGTCGATCATGGCGTTGAAGCCCGGACCACACTGCAGCGGATATTGGATTTGCACAACTTTGGGGCCGAACACCTCGCGCATCTGTTCGATAACGTTTTCATAGTCGGCCTTGTCGCCGTCAAGCTGGTTGAGGGCGAAAATCACGGGTTTTTTCAGCGTGGCGGTGGTGCGGAAAATATTCTGCGTGCCAACCTCTACGCCATATTGCGAATTAACAACGATAACGCCCGCATCGGTAACGTTGAGCGCGGTGATTGCGGAACCAACGAAGTCGTCGGCACCGGGGCAATCGATAAAGTTCAGCTTCTTGCCAAGGAACTCGGCATAAAAAATGGTCGAGAATACGGAATAGCCATATTCCTTCTCAACGGGGAAATAGTCGCAAACTGTGTTGCCGGCATCGACTGTGCCGCGACGTTTTATAACTCCACACTCGTAGAGCATAGCCTCCGCGAGCGTGGTTTTACCTGAGCCCTTGCTTCCGAGCAGGGCAATGTTCTTGATTTCTTTGGTTGCGTAAACTTTCATTACGATATAGATTTAAGGATGAATAAAAATTTTTCGTTGGTTTTACGCCCACAAGTTACGAATAATTCCGCAAAATACGGCAAAAAGCCCCGTATGTTTAAAAACATATTGCGCTGGCCGCACAATAAATCCGCCGGTGCCGTCGTTCTTAAACCGTAATCACATTTATAATTCAGCCTGCCTATGACAGAAACTTCTACTCCTGCTATTCAATCGGCCTCAGAAGCCGCAATCCAAGCATCCCCGCGAGCCATGACCCTAGCAATTATCCGCCAATTCGCCCGCGCCTACACCCCCTCCGGCCTTGCCTTCAGCTGAAGCCGCTCCCAACCCTCCCCTCATGGGAGGGCTTTAATTTTTTTGAGGAACGGGGGA
Source organism: uncultured Porphyromonadaceae bacterium (assembly GCA_947176935.1). Lineage (GTDB taxonomy): Bacteria > Bacteroidota > Bacteroidia > Bacteroidales > Muribaculaceae > UBA3263. The sequence continues at coordinate 3,940 of CAMWSP010000068.1, read as the reverse complement.
AATTTCGTAACTTTGCGGTCTATGAAGTGCCTTACATCCGTTATCGCCGTTGCTGCATGCGGGCTGCTCCTTGCGGGGTGTGCAGCAAAGAAGCAATGGACAGTGCCGTCCGACTTGCGTCAGGGCGACGCTAACGCCATAGTTGCCCGCGCGGCTGAGGCCGGCGCCCTTGACCGGCTCATGGAGGCTGCGGAAACTACGGTGTTCGACGTTGACGAGGAGCGCATGGCCGAGCTGCTGCGCGCAGCGCTGGCTACCGGCAAACTCACTGACACCCAGAAGGCAACCGCCGAATGGATGCTCCACGACGTTTGCGAGGTCAATGCCCGCGGCTCCATAGCCGCCGATTTCCGCTTCGCGACCCCGGAGGCGTCGGAGAACCGCCTGCTCGACTTCGCGCCGGGAGAGCCGCTGCTGATGCTGTTCTATAACCCCGATTGCAGCCACTGCCGCCAGGTTATCGGCCAGTTGCGCCAAATGGAGAATCTGCCCCGGGTGCTGGCAGTGTGCATCGAAACTCCCGCCAAGCGCTGGGAAGCCACCCGCGCGGAACTGCCCGAAAGCTGGGTGCCGGCGTTCGACCGCTCGGGGGTGCTCGAAAACGACATATACATTATAAGGAGTATGCCGTCGATATATCTGCTTGATGCCGACCGACGCATCGAGCTGAAGAATCCGTCGATAAAAATCCTTTCAGAACGTTTCAATTCCAAGTGACCAACGCGCAAATCATCAGCTGGGTGCTCATTTTCGGCACTGTTGCCTACGCCGCCTATGGCGCGTGGCGCGGCGCCGTGCGTCAAGCCGCCTCGGTGCTGGCGTTCCTGATCGGCTTTTTAGGGGCAAGGCTTTTTGCTCCGTCGATAGCCTACCAGCTCCATTTGCCTTCGTTTTTCTGCTTCGCGCTGGTCTATGCGCTCTTTTTCACGGGCGTTATGATTCTGGCGCGGGTTCTGCGCATGACCGTAAGGATGCTGCTGCTCGGCCCGCTCGACCGCATGGCCGGGGCCATTATCGGCGCCATAAAATGGCTGCTTTTAACCTCTTTGCTAATAAATTTGTTAATACTCTGCGCGCCCGACTCCGGCCTGTTCGCCGCCCCCTTTTCCCGCTGGGTGGCTAACTTCGCTCCCCGCCTGTTCGGGCTGGCTTTAAATATCTATCAATCCGCAAGCTAATGGCTAACATTGACGACGACGAACAGCTCCGGAGAATTTCGGACACGAACGACGACGATTATAAATACGGGTTCTTTTCCGAATCCGTGGCCACCGATATTATCCCCGCAGGGCTGAGCGAGGACGTTGTACGCCTCATATCCCAAAAAAAGGGCGAGCCCGAGTGGCTGCTCGAGTTCCGCCTCAAGGCGTTCCGCCACTGGCAGAAAATGGCGCCCCCGACCTGGGCTCACCTCGACATACCAGAAATAGACTTTCTGGCCATCAGCTACTATGCCGCCCCGCGCAAAACCGAAGGGCCCAAGAGCCTCGACGAAGTCGACCCCGAAATTCTCAACACCTTCAACCGCCTGGGCATTCCCCTGAGCGAACAGAAGCAGCTGGCCGGCATGGCGGTCGATGCCGTCATGGACTCCGTTTCGGTCAAAACCACCCATCAGGCCAAGCTGGCCGAGCTGGGAATAGTTTTCTGCTCCTTCTCTGAAGCGGTGCGCGAGCACCCCGACCTTGTGCGCAAATATCTGGGCAAGGTGGTGAGCTACGCCGATAATTTCTATGCCGCATTGAACTCGGCCGTGTTCTCCGACGGCTCGTTCGTTTATATTCCCAAAGGCGTTCGCTGCCCCATGGAGCTGAGCACCTATTTCCGCATCAACGCCGCCGGCACCGGCCAGTTCGAGCGCACCCTGATAGTGGCCGACGACGATGCCTACGTTTCCTACCTCGAAGGATGCACCGCTCCCCGGCGCGACGAAAATCAGCTCCACGCCGCCATAGTTGAAATCATTGCCGAAAACCGCGCCGAAGTGAAGTATTCAACGGTTCAGAACTGGTATGCCGGCGACCGCGACGGCCGAGGCGGCGTTTATAACTTCGTTACCAAGCGCGGACTTTGCCGCGGCAACCACTCCAAAATTTCGTGGACTCAGGTCGAAACCGGCTCGAGCATAACCTGGAAATATCCCTCGTGTGTTCTTCAGGGCGACGACTCGGTTGGCGAGTTCTACAGCGTGGCCGTTACCCGCCATCGCCAGCAGGCCGACACCGGCACAAAAATGATTCACCTGGGCCAGCGCACCCGCTCCACCATTGTCAGCAAGGGCATCTCCGCCGGCCATAGCCAGAACTCCTACCGCGGCCTGGTGTCGGTTGCCGCCAATGCCGACGGCTGCCGCAACCACACCCAGTGCGACTCGCTGCTGCTGTCGCCCACCTGCGGCGCCCACACCTTCCCGGTTATCGACGTCAAGAATCCCACGGCCATAGTTGAACACGAAGCCACCACCAGCAAAATATCTGCCGACCAGCTCTTTTACTGCAATCAGCGCGGCATTCCGACCGAAGAGGCCATCGGCCTGATCGTTAACGGCTATGCCAAGGAGGTTATGGCAAAACTGCCCATGGAGTTCGCCGTTGAGGCTCAAAAGCTCCTGGCTCTGACCCTGGAGGGGTCGGTTGGATGAAACTGCTCTGGCGCATACTCGCCGCCATAGCGCTCGGCATCGGAGCGGCCTATGTTCTGCCGTTCTGGGCCGGACGTGTGTTCATGACCTTCAATGCCATTTTCGCCCAGTTTCTCGGATTTCTGATTCCGCTGCTGATTCTCGGCTATGTGGCCCCCGCAATAGCCGAAATCGGCACCAAAGCCGGCAAAATGCTCGCCGCAACCGCTCTGCTGGCCTACGTTATGACCCTCGGGGCCGGCTGGTTCTCGTTCGGCATCAGCGCCTGGTCCTTCCCCGAGCTCATATCTTCGGGTGGTCAGGTCGGCGCCCTTGAAGCCGGCGCGGCAGCTCCCGAAGCGTTTTTCACCGTTGAGATGCCGCCGCTATTCGGAGTGATGACCGCCCTGGTGCTGGCCTTCGTAATGGGCCTGGGAATGGCCTATTCAGGCTCCTCGGCCCTCAAGCGCGGCTTCGACGAATTCAGGGTGATTATCTCGAAGACAATCATGGGCGTGATTATTCCGTTGCTGCCGGTCTATATTTTCGGCATCTTCTTGTCCATGACCATGGAAGGCCAAGTAGGGCGCGTTCTGCTCACCTTTGTAAGCATCATCGCCGTGATTTTCGCCATGCACGTGGTTCTGCTCTTAGGCCAGTTCACAATAGCCGGCATAGTTGACGGCCGCAATCCGCTCAAAGCGCTGAAAACCATGCTGCCGGCCTACTTCACCGCATTGGGCACCCAAAGCTCCGCGGCAACCATACCGGTCACTCTCCGCCAGGTCAAAGCGCTCGGAGTGAATGAATCAACGGCAGGCTTCGTGGTTCCGCTCTGCGCAACCATCCATATGTCGGGCTCGGCGCTGAAAATTACCTCGTGCGCCCTGGCCCTGATGATAATGCAGGGCATGCCCTGGAGCGTTGGCCAGTTCGCCGGCTTCATAGCCATGCTCGGCATAACCATAATTGCGGCTCCCGGAGTGCCCGGCGGCGCAATCATGGCCTCCCTGGGGCTGCTCTCGTCGATGCTCGGATTCTCCGAGGCCGACAACGCCCTGATGATTGCCCTCTACATAACCATGGACTCCTTCGGCACCGCCTGCAACGTTACCGGCGACGGCGCCATAGCCCTAATTATCAACCGCCTGTTTCCCCCGAAAGCCGTAAGTCAATAAAATGGAACACCTGCTCTACGTTCTGCTGCGAGGATTCGCCATCGGCGTGCTGATTTCCGCCCCCATGGGGCCGATAGGCATGCTGGTGATTCAGCGCACCCTCAACAAAGGGCGCTGGCCCGCGTTCTTCACCGGTATCGGG
>CAMWSP010000067.1 GCA_947176935.1 uncultured Porphyromonadaceae bacterium | reverse complement strand
TACAACAATCCGTCGTTCGGCTACGGCGGCTACTGCCTGCCCAAAGACACCAAGCAGCTACTGGCAAACTATGCCGACGTTCCGCAGCAAATGATGACGGCAATCGTTGAAAGCAACCGCACGCGCAAGGATTTCATTGCCGACCAGGTGCTGAAAATGGCCGGATGGTACGACGCCAACGCCGGCTTCGACCGCAACCGCGAACACGAATGCGTTATCGGCGTTTATCGCCTCACCATGAAATCCAACTCCGACAATTTCCGCCAGTCGTCGATTCAGGGCGTTATGAAGCGCATAAAAGCCAAAGGAGCAACGGTTATCATTTATGAGCCGACCTTGGAAAACGGCTCCACATTCTTCGGCTCGCGAGTGGTCAACGACCTCAACGAGTTCAAACGCCGGTCAAAAGCCATTCTGGCCAACCGAACTTCCGCCGATTTGGCCGATGTTGCCTCAAAGGTCTATACCCGCGACCTTTTTGCGCGCGACTGACTTTAAATTAACCCGCTTTCAATCAGGCCGACTTGACAAACGATGCCAGGTCGGCTTGTTGTTTTCATCGAAATTGGCTAAATTTGCAGAAAATTTCACGATATGACGACACTGCGATTCATTTTGCCGCTGCTGCTTCTTGCACTCACGGCGTGCTCCAAAAGCACTCAACCCGTTGTTGAATCCTATCCGCTGCCATCGGTGCCGGCCAGCGTGACCGAACCCGGCGAACGGGCATCGATTGTGTGCGCCCACTTCTGGGACGACGCGCAGTTCCCATACCCCCCGACCGACTCCATCAGCCCCGAGCTGGAACAGGCCATGGCCAACTTCGCCTCAATCGCGGCGCTCGCCTCGAGCCGCGACTCGGTGGCCATCGGCGCGGCCGAAATGGTGCGCAAGGGCGGCAGCGACTACGTTATGCCGCTGGCCGAACGCTATCTCTACTATCGCGGCTCTCCGATGAGAAACGAAGAAATTTTTCTTCTCTTCCTGCAGGCGGCTCCCGACTGGGAGCGCACCCCGCTGATGCTGCCCGAGGTTATGCAGAACCGCATGGGCACCGAAGCCCCCGACTTCGAATTCATCGACGCCAAAGGCAAAACGGGCTCGCTGAGCCGCTTTGTGGCCGAACGGGGCGAAACGCTCGTTTACTTCTTCGATTCGGAATGCGCGACCTGCAAGGAGCGAATTCCCTATGCCGACGAAGCTGCCGACGGACGCGCCATAATCGCCGTCTGCCCGCAGAACTATGCCGGCTCCTTCAAGGAAGCCGCAGCGATGTTTCCGAAGCATTGGATTGTGGTCCGCGACCGCGGAACGATTGAAACCGACGAACTATATCTGCTCCCGACGCTCCCGTCGGCCTACATTATCGGGTCGGATATGACGGTGCTCGCCAAAGACCTGCTGCTTTAGTCTTGCCGGTTTCGATTAAATTTCGTAAATTTGTGGCAAATTTTTCAAATTCACTCAATTTGCAATCTAACAGTCTGATAATATTAACAGTTTGTTTGGCGGCCGCCTGGGGTGGCTGCTCCAAACCGGCAACCACGGCTCAAGCCGGCGAAAGCGCGCCGACCGAGGTTGCCGTTGCGCCATTCAGCGCCGACAGCGCTCTGGCCAACGTTGGCCGTCAAGTGGCTTTCGGCCCGCGCACCGGCGGCTCCGACGCTCACGCAAAATGCGCCTCGTGGCTTGCCGACGAACTGCGCCGACATGGCGCCGACACCGTTGCCCTGCAGCGCGCCGAGCTCAACGACTTCGGCGAGATGATAAACATCCGCGCCACCTTCAACCCCGCTGCCCGGCGGCGCATACTGCTGCTTTCTCACTGGGATTCGCGCCCCTGGGCCGACGAAGACCCCGACCCCGCAAACCACGCCATGCCCATCGACGGCGCCAACGACGGCGCCAGCGGCGTTGGCGTTCTGCTGGAAGTTGCCCGCCAACTGGGCCTGCAGCATCCCGAAATCGGAGTCGACATTCTTTTCGTCGACGCCGAAGACTCCGGCACCGAGGGCGACGACACCTCCTGGGCCCGCGGAGCGCAATATTTCGCCGAAAATCTCCCCTACGGCGCGGCCGAACCTACGCCCGCCTATGCGATTCTGCTCGACATGGTTGGCGGCCGTGGCGCCGTTTTCCCGCGCGAACTCTTTTCCGAGGCCAATGCCCGCGCCGTAAACTCCCGTGTGTGGGACCTAGCCAAGAAAATCGGTCTCGGCAGCCGTTTCATCGACGCCACCGGCGGCGCTATCAACGACGACCACCTGCCCCTGCTCCGAGCCGGCATCCCCGCCATCGACATCATTGAATCGGCCAACCCGCAAACCGGCTCGTTCAACCCCACCTGGCATACCCTTGCCGACAATCTTGACAATATCGACCCTCAAACGCTTGGCGACGTAGGGAAACTGATAACGACCCTCATTTATTCCGAAAAGCAATGACTATCAACGAAGTTCAAGACGAAATAATCGAAGAATTCTCCGAAATCGACGACTGGATGGACCGCTACGGCTACATCATTGACCTGGGCAACCAGCTGCCGCCAATCGACGAAAAATTCAAAACACCGCAATATCTCATCGAAGGCTGCCAGAGCCGCGTATGGATCAACGCCGAACAAGGCGCCGACGGCAAAGTGCGCTTCGAAGCCGATTCCGACGCCATTATCGTCAAAGGCATCATTGCCCTCCTGATTAAGGTGCTCAACAACCAAAGCCCCACCGACATTCTCAACGCCGACCTCTACTTCATTGACCGCATCGGCCTGAGCGAACATCTCTCCCCCACCCGCTCAAACGGCCTGCTGGCCATGGTAAAACAAATGAAGGCCTACGCCCTGGCCTTCTCTACCCTTTCCAAGTAAATAATTATAATTCACTAATAACCAATCAAATTCACACTTTATGTTCAAGAACCAACCGGCAGGCTTGTATGTGCTTGCTCTCGCCAACACCGGCGAGCGCTTCGGCTACTACACTATGCTTGCCATATTCCTGTTCTACCTGCAGGCCAAATTCGGCCTTGATGCAGCCTGGACCGGCCAGATTTTCTCGATATTTCTGGCGTTAGTTTACTTCATGCCCCTGGTTGGCGGCTGGCTCGCCGACAAATGGAGCTTCTCTAAGTGCGTAGTTACCGGCATCGCCGTGATGTTCGTGGGTTATGCCCTGATGTCGGCTCCAACCCCGGTGCGCGAAAACTCCTCGCTGATGATTCTCTTCGCCGCTCTGCTGCTGATTTCAGTGGGCACCGGCCTGTTCAAAGGCAACCTCCAGGTAATGGTGGGCGACCTCTATAACGAGGCCCGCTATGCCGACCGCCGCGACGCCGCCTTCTCGCTGTTCTACATGGCAATCAACCTCGGCTCTATGTTCGCTCCCGGCGCCGCTATCGCCCTGAAAAACATGGCCCTGAAAAACGCCGGCTTCCTGACCAACGACCCCATGGCCGCCACTGTCAGCAACTGGGCGCTCGACACCAAAGGCTTCACCGACATGAGCGGCGTTTCGGAAGAAACCATGAAGTCCATGACCGAATTCGCCACCAAAAACGGCATGGCCGAAGGCGGCAACGTTGCCGATGCTCTCGCTCAGTATCTGACCGAGTTCGCCAACCATTGCACCTACGCCTACACCTCGCTGACCGAGTTCGCCGAAGGCTACATCACAGCCTTCTCCTCCGGCTGCAGCTATGCCTTCATGCTCGCCTGCGGTTCGCTGATTATCAGCTTCGCAATCTATATGCTCGGCCGCAAGACCTACAAGCACATCCTCGTTGACAAAAAAGACCCCGTTTCGAAAGCCACCGTCAATGCCGGCCCGCAGCTGACTCCCGCTCAGACCAAGCAGCGCGTCGTTGCCCTGATGCTCGTTTTCGCCGTGGTTATTTTCTTCTGGATGGTATTCCACCAGAACGGCCAGACACTGACCGAGTTCGCCAAGAGCTGCACCAGCTCCGAATCCTCCAGCTGGACCCGCATCGGCTTCAACCTCTGGGCTCTGGTCGGCATCGCCGCCGGCGTTTATGCCCTGTTCGGTCTGCTGCAGAGCACCAACACCAAAGCCAAACTCATCAACGGCCTGGCCCTCGCCGCCTGCGTTGCCCTGGTTATCGCTATCTATCTGAACACTCCCGCAACCGTTATAGGCATCGACCCCGCTGCCTACCAGCAGTTCAACCCCTTCTATGTTGTTGCCCTCACTCCCTTCTCCATGGCCCTGTTCGCCTGGCTGAACAAGAAAGGCAAAGAACCTTCGGCGCCCCGCAAAATCGGCTACGGCATGATTGTTGCCGGTCTGGCATATGTAGTCATGATTTTCGGCTCCCTGTCGCTCGTCGGCACCAACGGCGACGTTTCAACCAACTGGCTCATCAGCACCTACCTGCTGCTCACCTTCGCCGAATTGCTGCTTTCCCCCATGGGCATTTCGTTTGTCAGCAAGGTTGCTCCTCCCCAGCTCAAAGGCTCCATGATGGGCGGCTGGTTCGCCGCAACCGCCGTTGGCAACTATCTGGTATCCATCCCCATGCTGCTCTGGGGCAAAATCCCCACCGCCGCCGTATGGGCAATTCTCGTTGGCCTCTGCCTGCTCTCTGCCGCATTCCTGTTCTCACAGATGAAAAAGCTCGAAGCCGCTACCGAAGATATGCCCGAAGTTCCCGTTGACGAAACTCTTGCCGACCCCGCTGAATAATGGAAAACATCGATAACATCAAGGAAACGGACCTCACGTCGCTGCCCGAGAACGCCTTCCGCGAACTCGGCGCCGACGAAGAGTTCCGCCCCATAATGCACCCCGCGCGCGAAACTCGCGAGGTCACACCCTACTCCGTGGGCCTCGGCCTGCTGCTGGCCATTATCTTCTCGGCCGCCGCTGCCTATCTGGGCCTGCGCGTGGGTCAGGTTTTTGAAGCCGCCATCCCCATTGCCATCATCGCCGTTGGTCTGAGCCAGGCGCTCGGCAAAAAAGACCCGCTCGGTCAGAACGTGATTATCCAGAGCATCGGCGCCTGCTCGGGCGTTATCGTTGCCGGCGCGATTTTCACCCTGCCCGCGCTCTATATCCTCCAGGGCACTCACCCGGAAATCACGGTCGACTTCCTGCAGATTTTCCTGTCGTCGCTGCTCGGCGGCATTCTGGGCATTTTGTTCTTCATTCCTTTCCGCAAGTATTTCGTAAAGGATATGCACGGCAAATACCCCTTCCCCGAAGCAACGGCTACCGCCCAGGTGCTCGTTTCGGCCCAGGCAAAAGGCTCCGGCTCGCAGGCCAAGACCCTGGTTATCGCCTCGCTCATCGGCGGCGTGTATGACTACATTGTTGACACCTTCGGCTGGTGGGCCGGAACCATCTCCACCACAGCCTGCAGCTGGGGTGCGGCCATCGCCGACAAGTTCAAAGTGGTTATGAGCTGCAACACCGGCGCCGCCCTGCTCGGTCTGGGCTACATCGTCGGTCTGAAATACGCCTTCATAATCTTTGCCGGCTCGGTATTCGTCTGGTGGGTGCTCATCCCGCTGGCAGCCTACGTCAATCCCGCTGAATTCGGAGCCATGCCGACTCAGGAAATCTTCTCCGACTATGCCCGCCTCATCGGCATCGGCGGCATCGCTATGGCCGGCATCATCGGCATTATCAAATCCTGGCCCATCATCACTCAGGCCGTAGGCCTCGCCGCCCGCGAATTCAAAGGTGGCGCCGCCGCTGCCGAAAAGCCCGTGCGCTGGCAAACCGACCTGTCGATGAAATCGGTTATCGCCTACATGGTGCTCGCTCTTGCCGTAACATTCGTATTCTTCTGGATCGGCGTTATCGGCTCGCTCTGGCAGGCCGCTATTGCCTGGCTGGTAGTAACCGTTATTGCCTTCCTTTTCACCACCGTCGCCGCCAACGCTATCGCCATTGTTGGCTCCAACCCGGTTTCGGGCATGACCCTGATGACTCTGATCGTTGCATCGGCAATCTTCGTGGGCATCGGCCTGAGCGGCACCGACGGCATCGTGGCCGCAATGGTTATCGGCGGCGTTGTCTGCACCGCCCTCTCCATGGCCGGCGGCTTCGTAACCGACCTCAAAATCGGCTACTGGCTCGGCTCCACTCCCCGCAAGCAGGAAACCTGGAAATTCCTGGGCACTCTGGTGAGCGCCGCAACTGTTGGCGGCGTTATTCTGCTGCTCAACCAGGTCTACGGCTTCTACGTCACCCCCGAACACCCCGATCCGCTCGTTGCCCCGCAGGCCAACGCCATGGCCAAGGTCATCGAACCGATGATGATGGGTGGCCAGACCCCCTGGGTGCTCTACTTCTGCGGCGCAGTGCTCGCCCTGCTGCTCAACTGGCTCGGCGTTCCCGCGCTGGCTTTCTGCCTGGGCATGTTCATTCCTCTGAGCCTCAACACTCCGCTGCTCGTTGGCGGTGCAATCGCCTGGTTCGTTCAGAACTCCACCAAGGACAAGGCTCTGAGCGCCGCCCGCCATGACCGCGGCACTCTTATTTCGTCTGGCCTCATTGCCGGCGGCGCGCTGTTTGGCGTGTTTGCCGCGCTGACTAAGTTCTTCGGCTTTGAATACGTGAGCCCGCTCGGCGCCGACCTCACCCAAACGCTCGGCTGCGTAATGTATGCGGCCCTCATTGCCTATCTCTGGTGGTCGAGCTGCCGTGCAAAACGCCTCGCTTAACCGATCCATTCTGGCGCTGGCCGTTCCGGCCATCGTTGCAAACATAACAACCCCGCTGCTCAGCCTGGTCGACATAGCCATTGTCGGCCATCTGGGCAGCGCGGCTTTTGTGGGCGCCATAGCCGTTGGCGGCTCGCTGTTCAACATGCTCTACTGGCTGTTCGGCTTCCTCCGCTTCGGAACCTCAGGGCTCACCGCCCAGGCCATCGGCGCCGGCAACACCGAAGAGCAACGCCTCGTTGGCCTGCGCTCGGTCCTGATAGCCATAGGCTTCGGGCTCGCGCTCATAGCCTTCCAAATCCCCATCGGGGCGCTGGCACTCGACCTGATAGACCCCGACGCCACAACCCGCCGGCTGGCCGGGCTCTACTTTTCCGTGCTCATATGGGGCGCGCCGGCCGTTCTTATGCAATATGCCCTGACCGGCTGGTTTGTTGGCAGTCAGAACACCCGCACTCCGATGTTCATTTCGCTGGCAATCAACATCATCAACATCGGAGCTTCGCTGCTGCTGGTCTACGTTTTCAACCTCGGCATCCGCGGCGTGGCCCTCGGAACTCTCATTGCCCAATGGGCCGGATGCCTGCTGGCGTTGGCCTTGGCGCGCCTCAAGCCGCTGCCCCTGCGCCTGATTCTCCGCCGCGCCGAACTGCGCCGCTTTTTCGGAGTTAATATCTCCATTTTTCTGCGAACTCTCTGCCTGATTGCCGTAACGGTTTGGTTCACACGCGCCGGTGCGCGTCAGGGCGAGGTAATCCTGGCCGTAAACACTCTGCTCCTCCAGCTCTTCACCCTCTTCTCCTACTTCATGGACGGCTTCGCCTTTGCAGCCGAAGCCCTGTGCGGAAAACTCTATGGCGCCGGCGATTTCATCGCGCTCAAACGCATTATTCGCCGCTTCATGACCTGGGGCGGAGCCGTAGCCCTGCTCTTCACGGCAATCTACGCGCTGGGAGGAGCCGGATTCCTCCGGCTGCTCACCGACGACGTCACGGTGCTCAACGCCGCCGCCGAATTCCGCCTTTGGGGCGTAGCCATCCCTCTGGCCGGCTTCATGGCCTTTACCTGGGACGGCATCGTTATCGGCCTGACCCGCACCCGCCTGATGCTCGTATCCATGGCCATCGCAACCGCCATATTCTTCACTCTCTGGGCCCTGCTCACCCCCGCGTTGGGCAACCATGCCCTCTGGCTCGCCTTCCTCGCCTACCTCCTCCTGCGCGGCCTCCTCCTCCCCCTCCTCACCAAATACTGACCCGGCCGCAGATTTATGCCAAAAAACATCAAAAAAAAGTTGGGCGGAGCGGGGTTTTTACTTATCTTTGCGCGTAGAATCTCTAACCAATTTATTTCTAAGTTGACATGAAGAAACATAACTTTTACGCCGGACCATCGATTCTGAGCGAATACACAATCAACAACACCATCGACGCCATCCGCAACTTCGCAGGCATGGACCTGTCACTCCTCGAAATATCCCACCGTTCCAAACAGTTCACTGCCGTTATCAACGAAGCATCAGCTCTGGTCAAGGAGCTGCTCGAGGTGCCCGAAGGCTACTCGGTGCTCTGGCTCGGCGGCGGCGCATCGCTGCAGTTCTGCATGGTGCCCTATAACCTGCTGCACAACAAAGCCGCTTATCTTGAAACCGGCGTATGGGCATCCAACGCCATCAAGGAAGCTCGCCTCTTTGGCGAAGTCGACGTTGTCGCCTCAAGCCGCGAAGCCAATTTCAACTTCGTGCCGACCGACTATGTAATCCCCGCCGATGCCGACTATTTCCACTTCACCACCAACAACACCATCTACGGCACCGAACTGCGCAAGGACCCCGACAGCCCCGTACCCTTGGTGGCCGACATGAGCTCCGACATCTTCTCGCGCCCGGTCGACGTCAGCAAATATGACCTCATCTATGCCGGCGCCCAGAAAAACATCGCGCCCGCCGGCGTTACCCTGGTAATCGTCAAGGACTCGGTGCTCGGCAAGGCTCCCCGCCAGATTCCCACCATGCTGAACTATAAAACCCACGTCGACAAGGAATCGATGTTCAACACCCCGCCCGTACTGCCGATTTTCTCCGCGCTGCAAACCCTGCGTTACTACAAGGAACAGGGCGGCGTGAAAGCCCTCGAACTCATCGACATGGAAAAAGCCGGCATGCTCTACGACGCCATCGACAACTCGCGCATGTTCCTCGGAACCGCCCGGGCCGACTCCCGCTCCATCATGAACGTTTGCTTCGTAATGGCTCCCGAATATAAGGAACTCGAGCAGGAATTCATCGACTTTGCCGCCGCCCGCAACATCGTTGGCATCAAGGGTCACCGCTCCGTTGGCGGCTTCCGTGCAAGCCTCTACAACGCCCTGCCCAAAGAAAGCGTCAAGGCCCTGATCGACGCCATGAACGAATTCGAAAAAAAGCACTAAGTCGCCATGAAGATTCTCGTTGCTACTGAAAAACCGTTCGCTCCGGTTGCCATCGAAGGCATCCGCCGCGTAGCCGACGAAGCAGGCCATGAACTCGCCCTGCTCGAAAAATATACCTCGGCCGAGGAACTTTATGCCGCCGTGGCCGATGCCGACGCCCTGATTGTGCGCTCCGACAAGGTCACTGCCGAAGTCCTTGCCCACGCCCCGAAACTCAAAATAGTTGTGCGCGCCGGCGCCGGCTACGACAACGTTGACCTCGAAGCCGCCTCCAAGCTCGGCATAGTGGTTGAAAACACCCCCGGCCAGAACTCCAACGCCGTTGCCGAACTGGTTTTCGGCATGCTCATCATGGCCGTGCGCAACATGTACGCCGGCACCTCCGGCTCCGAACTGCTCGGCAAAACGCTCGGCATCCACGCCTTCGGCCAGGTTGGCCGCAACGTGGCCCGCATAGCCCAGGGCTTCGGCATGGAAGTCAGCGCCTTCGACCCCTATTGTCCCGACGAAGTTATGGAAAAAGCCGGTGTCAGACCCATCCACGACCTCCCCGCCCTCTATAGCGAAAACAAATTCGTGTCGCTCCATATCCCCGCCACCCCCGAAACCCGACGCTCCGTAGGCTTCGACCTCATCACCCGTCTGCCCCAGGGAGGCGTGCTCATCAACACCGCCCGCAAGGAAGTTATCGACGAAGAAGGCCTGAAAAAAGCTCTGGCCGAACGCCCCGACCTCAAATACGTTGCCGACATTGCCCCCGACAACGCCGCCGAACTCACCGCCGAATTCCCCGGCCGAGTATTCTTCACCCCCAAGAAAATGGGCGCCCAGACCTCCGAAGCCAACATCAACGCAGGCATTGCCGCCGCGCGCCAGATTGCAGCCTTCTTCCTCAACGGCGACACCCGATTCCAAGTAAACAAATAAACAAATACACCAAACCCACAATCCTTAACAACCAACAACCATGGATATTAACAAAATCCTCAGAGACCTCGAGGCCATACACCCCTGCGAAAAAGAATATCGCCAGGCAGTACGCGAAGTTCTGA
>CAMWSP010000066.1 GCA_947176935.1 uncultured Porphyromonadaceae bacterium | reverse complement strand
TTCTATAACGTAATGATCCTGAGCCGGAACGTAGATATCGGCGCCCCGCTGCTCGAGCCTGATGCCCAGGCGGCGGAAGCTTTCGGGAATGATGCCCAGGTCGGGATAGCTCACGTTTTTGATTGTCAGCGCCGAACGCGTCATGGCCGCCATGCCGATAAAGCTGCCAACCTCAATCATGTCAGGCAGAATCCGGTGGGTGGCTCCGTCGGTGGCCGTGGTGCCCAGACCGTGAACGGTCACGAGGTTACTCGATATGCCTTCGATTCCGACTCCCATTTGCGTCAGCTGCCGGCAAAGCTGCTGAACGTAGGGCTCGCAGGCCGCATTATAAATCTGCGTGGTGCCCTCGGCCAGCGCCGCCGCCATGATGATATTGGCGGTGCCGGTAACCGAAGCCTCGTCAAGCAGCATGTTGCAACCCCGCAGGCCCCCTTCGGGAGCGGTGAGCAAAAAGGCCTCCAACTTCGGGTCATATTCCATGGTGGCGCCGAGATTGAGCATGCCTTGGATATGGGTGTCAACCTTGCGGCGGCCGATTTTGTCGCCCCCGGGCTTGGGGAAATATGCGCGCCCCAGGCGGCTCAGAAGCGGACCCACGAGCAGCACCGAGCCGCGCAGACCGGCGCAGCGCTTAACGTAGTCGCGGCTCATGGCGAATTCCTCGTCGATTTCCGCCGCGCAGAAGCTATAGCTTCCGGCGCCACGACGCGTAACGTGCACACCCAGCCTTACCAGCAGGTCAATCAAATTGTTGACATCCAGAATTTCCGGAATGTTGTCGATTCTGACCTCACCTCGGGTCAGCAGCGTGGCCGCTATAACCTGCAGAGCCTCGTTTTTCGCGCCCATAGGCGTTATGGTGCCGCTGAGTTGCCGGCCGCCTTCTATAATAAATTTGCTCATATATGCTCAACTTCGGGGGTTAGGGTGATATTGAAACGCTCGCGCACCGTGTTGACTATCAACTGCTCCAGCTCAAGAATATCGGCTGCGGTGGCGGTGCCTTCGGCGTTGACGATTACCAGCGGCTGGTCGGGCCACACCATTGCGCCTCCGCGCCTTTGGCCCTTCAGGCCGCATTGGTCAATCAGCCATGCCGCCGGAACCTTGAAGAGCCCGTTAGCAAGCTCATAGCGCGGCATTTCGGGCCGCAGCAGCTCCGCCGGAACTTCCGGGTTACGGAAAAACGACCCGGCACTGCCCGTCTGCTTCACGTCGGGCAGCTTCGATGCTCGGGTGGCCAGAACGGCTTCCCTGATGGTCATAGGCGATTCATGCGGGCTCAGCGAGCGCAGCGGGCCATAGTCAACGTTGGCCGGACTCGTGGCCGGTTCGGCCTTGAAAGTCGCACTCAAAACAACATAGCCCGGCTCCGACTGCAGGCGCGACGTGCGGTAGTCCGGCGCCAGCCATTGGCGGTCAACCGTCAGCTCGCGGCCGCTCTCAAGCTCCAGCAGCCGCACATCGAGCAGATGCGAACACGTTTCCGACCCGTAGGCACCGGCATTCTGAACCAGCGCGCCGCCAACAGTGCCCGGAATCCCCGAAAGATTCTCCAGACCCCTGACGCCCGCCTCGGCCAGCGCCGCGCAAAGCGCATCAAGTTCAACATTGCCGTCGGCGCGCCAAATCAACTCCGACTCGCGCTCTATGCGGCCCGCGCCTTCGCGAACCAGCAGCGTGCCGCCGAAATCGCCCGTAAACAACAGATTACTACCTCCGCCTATAACTTTCAGCGGGCGAGGCAAATCTTCGGGCAAACGGCGCAAATCGTCGGCCGTGGTCCACCGGACCACCGCCGCTGCGCGCGCTCTGACACCGAAAGTTGCCAGAGCACCGGCTTCAACATCATACTCTACTTTCATACACCCGCAAAGTTAAGCAAAATTTTCCACTTCCGCAACGCCTCCCGCGAGAGTGCTCCCACAAAAAAAGCGCGCCCGGCAAGGGGCACGCTTTATGGGAGTGAGGGCGTCTCGCCCTCATCATCTTTGTCGGTTAAACCGAGGGCGCTACGCCCTCGCTCCTATTACTGGTCGCGGCGGGGAGAGCGCGGGCCGCGGTCTTCGCGCGGACGGCGATCGTCGCGGTCGCGGCGTTCACGGCGCTCGGGGCGGTCACCGCCTTCGCCACGGGGGCGACGGGGTTCGCGCGGACGGTCAACCCAGCCTTCGGGCTTGGGCTGAAGAGCGCGCATGGAGAGGCGATATTTGCCGGTCTTCTTGTCGACTTCAATGAGCTTTACGGTTACTTCGTCGCCTTCCTTGATGCCCGACGATTCCATGTCGGGAATGCGGTCCCAGGAGATTTCGGAAATGTGGAGCAGACCGTCGCGGTTAGGCATGAACTGCACGAATGCGCCGAAGTCCTGAATGGTCATAACCTTGCCGGTGTAAACCTCGCCTTCTTCAGGCTGGGCCACGATGCCCTTGATGAGGTCGAGAGCGCGGTCAATGGCATCCTTGTTGGGGGCAGCCACTTCGATGTAGCCTTCGTTGTCGATTTCGTCGATGGAAACGATGGCGCCGCTCTGTTCCTGAATGCCCTGGATAACTTTGCCGCCGGGTCCGATAACCGCACCGATGAGGTCCTTGGGAATGGTCATGGTAACGATGCGGGGAACGTTGGGCTTATAGTCTTCGCGGGGAGCGGGAATGGTCTGGTTGATGATGTTGAGGATGTGGAGGCGACCGTCGCGGGCCTGCATGAGGGCCTTTTCGAGAATTTCGTAGCTGAGACCGTCGCACTTGATGTCCATCTGGGTTGCGGTAATACCGTTGGTGGTGCCGGTAACCTTGAAGTCCATGTCGCCGAGGTGGTCTTCGTCGCCGAGAATATCGGAGAGCACAGCCCACTTCTGACCGTCGGAAATCAGGCCCATTGCTATGCCGGCCACGGGGCGGGTCATCTTCACACCAGCGTCGAGCAGTGCCAGAGTGCCGGCGCAAACGGTTGCCATGGAGCTGGAGCCGTTAGATTCAAGAATATCGGAAACCACGCGGGTAACGTAGGGGAAATCCTTGGGAAGCATGGATTTCAGCGCGCGGTGGGCCAGGTTGCCGTGGCCGATTTCGCGGCGCGAGGTGCCGCGGGGAGCGCGGGCTTCGCCGGTTGAGAAGGGCGGGAAGTTATAGTGCAGCAGGAAGCGCTCCTTGCTCTGGTCAAGAACTTCGTCAACGATTTTTTCATCGAGCTTGGTGCCGAGAGTAACGGTTGCAAGGCTCTGGGTTTCACCGCGGGTAAACACTGCGGAGCCGTGAGGGCCGGGCAGGTAGTCAACCTCGCACCAGATGGGGCGGATTTCGGTGGTTTTGCGGCCGTCAAGACGGATGCCTTCGTCGAGCACGCAGCGGCGCATGGCTTCTTTTTCCACGTCGTGGTAGTAGCGCTTAACCAGCGGTGCTTTTTCTTCCTGTTCTTCTTCGGGCAGGGAAGCGATATAGTCGTCGCAAATCTTGGCGAACGATTCGGCGCGCCAGTGCTTGTCGGCGCAACCCTGTTTGGCGATTGCGTAGGCCTTGTCGTAGCACTTTTCGCGAACGTCCTTGCGGAGTTCTTCGTCGTTGACTTCGTGGCAGTATTCGCGCTTGGCGTTGTTGACCTCGGCGGCGAGTTCCTGCTGGGCAACACACTGCGTCTTGATGGCTTCGTGGGCAGCCTTGAGGGCATCGAGGAGCACCTGTTCGGAAACTTCCTGCATTTCGCCTTCAACCATCATGATGTTGTCATAGGTGGCACCGACCATAAGTTCGAGGTCGGCGTCCTTCATCTGTTCGAAGGTGGGGTTGATAACGAATTCGCCGTTGATGCGGGCAACGCGAACTTCGGAAATGGGGCCCTGGAAGGGAATGTCGCTGACGGTAAGGGCGGCCGATGCAGCCAGACCGGCCAGTGCATCGGGAGCGTCAACGCCGTCGGCGCTATACATGGTTACCTGCACGATGGTGTCGGCATGGTAATTGTCAGGGAAGAGAGGACGGAGCACGCGGTCTATCAGGCGTGCGGTCAGGATTTCATAGTCAGAGGCGCGGCCTTCGCGCTTGAGGAAGCCGCCGGGAAAACGGCCGTTAGATGAGAATTTTTCTTTGTACTCAACGGTCAGTGGCATGAAGTCAACGCCCTCGCCGGCTTCCTTGGCGGAAACAACGGTTGCGAGAATCATGGTGTTGCCCATGCGCAGCTCAACGGCTCCATCCGCCTGCTTGGCGAGTTTCCCGGTTTCGAGCGTAATTTCGCGGCCATCGGGCAGGGTGATGGTTTTTTTGATTGGATTCATTGTAAAAATTAAATGTTATAACACTTCTGATTATCTGCGCAAAGGTACGAAAAATTTTTCATACCTGCAAAATATGCGAATTTTCAAAAAAATTCGTAACTTTGTGCAAACAGTTATAATAATCTCAATGAGTATTGCCGCACATAATGATGCCATAGCATATTTCCTCTCCTTCTGCATCGAGCTCTACAAAAATGCTCATTCTATTTCGGGAGAGGAAGCCTCACGGATACTTGGCGATTCCGGCGCCTTGGAGTTTCTTGCCGCAAACCATGAAGTTATCCACACTCAGTCGCCGCAATGGATTCTTGAAGAGATTGAAGAATACTTATCGGCATAGCACTCCCCATAACCTATGATACTATATCACGGAAGTCTGGAAATAGTTGAGTCTCCCGAAGTCAGGGAGCCGAACCGCACTCTCGACTACGGCGCGGGGTTTTATCTGACATCTTCGGCCGAGCAAGCTGCGGATTGGGTTAAGCGTAAGCTGAAGAACGGTGCCACACGCGGCTACGTCAACGTCTACGAGTACAACCATGCGCTCGAATCGGGTCTTTCGGTCTTAGAATTTAAGAACCCAACCGAAGACTGGCTTGATTTCGTAATGGCTAACCGCATGGACAAGTCGTTTACCCATAACTATGACATCGTTAAAGGGCCGGTTGCAAATGATCGTGTTTATGCCTCATTCGCCCTGTATGAAGCCGGGCTGCTGGGCAAACAAGAATTGATTTCGGAACTGAAAGCCTACAAGCTTGTAAATCAAGTTCTGCTGCACACTGCCGCGTCCTTAAAATCCATCGCCTTTATAAAGGCAAACGAAGTTCTGAAGAAATGAAACGCCAAATCACCAAAGAGAACCTATACCTCATACTGCCGGGAAAGGTGAGCAAAATGGCCGTGATGTATGCCAATGACGCCGGTTTGACCATACCGGAAGCCTTGAAACGCATATATCGCTCGGCCACTTATCAGCAGCTGGAAGATGAAACATCAAAATTGTGGCACCTTGGACCGGTAGCTCTCTACGAAATGTTCCTTTCCGACGTTGGCTAATTACGCGGTGGCAAGGTAGATGGTGCAGACGCCGAGGGTGAGCGGACGGAAGGTGGCGCCGGAAAAACCGGCGGCGGTCATAAGCGAACACATTTCGGCGCCCTGCGGAACCGCGGCGATGCTTTCAGGCAGGTAGGAATAGGCGCGGGTGTCGCGCGACACCAGACGCCCCACCGCAGGGATAAGGGTGCGGGTATACAGGTTATAGAACGGGCGCACCAGCGGATTGGCTGGCACCGAAAGCTCAATGATGCAGAGGCGTCCACCCGGGCGGAGCACACGGCGCATTTCGCGCAAGCCGGCGGGAATGTCGGCGAAATTGCGCACGCCGTAGGCCACCGTGACGCAGTCGAACTCCCCGTCGGGGAAAGGAAGGTCAAGGCAGTCAGCGGCCTGCAGGGTTATGCGGTCGGCCAGACCGGCGGCATCGACCTTTTTCCGCCCAACGGCAATCATGCCCTCCGAAAGATCAACTCCGACCACCCGACAGCCGGGAATGCGCCGCGCAAGCAGCAGCGCCAGGTCGCCGGTGCCGGTGGCAACGTCGAGAATCCGCTCAGGCGAACCGAGCATACCCACGGCCTTTGCCCGCCAGCAGCGGTCAATGCCGAGGGTCATTGCCCGGTTCATGAAGTCATAGGCCGGCGCTATGGAGTCAAACATCTGCTCGACCTGGCGGCCTTTGGGTTCGGCGGAGCCGTAGGGGGTGATTTCCTCGACTTTATTAGCCATTGATTTGGTCGAGGCAGTCGAGAATGTTGGTTTCGAGGCGCTGGGCCAGGTTTTCCTCGGGTGCCGGAGTGAAGGTCTGACCGGTAATGTGTTCGTAGAGCTCGATGTAGCGCTTGCTGACCGAGTCAACAAATTCGGGAGTCATTTTGGGAACCTGCTGGCCGGCTTTGCCCATGAAACCGCGGTCAATGAGCCACTGGCGCACGAATTCCTTGGAGAGCTGGCGCTGGGGTTCGCCCTTTTCGAAGCGTTCCTGATAGCCTTCGGCATAGAAATATCGCGAGGAGTCGGGGGTGTGGATTTCGTCTATGAGAATAACTTCGCCGTCGAGCAGGCCGAATTCATATTTGGTGTCAACGAGAATCAGGCCCTTGTCGGCAGCCATCTGCTGGCCGCTGGCAAAGAGAGCGCGGGTGTAGGCTTCGACTTTTTCATAGTCGGCAGCCGAAACCAGGCCCTGGGCAATGATTTCCTCGCGCGAAATGTTTTCGTCGTGGCCGGCTTCAGCCTTGGTGGTGGGGGTGATGATGGGTTCGGGGAACTTTTCGTTCTCGCGCATGCCGTCGGGGAGCTTAACTCCGCAGATTTCGCGGCAGCCGGCTGCATATTCGCGCCATGCCGAGCCGGTGAGGTAGCCGCGGATAATCATTTCCACGCGCAGGCCCTGGGCGCGGCGGCCAACGGTCACCATGGGGTCGGGAGTGGCAATTTTCCAGTTGGGAACGATGTCGGCGGTGGCGTCGAGGAAGTATGTTGCAATCTGGTTGAGAACCTGACCCTTGTAGGGGATACCTTCGGGCAGAACTACGTCGAAGGCCGAAATGCGGTCAGTGGCAACCATTACGAGAGTGTCGGGGGCGATGGAATAAACGTCGCGGACTTTGCCGTGATAGAGGTTTTGCTGTCCGGGAAGTTTGAAATCGGTTGTTAGCAGAGTGGCCATGGGAATGAAATTTTTATGGAAATATGGTTGTGAGGTTATTGATTATTTTCTTCAGGGTCGGCGGGCGATTCTCCACCGTCAGGCTGCTCATCGGGCTGCTCCTGGCGCGCGTCGAAGCGCTCGTAGGCCTCGACTATGCGCTGCACCAGCTTGGCGCGCACAATATCTTTCTTGTCGAACTCAACGCGACCCACCCCCTCAACGCCGCGCAGAACGTTGAGCGCCCTGATCAGGCCCGAACACTGCGTGCGGGGCAGGTCAATCTGCGTAACGTCGCCCGTAATCACCATCTTGGCGTTCATGCCCAGACGGGTCAGAAACATTTTTATCTGGTGGGTGGTTGTGTTTTGCGCCTCGTCGAGAATGATAATGGCGTCGGAAAGAGTACGGCCGCGCATAAAGGCGAGCGGAGCGATCTGAATCACCTTGGCCTCCATATATTCCTTGAGCTTGGCTGCGGGAATCATATCCTCGAGCGCATCGTAGAGCGGCTGCAGATAGGGGTCGATTTTATCCTTCATGTCGCCCGGCAGGAAGCCGAGTTTCTCGCCCGCCTCGACCGCGGGGCGCGACAAAATGATTTTGCGCACTTCCTTGTTTTTCAACGCACGCACCGCCAGCGCTATCGCCACGTAGGTCTTGCCCGTGCCGGCCGGACCGAGGGCAAA
This sequence comes from uncultured Porphyromonadaceae bacterium, assembly GCA_947176935.1. Lineage (GTDB taxonomy): Bacteria > Bacteroidota > Bacteroidia > Bacteroidales > Muribaculaceae > UBA3263. The sequence continues at coordinate 2,486 of CAMWSP010000066.1, read as the reverse complement.
CACCAGGTCGTTGGCCGCAAAGGCTTTTACCAGGTCGCGCTGATGTGGAGTGCGGGCCTGGATGGGCTTGCCGTTTATGCCATAGATTATAGCGTCGTCACCCTTGATTTCCTGAGGCTTGCAGCCGTGAATAATGTCGAGAATCGCATCCTCGGTCAGCTTATTGAAAGTTGCGCAATACTCCTCGAGGTCGCGAATGGTTTTCTCGAACGCCGCGGTTTCGGATTCCTCGCCAACAACCTTCATCACCGACCCCCTGGCTGCTATGCGTAGCTTGGGGTGGAGATTCTTTATGAGCTGCATGTTGGCGTTATTGACGCCATAGAAGCTCTGAGGGTCAGCCCTGTCAATTATGATTATGCGTTCAATCATGAATCTGGGAATCGTAGCGGAAAGTTATGCGATAGTGGTGGGTGGGCAGCGGAGAGGCCACGGTATGGGTGGCGGTCACGGGCGAACCGTTGAGTTTGCCGCGGAAGGTGGCGGTTATCGGCTCGCCGGTGGGGGCAACGAATATTGAGCCGGCGGCAGCCTCAGCGGGAGTAACACCGATGGTTACGCCATTGGCCGAAAGCTCGACCTTGGGGTCGGAAATATTGGCCGCGGCTATTGACTCGTCAAACACCGTGGTCACGCGGATGTTGGCTATGGTGCAAACAATGGGATTGGCAATAACAACGTCGTCGGAATTCACCGAAACGTTGATTTGGCCGGTGAAATACGGAGCGTTCCAGGCCGCGGCCGGGTTAGCTCCACAGGTTGCTGCAACCGTATAGTCGCCCACGGGGAGAGTTATTATTTCAGGCATTTCATCGTAGCGATAGGCGGCCTCAGGCTCCGACTGACCCGCGGGGGTAAAGCTCACCATGAACTCGCCCACGGCAGGGAGCGCGATGCCCGACTCGGAGCTTTTCGACGAAGAGCTGCCGACCGATGCCAAAGCCTGGTCGGGATTAACGCTCAGGCGCAGCGCCGACTTATGGAACGAGCCGAGCAGTTCCGGCTCATCGCCGGAGCAGGAGCCCAGCACAAACCCAAAGGTCAGCAAAAAATATGAAAAAAACTTCTTGAAAGTCATTAGCGAATAAAAGAATAGTTTTCAATCCGCAAATTTACAAAAAATAATCGGTTTTATTCCCCGCCCACCCGGAAAAATATATCGCGTTTTATCTGCATACTTAATTCTTATGTCATTTGTGACACTTTTGCAAAGGCAAAGATATCATGTTTTTTTGATTTCCCCAAATTACCCCATCATTTCCTCTCTCGCTTAAAGCGGCTGGAGGGTCAGGTCGGGCAGCTGAAGCAGCGCACGCATGGGGGTGGTTGAGTGAGGCTCGCAGGCGCCCAATGTCTGCCAGGAGTCAACAGTGCCGTCGGGAAGGAGAGAAACCACCACGGGAGTCGGGTCAACCGAGCCGTCGGGCCGACGTATACCCAGCAGCAGGCGGCGTTCAGTCATCATTGCGCGTCAGGCGATTTTGAAGATAGCGCAAGTCGCCATATTTTTCCGTGAGCAGGCGGGTGCGGGTCAGGCGGATGCTGTCAATAAAGGCGCGCTCTCCCGGCTGGGTGCGCATGTGCAGATAGCCGTAAACGCGGCGGGCGTTCATGGTTGAATCGAGTTGCAGGGTGAGTTCGAGGTGATTGCGGTCGCCGGGAATGAGGCTGGTGGTTATGGCCTCGGTCGTTTGCTGGCGGTTGAGATAGTCGGCAACCAGCGCGGCCGACAAGGTTGAAATGGCGTTATGCATGGCCAGGGTCAGCCTGACAACGTCGCCGCGCTCCCAAGTCGAATCGACCGGTACCTCGAAAACTATGAATTCCGATGGCTCCGTGGAGGCAAAAACAGCGCTCGGAGCCAGCGGCCAGATGGCGGCGGTGTCGCCCGCGCGCCGGGCCAGGTCGGCATCGGTGAGGGCCTCGATCAGGCGCATGGTGTCGGCAAGCATGGAGTCACACCGGTCGAGCACCGCCATATAGCGCGGCAAATGGCGCGCATACCAGCGGAGCGACGAGTCGAGCACAGCTTCATTGACGCCATGTTTGGCAAGCACCGACGAGCGCAGCGCCAGGCGCGACGAGTCAGCGCCATAGCCGTTAACGTTCTGCTCCAGCGAAAGGGCGCCGGCCAGCTCCAGGTCCACCAGCAGGCGCGCCATAGGCTCGCGTCCGAGCACCATGTTTGGCGTCCGGTCGCAGGCGGCAATGAGCAGTGCGCCCAGAATCAGGAGCAGCAGCGGCAGTCGCTTCATTTGTTATGGGCAGATTCGGGAGCTTCGTCGTCCTTGAGGCTCAGCCGGCCGGAATAGAAGCATATCAGGGCGATAACGCCAACCGAAACAGCAGCATCGGCCAGATTGAAAATCGGATGGAAAAACTCGAAGTAATCACCCCCGATAAAGGGCATCCAGCCGGGCCAGTAAATGAAAATACACGGAAATTAAGCAAATAGCCCACCTTGGCGTGCAGCACCGGGCCGTATG
>CAMWSP010000065.1 GCA_947176935.1 uncultured Porphyromonadaceae bacterium | reverse complement strand
CCTGATGTCAACCCGTTCCTTGCGCTACTATTGCGCCCTGGCCAACAATGCGGCATTCAGCCGACTCATGCGCGCCGAAGTCAATCCGCAAACGTTGAATATTCTGGCCGCTATGCTGCTCGGCCGGTCGCACATGATTGCTGACGAAACGCGTGCTTCATTCTCTGCGGCGGGTCTGTCGCATCTGTTAGCGCTCAGCGGAATGCATGTAGGCTTTGTCGCAATGGTCATCGCTATTGCCCTGTGGCCGCTATATTTGGGCCGCCATGTCAGAACCCGGTTGATTCTCACAATTATCGCCCTGCTGGCCTATGCGGCATTCACCGGGTTTATTCCTTCGGTGACGCGCGCCGCAATTATGGCCACTGTCTATCTGCTCGGAAGGCTTATCCAGCGCAAATCTCCGCCGCTGAATTCGCTATGCCTTGCCGCGATTCTTATACTTATAGTCAATCCGTCTGAACTGTATTCAGCCGGGTTCCAGCTGAGTTTTGTCGCTGTGGCCGGCATTATTCTCTACTATCCGCTGATAAACCGCGTCAACCGCCGCAAGCATCCGAAGCTCTACACTCTCGCCTCATTTCCCGCTCTGTCGCTCAGTGCAATGATTCTGACTGGCATCGTGAGCGCGTTCCATTTCCACACCTTTCCGCTCTATTTCCTCGTTGCAAACCTTCTCGTTGCTCCGCTGGTGCCGTTTGCCGTGTTCTCCGGAATAATCACGCTGATTTTTCAGCGCGTATTCCTTTCGAACTTCTTCGTTTCGGCTATCATTCAGGTTGCCGGAATATTCGAACGGTTGCCCGGAGCGGTTATAGATGGGCTATATCCGTCGGCCGCGGCGGTAGTTATTCTGCTCGTCATACTGATTGCTGTTGCTTTCGCCCTTAAATCGGGCAAGCGCTTTTATATCTATGAATCGCTCATGGTTTTAATCGGAACATGCGTCTGCCTGGCCGCAAAGCCGAATCCGGTCTATCCCGAACAGGAAATCTACACGATAGCCGAACCCCGGTCTACGCAGCGGATCATCGCCTGCCGGGATTCGTGCCTGATACTGACCGACGCCAAGACGCCTGAGGCCATAGTCGATCTTGAGGAGCGCTATGAATCCATGCTTCGCGACTTTATGGCCAAACGAAAAATCAGTAAACTGACCGTAAGAATATATGATGAACAACAACGATAAAAACCATCCGCTTTTCGACCTTTGGGAGGACCTGAATCCCGGCGGACCAACTCCTGACAACCTGCTTTCACGCATAGTTGAGGCGGAAGTTGACTATGAAGATGAATTCTTCGACCCCGATGAATTTGAATAGGTCGTAAAAATTCCGTAACTTTGCCCTTATAAAACCAAACAATTATGAACATTCTCGTAACCGGTTCCAACGGGCAATTAGGCACTGCCTTGCAAAAGGTTCTGCCTCAACTCGTTAATGCCAGACTCTTTTTCGTCGACCACAGTCAGCTTGACATCACTGATTCTGACACGCTTGGCCGATTCATTGCCAACAACGATATCTCCCATATCGTTAACTGCGCGGCATACACTAATGTTGACGGCGCGGAAGAGGATAAAGCCGCCTGCATGGCTGTGAATGCCGAGGGGGTAAAGACCCTTGCGCTGGCCGCCGACAACTATGGCGCGAAGATTATCCACATATCAACCGATTTCGTTTTCGACGGTCACGCCTACCTTCCCTATAAGGAGAGCGACAAGGTGAATCCGTTGTCGCACTACGGCGCATCGAAGCGCTCCGGCGAAACCGCACTGCTCGCTCTGGCCCCGGAGAGCATAATTATCCGCACCTCCTGGCTCTACTCGCCCGACACTGACCGTAACTTCGTCGGAAAGATTCTCAAGGCGGCCACCCGCGGCGATAAACTCAAAGTCGTGTCCGACCAGATTGGTTCGCCGACTAATGCCTACGACCTTGCGCGCGCCATTGCAAAAATCCTTGTAACCCCGCAGTGGTTCCCGGGTGTGTTCCATTACTGCAATGCCGGCATTTGCTCGCGCTATGACTTCGCCAAGGCGATTCTCTATCTTGTCGGAATGAACAACGAAGTCACTCCTGTTTCAACCGACACCAATTTCCTGAATTCAACCGTTGCGGCGCGTCCTTATTTCAGCGCGCTCGACACTTCGAAAATACGCCTAACCTACGGCGTTGATACTCCCAACTGGTTCGACTCGCTGAACCAATGTATCCAAAACTTTTAATATGTCAACATTAACTGAAGAAATACAGCGCCGACGCACCTTCGCGATTATCTCGCACCCCGACGCCGGCAAAACTACTCTGACTGAGAAACTGCTGCTTTTCGGCGGCGCAATCCATATTGCAGGTGCCGTTAAGAGCAATAAAATCAAGAAAACCGCAACGTCAGACTGGATGGAAATCGAAAAGCAAAGAGGCATTTCGGTGGCCACTTCGGTCATGGGCTTCAACTATGGCGACTATAAAATCAACATTCTCGACACCCCCGGCCACCAGGACTTTGCCGAAGATACCTACCGCACCCTGACGGCCGTTGACTCGGTAATTATTGTTGTCGACGTCGCCAAAGGTGTCGAACAGCAAACTCGCCGCCTTATGGAAGTGTGCCGCATGCGCAACACTCCCGTGATTATCTTCGTCAATAAGCTTGACCGCGAGGGTAGGGACCCCTTCGAGATTCTCGATGAACTCGAAGCTGAATTGAAGATTGCCGTGCGCCCGCTCTCTTGGCCCATAAATATCGGCGCCAAATTCAAAGGCGTCTACAACATCTACGAGCATTCGCTCGACCTGTTCACTCCCAACAAGCAGAAGGTGAGCGAACGAGTTGAAATCGATAACGTCAACGACCCCCGGATTGACGAGGCGGTCGGCGAGGCTGATGCCCGTAAGCTGCGCGACGATTTGGAACTCATCGAAGGCGTCTATCCCGATTTCAGCGTCGAGGACTACCGCGCCGGCTTGGTGGCCCCAGTATTCTTCGGCTCCGCGCTCAACACCTTTGGCGTTAAGGAGCTGCTCGATTGCTTCGTGGAGATTGCCCCGTCGCCTAAGCCTATCGATGCTGAAGAGCGCCGCGTCGAACCGGGCGAGGATCAGTTCAGCGGCTTTGTGTTCAAAATCCATGCAAACATGGACCCCAACCATCGCTCATGTATCGCCTTCGTAAAGGTCTGCTCAGGCAAATTCGAACGCAATGCGCCTTACCGCCACATCCGCTCCGGAAAGACTCTGCGTTTCGCCGCCCCGACCGCCTTCATGGCTCAGAAAAAGAGCATTGTCGACGAAGCATATCCGGGCGACATCGTCGGCATTCCCGACACCGGAACATTCAAAATCGGCGATACGCTGACCCAGGGCGAAATTCTTCACTACAAAGGGCTGCCCAGCTTCTCGCCCGAGATGTTCAAATACATCGAAAACACTGACCCCATGAAGAGCAAGCAGCTCGAAAAGGGCATTCAGCAGCTCATGGACGAAGGCGTTGCGCAGATGTTTACCAACCAGTTCAACGGCCGCAAAATTATCGGCACGGTCGGTCAGCTTCAGTTCGAAGTCATTCAATACCGCCTGCTCCACGAATATGGCGCGCAATGCCGCTGGGAACCGATTTCGCTCTATAAAGCCTGCTGGATTGAGAGCGACAATCCCGAAGCGCTTGCGGCATTCAAGAAACGCAAACATCAGTTCATGGCAACCGACCGTGAGGGTCGCGATGTGTTCCTGGCCGATAGCAACTATGTGCTGACAATGGCCCGTCAGGACTTCCCCGAAATCAAGTTCCACTTCTCATCCGAATTCTAATGAAAAAACTATATCCGCTGCTCATGCTGCTGGCAGGGGCATTTACCGCAAGCGCCGAGGTCTATACATTCGACTTTCATCAGCCAACCACTCTTAACCCTTCGATTGCCGAACCGGCAATGAAGGAATATGTTTTGCTCAACGGCCGCACCTTTACTTCCGGCCCCGTTGAAGTCAGCTTCGTAAATGCCGAAAGCGGCAACACCCATGTGCGCATCTTCCACTCCTACGATGCCGGAATTGACCTGCGTATCTACGACGGCGATGCCATGACGGTAAGCGTGCCTGAAAACATGCTGCTGAAGGAAATATCGTTCACCATGTCGCTCAGCGGTAACTCTACCGGCACAAACGACATCAACTTCATTCCCGATAGCGGCGACTTTATATGGGAGGATGAAAAGTGGACTCCCGACTCCGAAGTCAGCTTCGTTGAGCTCGTTTCGGCAATGCAGAGCCGCATCTACACCTTGTCGGTCAATGTTGAACCGTGTGCCGGCATTGCTGAGTTGGAAGCCGTTCGCCCCGACGCTCAATATTTCAACCTTTTGGGTCGCCGCGTTGCGAAGCCAACCGTTGCGGGTATCTACATTGAAATCCGCAACGGTGTGAGCCGCAAGGTAAGACTCTGACCCGAATAATTGTTTAGATTGAATGTATTCATTTGGTATCCAAAGATTTATGCAGGTCAATTATTTGCTGATTGGAAGAGCCGCGGAAGTGAAGCTCAGGATCGCGCAAGGCTTCGACGTATGGCCCGTCAACGAGTGTATCAATTAACTCAAGAACCGGCCTAATACGCTGAATCTTAAGCGCTTCATCAAGAGTATAACCAGTGTAGGCCCACACATTCAGCCCCGCAGCTTTCAGGCGACGCAAAAGGTGAACCAGCGCGTCAACATCAGGCGTCTGCAGCGGGTCACCACCCGTAAGCGTAACGTTGAACTCATGCGAGATAACTATATCTGCCAGTTCATCAACATCATAAACAGTTCCGCCGCCGAAGTCCCACGACGCCGGATTGTGGCAACCGGGGCAGCGGTGGGTGCATCCGGCCAGATATATAGAGGTTCTAAGTCCCGGACCATCAACAGATGTGCCCGGGACTATTTGAAGAACATTCAGTGTCATTTGTGAACAACTCGGTCGCGCAGCTCGGCGAGCTTTGCGGAATTCCAACGGTCTGTAGTACCGACCAGATAACCGGTTATGCGTTGCAGACGGTCAATATTGGTACCGCCGCATTTCGGACACTTTTCAAGGTTTTCTGTGGCGTCCTCATAGCCGCATTCCATGCAGCGGTTACGATTATGATTAACCGAGCCGTAACCAATATTATATTTATCAATCAAATCTACAATATCACTGATGGCCTGAGGATTATGGGTTGCGTCGCCGTCGATTTCCACGTAGAAGATATGGCCGCCGCGGGTCAGTTCATGGTAGGGAGCTTCGATTTGCGCTTTATGGCGCGGCGAGCAGTGATAGTAAACCGGAACGTGGTTTGAGTTAGTGTAATAGTCGCGATCGGTTACTCCGGGGATAACGCCGAACGATTTGCGGTCAGCACGGGTAAAACGGCCGCTCAGACCCTCGGCCGGGGTCGCCAGCACGGAATAGTTATGGCCGAACTTTTCGGAATATTCATTGGCGCGCGAACGCATGTGGCTGACAATGCGCAAGCCGAGTGCCTGACTGGCAGCATCTTCGCCGTGGTGTTTGCCGGTAAGAGCGACCAGACATTCTGCCAGACCGATAAAACCGATGCCGAGTGTACCCTGATTGATAACTGATTCGATAGTATCGTTCGGACCGAGCTTTTCCGAGCCGTTCCAGAGGCGCGACATCAGCAGCGGGAACTGCTTGGCCAGTGCGGTTTTCTGGAATTCATAGCGGTCATTGAGCTGGCGGGCGGTAATATCGAGGACTTCGTCGAGACGCTCGAAGAAGCGCTCAATGCGTTCTTGCTTATCCTGAATCGACATCAGTTCGATTGCTATACGCACAATATTTATGGTTGAGAACGACAGGTTTCCTCGGCCTACTGAAGTCTTTTCGCCATAGCGGTTCTCAAACACACGGGTGCGGCAGCCCATTGTAGCGACTTCGTAAAGATAGCGCTTGGGGTCATTTGCATCCCATTTTTCATGCTGGTTGAACGTAGCGTCAAGGTTAACGAAGTTGGGGAAGAAACGGCGAGCGGTAACCTTGCAAGCCAGCTGGTAGAGGTCATAGTTCTTATCCTCAGGCAGATAGTTTACTCCGCGCTTCTTTTTCCAAATCTGAATAGGGAAAATTGCTGTGGCGCCATTGCCGACACCCTCGTAGGTGGAGTGGAGCAGCTCGCGGATAATGCAGCGGCCTTCGGCCGAAGTGTCAGTGCCATAGTTGATAGAGCTGAAAACCACCTGGTTGCCGCCGCGCGAGTGGATAGTGTTCATGTTATGGATAAATGCCTCCATTGCCTGATGAACACGGGCAGTTGTGCGGTTAATGGCATGTTGAAGCAGACGCTGTTCGCCCTCGAGACCTTCAAGCGGCTTCTTAACATAGTCCTCAATCTCTACGTTATAGAGGTGCGACAGGTCGGAGCCGGTTACTTGCTCGAGATTTTTTACTTCTTCAATGAATGAGCTGCGCACAAACGGTGCCAGATAGAAGTCGAACGCAGGAATTGCCTGGCCGCCGTGCATTTCATTCTGAGCTGTTTCCAGCGATATGCAACCGATAATCGAGGCGGTTTCAATGCGTTTGGCCGGGCGCGATTCGCCGTGGCCGGCAATGAAGCCGTATTCCAGAATGCGGTCGAGCGGATGCTGAACGCAGGTCAACGACTTGGTGGGGTAGTAGTCCTTGTCGTGAATGTGGAGATAGTTATGGCGAACAGCATCGCGGGCCTCGTCGGAGAGCAGATAGTCATCAACGAACGGCTTTGTGGTTTCCGAAGCGAACTTCATCATCATGCCGGCGGGCGAATCGGTGTTCATATTTGCATTTTCGCGGGTAACATCATTGTTTTTCGCGGCAATGATTTCCATAAACAGGTCGCGGGTTTTGGCGCGGCGGGCAATAGAGCGCTGGTTGCGATATGCGATATATTTGCGAGCCACTTCCTTGCGGGGCGACTTCATCAGCGCCAGTTCAACGGCGTCTTGAATCTGCTCTACGGTCATGCGCTCCTTGCCGGTCATGCCGATGCGGTCAACAATGCGCTGAATCAGAGCCTCGTCTTCGCCGAGGTCGGTTGTCAGCATCGCTTTGCGGATTGCTGCTTTGATTTTCTCTTCGTTATAGCCTACAACGCGGCCATCGCGTTTAATAATAGTCTGTATCATTTTAGCGGAGGTATTTGTCTTTATAGATGGTTGCGATTTTGATTGTCATGGTTTTGGGGCCGAATGGCACACGGTATTTGGGCAGAGCCAAACCGTTTTGCGACCAGGTGTCGATGCCGCCAACGCCGGCCATTTCGCTGTCGATAAGAATATTAACATAGTCAACAGGCTTAACCTGCTCGAAGTGGCGCTGATGCTTTTGGTCGCCGTCGTCGAGCGATTCGATTGAGTAGTTGGTGGCCGAAGCATAGAACGGCTTGTCTGAGGTAATCTCGACACCCGTGCCGGCTATGTTGGTCTGACGCCAGAAGCGTATATCGCTCTTGGTGCCAGTTTCCTGCGGACGAACGTAGGGATGAGCCTGCTCCTGTGAGGTTTGAGTATACCGACCGATGAACTGGCTCTCCTTGCGGTCGGCATAGTTCTCAATGGGGCCGCGGCCATAGTAGGTGCCGATATTATATTCCTCAGGCATAGGCATGTCTATGCCGAATCGCCACATCTCGGGCGCCTGAGCGTCGGCGTCGGGAGTCAGAGTCTGGGTCAGAACTATTTCGCCGGTATTGTTGACCGTATAGCTCATTTCAAAAGTCGACTTCACTTCGGGCATGTAGTACACAGCCTTGACAACCGGGCAATTCGTCTTGCTGACTTCATTGTAGGTCAGTGATTTGAGCTGCATTTCAGGATTGCGCCAAACCTTGCGCTTGGCAGGTGCATTGGCGCCGTAGTCGTTGTCGACACCCGCACGCCAGAAGTTGGGAGTAATCTGCATGCCTTCCTTGAGCAGATTATTTCCGGATTCTTCGTAGCGTACAATGAATCCGGTTGCTCTGTCGAACTCTACGCGTGCGTAAGGTGAGCTGATGATCAAGCGATTGCAGTTTGAATCATCAACCACGGGAGGAATCTGGGCTTGCGAGCCCGATTGAGCGTAGTTGAAGGTGAACGGTTCAGGCATATAGAATTTGCTCAGCTGAATCTGGTCGCGGGCGGCAACATGGCCGGCATTAACCAGACCGTCGGCCTTTCGGGTAAGGTACTCGACGTTGAGCATCAGTTCATCGCTGCGGGTTGAATGAACCTTGTTATTGATGGTGATGAGGTTATTCATTATGTTAAAAATATCAACCGGCAGAGTAATCAGCGCAGAATCTGACGGCGCAACGTCAATCCGGTCAACGATACCTGTTTCAAACGGGATGCCATTGATCAGCAGAGTGTAGCGCATGTAGTAGTTATCGAGATTCTTAAAGAAGTTCTCGTTTTTAACTTTGAGGGTCAGCGGAGAATCGGTGGAGGCAAGGGTGGTGTGGATATTTTGCATGTGATATGCAGCGTCGATAATGTGCGGATGCAGTTCGCGGTCGGGCGAAACCAAGCCGTTGACGCAGAAGTTATTGTCGGAAGCGTCGTAATCATTCCAATCACCGCCGTAGCCATAGATTGACACTCCGTTTTCATCGGTTTTGCGCACGCTCTGGTCAACGAAGTCCCAGATAAAGCCGCCCTGATACTTGGGATAAGCACGGATTGTGTCCCAATATTCCTTGAAACCACCGCCGGAGTTACCCATGGCATGAGCATATTCGCATTGAATAATCGGCTTTTTGCTGTCTGGATTCTTGGCATAGCGTGCACTGGCAGCCTGCGGCAGATACATCGGGCAATAGATTTCGGTATTACGGCCAGTGCCGGCACGTTCATATTGAATCACGCGCGAGGGATCGAGCTGCTTGACAAGATCATATGCAGCATCGAAGTTCTTACCGTCGCCGGCTTCGTTGCCGAGGCTCCAAATAATAATTGATGGATGATTGAAGTTGCGGGCAACGTTACGCTCGTTTCTCTCCAGATGAGCTTTCTTAAAGGCGTCAACATGAGCAAGCGACTCCTTGCCGTAGCCCATGCCGTGGCTTTCGAGGTTCGCTTCAGCAACTACATAAAAGCCATATTTATCGGCCAGATCATAAAGGTACGGATCATCGGGATAATGGCAGGTGCGGATTGCATTGAAATTGTTCTCCTTCATTATTTTCAGATCCTGAACCATACGGTCTTTGCTGACAACGTAGCCGCCATCGGGGTCAAGCTCGTGGCGGTTCACACCTTTAATCAATATAGGTTGACCATTAACCAGTAGCTGCGAATCCTTGATTTCAACCTTGCGGAAGCCGACTCTGAGGGGAACACTTTCAATAGGCTTACCGTTTTTGGAAGCAGTAAGCTTCAGGCCATAGAGGTTAGGAGTCTCGGCAGTCCACTTGGCAGGATTTTCAACACCGAGAACAATCTGATTCTTGGTGCGGGAGATTTCGGTAACCGGTACTCTGTCGCCATTTTGGTCAACCAGAACTGCTTCAATATCGGGATTGCCACGCAGGGTCAGGTCAATGGTCAGAGTGGCGTTCTTGTAATTTTCGTCAAGATCAGGGGTGATGCGAACGTCGGAAATGCCGGTTGACTTATCGCGGGCGTAAAGATAGCTGTCGCGTGCAATGCCGCTCAGACGGAAAAAGTCCTGGTCCTCGAGATAGGTGCCGTCGCACCAGCGGAACACCTGCAAAGCAATTTCATTCTCACCTTTCTTAAGATAGGGTGTAATGTCGAATTCCGGCTCGAGCTTGGAATCTTCGCTGTAGCCAACGAACTTGCCGTTAACCCATACGTAGACGTTGGAAGTGACCGAACCGAGGTGCATAATAACCTGCCTGCCATCCCAATACTTGGGAATATTGACCTTGCGGCGATATGAACCTACATGATTGTTTTTTTCGGGGACCACCGGGGGATTGCTCTTGAAGTCATTCCTCCACGCATAACCGATATTAACGTAAATCGGATCGCCGTAACCCTTGAGTTCCCAGTTACCCGGAACGGAGATTGAATCCCAGTGCGCATCATCATATCCGGCCTTGAAGAAGTCGGTGGGGCGCTCCCATGCGTTCTTTACCCAGTTAAACTTCCAGGTTCCGTTTAGCGACATATAATAGTCAGATTCTGCCGGAGCGCTCAACACATCGGAAGGAGCGTAGGCAAAGAATGATGAGTGCATCGGCAGGCGATTGACCTGATTAACAGTCGGGTCCTGCCACTCCTTAAAGGTCTGCCCCGTCAGTGACAGAGTGGCACCCAAAGCGAGCATCGAGGCAAGCAATGGCGAAAAGATTCGGTTGGTCATTTTAGGTGAGGAATGAAATGATTATTCGCAGCAAAGCGCAGCGACTGCAAAGTTAGCAATTATCCTCACAAGTGGCAAATATTTTTCACCAAAAGTTTTCAACAATTATTCATTTTGGAAAACTTTTTAACTGCTTAAAATTCTTAGATAGTTAGTATGGCTATATTT
>CAMWSP010000064.1 GCA_947176935.1 uncultured Porphyromonadaceae bacterium | reverse complement strand
GCCGTTGGTCATGTCGAGCTGGTAGGCAGTCCAGTTGGTACCGGCGTCATTGGGAATCCAGTTACCGCAGAATTCGGAGTTAGCGGTAGCGTCGAGAGTGTAATATTCGGTGGTAGTGGTTTCGCCTTCGGTTATGGTAGCCTTACCTGCAGCGTTATTGATTGCGAGGCTAACAGTGCCGTTGGCGTTATAGATAGGATAGATATCCTTAGCCTTAACGGTAGTGGCTACAGCGCCAGAGCCATAGAAAGCGCCGGAACCGTCGGATTTAACGAAGTTCATCAGACCGCGGGTAGTGCCATAGGCAACAACCTTAATGGTTCCTTCGGCTTCACCGGGAGTAACTGCCCAGATGTTGGCTTCGGAGAGATCATCGGTACGATGCAGGTTAACCTCCACATTGGAGTTGTATTCAAGGTTCTCAGCGCTGTAGGCGAGATAAGGCACACCACGGCCGGCCTTGAGAACATAATAATTCGGCGCGTCATCGGTGCCGGCAACGAGTTTGTCGGCAGCGTACACATTGGCAGCTAAGGCCAAAGCCGAAAGAAACAGAACTGTTTTTTTCATAACGGTTTGTTGTGTAGAAATTTGTGAAATAATTAGTGAGTATTATAGTCTAAGTTAGGGGCCCTGTTAAGGTAAGGAATTATACATAAGGTTTGCCGCCTCTGCGGTTTTATAACTGCAAATTTACGCAAAAAATCTCAATTTCGCAAAATTTAAGAAACAAAAATACGCAAAAATAACAGAATCGTAATATGAATTTATAAAAAAGCAAATATTGCAAGGCCCAACAATGCCCAAATCGTAGGGACGTGCCTTTGGCACGTTTAATAAGTAGCCGAGCACCAATTTAAACGTGCCTCCGGCACGTCCCTACTTTCAAAGGCGAATCAGGCGGCCACCCTGAATGTAGAGGCCGGGAGCGGGACGGGCTGCAGCGCGACGACCCTGGAGGTCATAAATAGTATTGTCGGCGGGAGTCTGCGGCATGGCAATCTGCTCTATGGAGTCCTGGCCGGGATAAACGGGCCAGGCGGTGGAGCCTTCGATGCCGTCGTAGCAGAACAGGCTCGAGCCGGGGAGAGTGAGGGTCAGCTCCTGGTCAATGTCGATGGGAGTGTCGAGCTCAAGGCCTTCGATTGCGGTTTGCGACTTGAAGGAGTGTTTGAGCCGGATGGTGCCGCTGACGTGGGCGGGAATATCGAGAGCCTGGCGCAAGGTGGTTGTGAAGGTCTTGGCATTATTATCGCCATTGCGCAGGGCCAGGGTTGACTTGACGCCGTTCCAGCTTGCCCAGCCGTAGACCTGGTGCTCGTTGCCGGTCCAGGGGTTGCCGCCCACCCAGTGGGCATCGGCCAGCACGTCGGCATTGTTGCGCTGCCAGAAAATGCACTCGGCAACATCCTCCCAGAGCTTGCCCTTTTTGCCTTCGCCGGTGATTTTGTTCATCAGCTCATAGTCGGCATAGAGCTCAACCATGGTGGAGCCGGAAACGAATGCGCAGCGCAGTTCGCGGAGAACGTCTTGATACTTCTGGCTGTATTTGCATGGATTTTCGTGGGAGGTGAGAATGAAACCATGGCTCATCACGGAGTTGATCGGGCAGAGGGGCGAACCGCTCACATAGTTCTGATAAATCAGGCGGTCGCGGTAGGTTATCCACTGCTCGCGGTCAATGGAGTTATTGCCGGCTTTGCCGTAGTCGTTTTCCTGGCGCCAGGTGCAGTCGGAAACGTTGTACCAGAACGGCGAAGCCCAGGTGCCCACGGTGGTGTTGAGGAAAATGTCGGGTTTGACCTGACGCAGACGCTTTTCGATGTCGATGATACCTTCGGCACCCTCTTCGTTGCTCGGGTCGGGACCATAGGCGGCAAAGAGCGAGCTGATGCCGTCGAACTTGAACATGCGGAAGTCATAGTCGTTGATGAAACGGGTGCACTGGGTGAGGAACACGTCATAGTAGGCGGGATTGCTCAGCTGCATGCCTCCCTTGCCGCTCCAATAGTTGCGGCGTGAGTTGCCGCTGGTGCCGTAGCCGCCCACGGGGCCGAGCCAGGTGCCGATGCCGGTGTTCATGGCCGTGGCCGCGGCGTCGATTTCAGAGAAACCGTTGGGGAAGTTCTTGTTGAAGTCCCAGGTGCCCCACTCGTCCCAGCCGTCGTCCCAGAGGAAAGCGCTGATGTTGGCGCCATAGGTCTTATATAGATTCTCCTCCCATTGGCGAACCACATCGACACACTGGGCCGAGGTGAAGTGGGTGTTGTAGGTCGGGTCGTCCTTGCGGTTGATGTTGAGTTCGAACCAGCTGTTATACATCGGGAACGGACGCCAAGCCACCGCACGCTCGCGGTCAACATAGCAGGCCACGGAGCGGCGCTGCTGGCCGGGAGCCACCAGGCCGACAACGGCACCGACCTCCCAGGTCTTGCCGGCGGCGAGAGTTACGGGTCGGCTCCAGAGGCCCTGAATTTCCTGCGATTCGGGAGCGGGGAGATAAATGGTGTATACTTTATCTAAGGAGAGATTGATGTTGCCGTTGGTTGAGAGAGCATTGTCGGCGTTGTGGGCATAATAGCGGAGAGTGTAGCTGCCGGCGGCGGGAACGTCGAGTTTGTAGATGTTGTTTTCCTTATTATTGCCGGAGTAGCCGAGGTGATAGTCGGTAACGGCGGAGTTGCCGTCGGCATCGATAAGTTCAACGCCGCAAAGGTCAACGCGGTGGCTACCGGAGGTGTAGAGGAACTCGATGGTCAGAGTGGCGTCGGAGAGGAATTTGACCTTGCGGTCCATGTGGCGCACGTTGGCAATGGTCACTCCCAGCTCCTTGACGCGGGCGGGAACATTGTCGGCGCCGGTTTTGGTCCAGGAAGTGCCGGTCCAGGAGTCGGTTTCGGTGTCGCCCTCGTCCATAGTGGTTTCATCGGTTGCGGAGAGCACGCGGCGCACTCGGGCGCGGGAGTCGGCGGGAGCTTCGCCGAACACCACCTGCGGAACGGAGATTTTGCCGCTATAGGTAACGGTGCCGGTCGAGGTTATGGTTTCGGTCTGCACTTCCACGAAGTAGCGAACAATGTAGGAACCGGGCTGAGGGATGTTGAGCGTGTAAACATTATCCTGCTTCTGCGAACCGGTGAAGCCGGCGTGATAGTCGGAAGCAATAACGGCGCCGCTCTGAGGGTCGCAAACGTCAACGCCGACCAGATTCAGGCGATGGCTGCCGCCGGTGTATTGGAACGTTACGGTCTGCTCGCCGGCCTGACGGAAGGTGAGGTAACCGCGGGCGCCCACAACATTGTCGGCCTTGACCGACTCCTGCTTCATGATGGTTTTGAGTTGAGTGATGGCAGCCGGAGTGTCCTGACCGGGAGTCCAGTTGAACGATTCGGGAGTCCAGGAGGTGGGAGTGAAGGAATCCAGACCGCTGGTGGGCGAAATCACCGAGTTCTTGGCCATAGGCGTTTCGGCACCGGCAAAGAAGCGATTGTTGGCGATTACGGCGCCGCGGGTGTTGCCGACCACCACGGGAGCGGTGGTGCCGTCAACGTTCTGCACGTCGTAGGTCATGGCGACTATGGAGTTCATGGCCACATCGCCCGCCGAGGGGGTAATTTTCATTTCAGTGCGCAGATAGTGGGAACCGTCGCGGAGAACGGCGCGCCACTCAACGTTGAGCCCGCCGCCGGAGAATTCGGCAACTATGGCTTTGCCGTCGAAATGTTCGGAGCCTTTAAAGGAAGCGGCGTCGGCAGTGAGGTTTTCGGTCTTTACGGAGCTCATGGTCATGGCCGACGCGGGCATTTTGGTTCCGTTGCCGAGATTGATAACGAACAGTTCGGTGCCGGGATTCAGATTCATGGCCTCGCAGCCGCCGAACATCAGGGTTTCGCCGGTCTTGACGAACGAAGCCGACAAAAGGTCGTTACTCAAGGTGAAAATTCCGTTCCCGCTGCTAACAGTTGCGACACCGGGCTGCGCCGGACCCGGGTAGATAACACTCTGCGCGCCGGCGGTTAGAGCCGAAAGGCCCATAAGCAAAGCGGGCAAGCAATAGCGCCACTTGAAAATACTCATTATGATAATCAGGTTTAGATTTAAAATTCACCCGCAAATGTAATCATTTTTCCGGAAACTCCAAAACTTACGACAGGAGGCGGGGAAGGAGCCAGCTAACGGTGCGATCGATGCCCACGCTCAGCGGCGTCTGCGGCCGGAATCCGAATTCGGCAAACGCGGCCGACGAGTCGGCGAAAGTCATGGTCACATCACCGGGCTGCATCGGATGATACTCCTTGATGGCCTCGCGCCCGGCGGCACGCTCGATTTCCGCAATGAAATCGCCGAGCACCACCGGCTGAGAGTTGCCCACGTTGAACACGCGGAACGGGCGCGTGGGCTCGGTAGTTGCCGCACGCACAACTATCTCCACCACGTCGTCTACATAAGTGAAGTCGCGCTTCATGCGGCCATTGTTGAAAACCTTGATGGGCCGGCCCTGGATAATGGCCTCGGCAAAAAGATACGGCGCCATGTCGGGTCGACCCCACGGGCCATAGACCGTGAAGAAGCGCAGGCCGGTCGAGGGGAAGCCATAAAGATGCGTATAGGCATGCGCCATCAGTTCGTTGCTCTTCTTGGTGGCGGCATATAGGCTGGCCGGGCTGTCGGTTTTATGTTCTTCGCGGAAGGGGACTTCTTCGTTGAGGCCGTAGACCGAGCTCGACGACGCGTAGACCAGGTGCCCTACCCCATTGTTGCGGCAGCATTCAAGAATATTCAGAAAACCGATGAGGTTGCTCTGGGCGTAGGCATAAGGATTCTGCAGCGAATAGCGCACTCCGGCCTGGGCGGCGAGGTTGATTACCACGTCGAAATGATGGCTTCCGAACAGTTGCTCCATAACGGCGCGGTCGGCGATATCGAAACAGAAGAACTCGAGGTCAGGGCCGACATAGTTCAGCCGTTCGCGTTTCAGGCGCGGGTCGTAGTAATCGTTGAGATTATCGACCCCGACAACCTTATGGCCCATTTCAATCAGGCGCTTGCTCACGGCCGCACCGATAAAGCCGGCGGCCCCGGTCACGAGGATATTCATAGCATACTGGCGGTGCGCTGCAAAGCGGCGATAAAGCGGTCTACTTCGTCAATGGTGTTATAAGCGGCGAACCCGAGGCGCACCGTGCCTTCAATTCCGAGGGCGTGCATCAGCGGCTGGGCGCAGTGGTGGCCGGTGCGCACCTCAACGCCCTGCTTGTCGAGCAGCATGCCAACGTCGTAGTGGTGGGCGCCGGCAAGGTTGAAGGAAATGACCGGGCTCTTGCCGGGGGCGGTGCCGTAGATTGTAACTCCGGGGACTTCGGCCATGCGGCGGGTGCAATAGTCGAGCAGATAGTGTTCATGCGCGGCCATGGCTTCGACTCCGGTTTCCTCCATGAAATCGAGGGCTGACGGGAGCGCTCCGATGCCTACGAAGTCGGGAGTGCCGGCCTCGAACTTATAGGGCAATTCGGCATAAGTGGTGCCGTCGAAGCTGACGTGGGCTATCATCTCTCCCCCACCCTGATATGGCGGCATGGCCTCAAGAAGCGAGCGGCGACCATAGAGCACACCGATACCCGAGGGGCCATACATTTTATGGAGCGAGAAAGCATAGAAGTCGGCATTGAGCGCGCGCACGTCGGGACGCAGATGGGCCACGGCCTGGGCGCCGTCGACCAGCGCGGGAACGCCGTGGCTGTGGGCCTCGGCAATCATGTCGGCAACGGGATTGACAGTGCCGAGCACGTTGCTCACATGGCAGAACGCGGCCAAACGGGTGCGCGGCGAAAAGAGCGAACGGAATTCGTCGAGGTTGAGCGAGCCGTCGGCATTGATGCCGGCCACCTTAATAACAAGCCCGAGCCGCTTCGCCTGAAGCTGCCACGGCACGATGTTGGCGTGGTGCTCCATAACGGTGAGGATAATTTCGTCGCCCGCGCTAAGTCCGGCGCAAAACGATGATGCAACCAGATTGATAGCCTCGGTGGTTCCGCGCGTAAAGATTATTTCCGACACCGATTCGGCGTTAATCCACTGGCGCACGCGCTCGCGGGCATGTTCCTGCAAGGCGGTTGCCTCCTGGCTCAGAGTGTGCACTCCGCGGTGAACGTTGGCTTTCGCGCCGAAATAGCCCGCGGTTATGGCATCGACAACGCAGCGGGGAGTCTGCGAGGTTGCAACATTGTCGAAATACACCATAGGCCGGCCATATAATTCGCGGCCAAGCGCCGGAAACCGGGCGCGTATGCTTTCAACATCAAACATTGCAGCCATCGGTTTGATTCAACGAGCAGTCGGCGCAGGTTGCCCCGAGGCCGGAGAAACGGCGCTCGACCAGATGGTGCAGGCGCTCGCGCAACGAAGGAATGTGCACCGAGTCGATAACATCGCCTACAAAGGCCTCCATGAGCATGCGGCGGGCAACTTCTTCGGGTATGCCGCGCTGGCGCATATAGAACAAGGCGTTGGAGTCGAGCTGGCCGGTAGCGGCGCCATGGCTGCACTGAACTTCGTCGCAATAGATTTCAAGCGTGGGCTCGGCGTGCATGGTGGCTGAGGCCGAAGCGAGCATATTGCGGTTGGTCTGGTGAGCGTCGGTGAAGCGGGCGGCTTCGTCAACCACTATGCGGCCGGTGAAAGAACAGCGGCTCTGACCGTCGGCAACGTATTTAAACAGCTGAGAGCTGGAGGTATTTTCAGCGTGATGAAGAATCGAAGTGGAAAATGCCGCATGCTGCTGCGCATCGGCTATCACCATGCCGTTAACCTCGGCCTGAGCACCGCGGCCGTTGATGTCAACGTTGATTCTCATGCGCGTGTCGCCGCAGCTGAGTGTAGCGGCGGTGCAGCGCAAGGTTGAGTCGGCCCCCAGCGAGGCATTGAGGGTTGAGCGGCGGGTTGTCAGAGCCGAGGATTCCTCCATGAAATCAAGGCTGAGATTCGCGCCGTCGGCAAGATTGACCCTGATGAGTTCAGCCGAGAGGTAGCGGCGCTCGGAATCCTGGGTGTGGTCACAAACCAGCAGTTTGGCCTCAGCGCCGCGGCCCAGCGAAATCACCAGCCGGCGCACGGCCATCAAATCAACCGGCGCGGAGAAAACATTTACCAGCTGCAGGGGCTTCTCGCACACCACGCCCGGCTCTACGCGCAGCAGAACGCCATCGGTCCATAGCAGGTCGTTGAGGCGGGTTTCGGCATCGTCTATACCACCCGCAGCCACCTCGGCCAGCCACTCGGGATGCTCGGCTGCTGCCTGGCGGAGCGACATAAAGGCCACGCCTGCGGGCAACCGCTCGGCCAGACGCTTGGAAGCCGCGAAAATATCGTTTACAACAGCGGCGGGAGCGGCACTGATGGCAGGCACATCGCAGCCGAAACTGCGCGCCACATCAACGTTCAGCAGCAGCCGCTGCGCGTTGACGCCATAGTCGGTCGGCGCGAAAGCATCGTCGAGCCCGCCGGCGCAGCGAAGCGCCTCAAGCTCGGCCAGACGCGAGCCGGTCTGCTCGCTCATGGCGCCGTAAAGCTCTATGTATTGATCTACGGAAACGCTCATTCTGCAGCGTCGATTTCGTTTTTAATCCAGTCATAACCCCGCTCCTCAAGTTCGAGAGCCAACTCGGGGCCACCGCTGCGAACAATGCGTCCTTTATAGAGCACATGAACGAAGTCGGGCTTGATATAGTCGAGCAGGCGCTGATAGTGGGTAATCACTATGGTGCCTGTTTCGGGAGTTTTGAGTTTATTCACACCCTCGGCCACTATGCGCAGGGCGTCGATGTCCAGGCCGGAGTCGGTTTCGTCGAGAATGCTCAGTTTCGGCTCCATAACGGCCATCTGGAAGATTTCGTTGCGTTTCTTTTCGACGACGCTGAAACCTTCGTTGACGGGGCGCGAAGCGAGTTTGGCATCGAGCTCAACGATTTTGCGCTTTTCTTTCATCAGCGCCAGGAATTCGCCGGCGGGCATCGGCGGCTGGCCGAAGTATTTGCGTTTGGCATTGACTGCGGCACGCATGAAGTTAGTCATCGAAACGCCGGGAATCTCCACCGGATACTGGAATGAGAGAAACAGGCCTTCGTGGCTACGGTCCTCGGGCGCAAGGCTCAGAAGGTCTCTGCCGTTGAGAGTGGCGGTGCCGCCCAGCACCTCATAGGCGGGGTTACCGGCCAGAACGGACGAAAAAGTCGATTTGCCGGAGCCATTAGGGCCCATAATGGCGTGCACTTCACCGGGGCGCACCTGAAAGTCCACGCCCTTGAGTATCTCTTTGCCGTCGACCGAGGCACGCAACCCCTTGACGTCAAGCAATATTGTTTCGGAATCAGTCATATTATTATCTAATTACCCTGCAAATTTACGCATTATTACCATGAACGCAAAATTTCCTGACGAAAACAACATCATAAGCCAAGCATAGCGGCCGGAGCTATTCCCAATACCAGACAAATGGCTCTCGCTATGCGCAAAGTCGGCTCTGCCCGTCCGGAAATATAATCGCTCACTCTCGACGGGCTTATTCCAAGTTCCTTTGCCAGCTGACGCTGGGTCATGCCCTTTTCTTCAATCGACAGGCTGATCAACTCGCCAATCGTAGGTTTGGCAATAGGATAATGCTTTTTTTCATACACCTCAACCACATCTGAAACTATGGTGAGCTCTATGGCGTTACTGTCTGTTGCGGGAGTTTCATCCGTTACCAGCGGCAGCAACTCTTCAACGCGGTTCAGCGCATATTCATATTGTTGTTTTGAAATTTCCATAACTAATCACTTAAATGATTGAACAATATATTTTGTCGTACTCGGCATGAGTTCCGACAAAACGAACAAAGATTCTCCCTATCGTGAACTTGATAACAACCACAAGTCGGTAATTGTTACCTTTGATATTGAACACATAGTGCTGGTTGCCCACATAATCGGTTGATGGAAAATCGGCCCGGATTTCCGACAGATTATGCCACTGAGCCTGCTGGGCAATATCATACCATCGCTCCAGCGCTATTCTCGAATCGCCGTTCCCGGCAGATTCATAGAATTCCTTAAGTTTTCTATGTGAGATAACATGCATGGTTTTCGGCTACAAATTTAGCAATAAATTTTGAAATACAAAATTATTTCACAAAATTATTTTGAATATCAAAAAGACAGCATCGCCAATTTTCGGCGATGCTGTCTAAAAGATATCAATCTGATGGGGCGAATTAGAGGTTTTTGAGGGCGCTAAAGTCGATTTCGGGGGCGCTAAGGGTGGGTTTTGTGGGCTCTACGTGGAATTTTGTGCCGCTCGGAACAGACTCGTCGAAAAAGCCGCCCATTTTCAGGTAAAAGCGATTATCGTCGGTTGTGCCTCCCTGATAGTCCAGACGGACTTTGGCGCTTGCGGTGGCATCGTGAGTAAAAGTGCCGTCGGTTATGCGGGTCCACTTGCCATCCTTGCTGCGCGCCCACTGATTGCCGAACATTACCTTGCGCGACAGATAACCCTGCGTGGGGTTGAAATTTTCCAGGAAGCTGTGGGCATGGCGATACCAGGTGTCGGTTTGCGGACGCAAGAAGCTTGCAATCAATCGCCATTCCCGGTCGTCGGTTGCATAGAAATAGGCGGTATAAATCGTGTTGCCTTCGCCATCGGGATGAACCTGCATCAGGAACTTATAGGTTTCGCCGGCTTTCCAGGGGTATTTCAGATAGCTCTGACCGCCGGAACCTTCATTGCCAAACTCGCCGATATGAACGTCTTTGCCCCTGCGGAGCAGTTTGATTTTCTGGTCATCGGGGATGTTGCGGGGGTCTTGAGTGTCGAACGGGCTCCACACGGAGAAGAGCACGCGGCGTTCGGTCGGAGAATTGAACTGCATGCCGAAATAGCCTTCGCCGAAACCTGCGGCCATGTAGTAGCTATGGAGCGTTTCGCCCTCTTCGGGCACGGTTACTTCATTATAGAACCACTCGGTGTCGCCGGCGGGAAGCGAATATGCCATGTGGACTGAAGGTCCGCGGCGACCCCAATAGTCGGAAAAATCTTTAACGTAGTTGCTCTCGCCGGCAACATTATTCACGATAAGCTGCTTCACATCGCCAAAGCTATCGCCGGTCTTGGATATGCCCTGGAGGTCGATGCGGACATAGCCGGGCTTGCGCACGTCAATAGTGCCGACCTGAACCCGGGTAAAATCATCGTACTTAAGATTCACCTTGAAGCTCTTCTTGCCATAGCTGACTTTGATTTTGGAATGGCCTTTGGCAAGCAGCATCAAATCGACCTTTTGCGGCTGATGCAGGTAGAAATAAACGCTGACAACCGATTTCGGATTGGTCCAATTCGAGAGTCCTTCGGCGGTAATATGCGCGCCGTCGGGCATGGCGGTAACATAGCCGTTGCCCGACAAGCCGACTTCAAGTGACTGAGCCTGCGAGAACAGGCTGATGCAGAGCAGTAGTGCAAATGTGAAAATATTTCTCATAACAATATATCAAATTTGATGCAAATTTACAAC
>CAMWSP010000063.1 GCA_947176935.1 uncultured Porphyromonadaceae bacterium | reverse complement strand
AGAGCATCTGCCTTACAAGCAGAGGGTCGGGGGTTCGAATCCCTCAACGCCCACTTCACTCCAAAAGCCACTCGTTGTTTATAGCGGTGGCTTTTTCGCAAGAATGGAAAGATGCCGGAGTGGTCGATCGGGACGGTCTCGAAAACCGTTGTACCCTTACGGGTACCCAGGGTTCGAATCCCTGTCTTTCCGCAAAGAAAGCTGTAAGTCAACGACTTGCAGCTTTTTTCGTAGGTAGGCAGGGATAAGAACCCGAGGGCTCGTTATCGCGCCTTATTGGATAGCAGTTTGATTCATCAGTTATTAGTTTCTGAAACAAAACTCCCCGTTGGGATGTTTTGTAACTGTAACTTTTAATCTTTATTTACTATGATGAATATTACTGTCTGGAGCGATTTTGCATGTCCGTATTGTTACATTGGTGAGACCCGTTTGGAGAAGGCTGTTTCCGATTTGGGAATGACCGATAAGGTTAAAATCGAGTATCGCGCTTTTGAGCTTGACCCGAATGCTTCGCGCGAGGTGGTTTCTTCAACCCCCGAGCGTTTCGCCATGAAGTATCGGCTGAGTCTGCCCGAAGCCGAGAAGCAGATTGAGCACATATCGGCTCTGGGCCGAGAGGTGGGCATTGACTTCCGCTATGCCTCAACGCAATATACCAACACTTTCGATGCCCACCGCCTGATGAAGCTGGCAGAGGTGAAATATGATTATGCGACCGTTCAGAAACTCAACAGGTTGCTCTTTGATGCGTATTTCACCCGGAATCTGGTGCTGGCCGATGCCGCGGTGCTTGAATCAGTGGCCAAGCGCGCCGGAATGGAAGAAACCGACGTCAGGCAGCTGCTTGGTGGCAATGAATATGCCGACGATGTGCGCTTCGATGAGCGCGAGGCGGCCATGCGGGGCGTTCGCGGTGTGCCCTATATGGTTTTCAACGGTGAGTTTGCAGTGCCAGGTGCGCTCACTGAAGATGGCATGAAGTCGGCTTTGCAGCGCGCCGAGCGTCGAATCAAGGAGGCTGAACAGGAAGCTGACGAGGCTGGCGGTGAGCGACCTCATGTTTGTGGCCCCGACGGATGTCAACTCCTGTAAAAATCCGGCCTTATGGTTAAAGAACTCCAGGTTCAGGGAGTGTTCGCCGAAAATACATATTTCTATATCGACGAACACACCCGCTCCGGTTTCCTTATTGACCCCGGAGCACAAGCCGGCCTGATTTATGAGGTGATTCAGCGCAATGGCTGGCATATAGAAAAAATTCTGCTTACCCACGGCCACTTCGATCATCTGGGTGCAGCCGGGCTTTTGCGCGAAAAACTCGTGGCGCCGGTTTATGTTTATCCCGACGATGCAAAATATCTGACCGACCCGCGGCTGAACCTCAGTGCCGGTTCGGGCTATCCCATAACTGTTCCGCACTATGAAGAATTCTCCGATGGCGAGATTATCCGCCTCAAGGCTAACTCCCGGTTTTATCTGAAGGTCATCCACACTCCGGGACATACTCCGGGGTCAGTAATCTTCTATTCGCCGGATGAGCATGTGGCCTTTGTCGGCGACACTCTTTATCAGGGCGGCCCCGGCCTTACGCATTTTCCGGGTGGCGATCCGGTGGCCTTGCGCCGCTCCATCGGGACTCTTTTGTCTCTCCCCGCCGATACCGTTCTCCTCTCGGGCCATTCCGGCCCAATCCTCGTTTCCGACCTCTGAAGGTTTCGCTCCCTCGCAATAACAGCGGGGGATTTTTTTAGATATTTTCTGAAAAATTTGTAAGAAATGCATCGGTTGTTCCGTCTAATAGATGTGAACGCTAAAGAATTTAATAATCTCATGGCTCATGCGAGCCGCCGAATGATGATTGCGGCCCTCGGAGTGACTGCATCGGAAGCTGACGCGGCCGATGCTGTTCAGGAGGCGATGATTCGCCTATGGCGGAAACGCACGGAATTGGCCGGTGCGGATAGCCCGGTCGCTTATGCCGTTGCCGCCGCCCGCAGGTGTGCGTTCGACATTGTTCGCTCGCGTCGGGCCGGTCGCGCTATCGATGAAACTGATGCCTCTGTTTCTCCCGCCGATGTAATTGAAAACCGCGACAGCCTCGCCTACATAGTGCGTCTGATTGAAGCGTTGCCTTCTCCTCAGCGGGAAGTGATGACCCTCCGACATCTCGAAGGCTTGGAAATCAGCGAAATTCAACAGCGGCTTAACCTGTCGGCAGGAAATATCCACGTTATTCTCAGCCGCGGACGTGCTGCCCTAAGAAAACATTTTGAAAAGATATGATTAACGAACTGCTTGAAAAATTCTATAACGGCGAAACGACTCTTAAAGAGGAGCAGCTGATGCTCGACCTTTTGGAACGGAATCCCGACCCCAACCGCGAGGCCGACCTCAGGTTGCTGCGTGCGCTGAATGCACCGATGCCCGACTTCGACGAAATGATTTTTAATGCCACGGGGATGAGCCCGGAGGTGAAGCCGCGCAGGCTCCGATGGCTGTTGCGGTTTGAGGCTGCTGCAGCCGCCGTGATATTCTTTGTTGCGGCCGGCAGTTACTTCTTTGGCTCTGCGCCCGCCGTTATGAATCAGCGCGAACTGACCGTCGACGAATCGCGCGAACAAGCAATATGGGCCATAACAGCCCTTTCTGACGGAGTAAACCGTTCACTCAATCAACTTGAAAAACTTAATAACCTATAAAACGATGAATATGAAGAAGCTCGCTTTATTGGTGCTGGTGTCGGTTTTTACCACATTGGCCGCTTTTGCCCAAAGCAAAGGCTTTTATGACGCTTGCCGCGCCGATAGTAACCTCGAAACTGTTTATATCGGTAGCCCCATGCTCCGTATGGTCAAAACGCCCGGTGTTAAAATCAACGATGTGGCACTCGACAAGATTGTAAACATAATCGACAATATTCGGATCGTATCAGCCGAAAACAAAAAAGGGATTAAAAAACTCACAGAACTGGCGGCCGTGTTCAGCACAACAAATGGCTATGAAATAATGCTCGAAAACACTGATCAAGGCGAAAAGGTTGTTATCTACACCAAGAAACTGAAGAATAAGCTCAACGAGTATGTAATTATTACTTCCGAGCCGAAAGAAATGGACGTTATTATCATCACCGGGGCTTTGACTCCCGATGATTTGGCCAGAGCAAAAAAATGAAACAGGCATCTGCGGTATTATTGATTGCCTTTTCGGCCATCTTTTGCGAGGCCCAAAACAGCGTAAATGATGATGAGCCTACGCCTAAGTCGCAGCAACTGAATGAAATCGTTGTCAGCGCCAGCAGAATCATCAAAGCTTCCGACGGGCATATAACCGCATTGCCCAACAAGGAGGAGAAACGTCATTCGTTCGGCGGCATTGACCTGCTGGCCAATATGATGATTCCCGGTGTGTCGGTCAACCGCTCATCGGGCAAGGTCAGTGCGGTTTTTGGCGACGTTGCGCTCTATATCAACGGAATTAAGGCAACCTTGCAGGAGGTTAAGGTGCTCAACGCACGCGATGTTATACGCGTTGAATATTACGACACGCCTACCGGTGTCTACATCGGCGAGAATGCCGTTATCAACTATGTTGTTCGGGAGCACACTACTGGCTATTACGGTGAGGTTTCCGCGGACCAGAAGCTTGGATATTGGGACGGAACGTATGGTTTTGCGTCAAAGCTGTCGCACAACAACACATCCGTTCAGTTGATTGCTGACTATAATTTCAAGCGTTCGCAATCAGATATAAAAACCGGATATACAAACTATGGTCTGGCCGATGGTAATGTCAGGGAAGATATTGTGGGAATCGATGGCAAGACAAACAAGGACAATGGCAATATCTACGTTGACGTTACAAATAAAACACAAGACCGGACTCTTCGCGGCTCGGCATGGTTCAATGCCACAAATACGCCATATTCCATACAGAATGAATTGGTTAATGGCTCGGGTCAAAGTAAGAAAACCATTGATAATCTGTGTCTGGGAGGTCTGCGATTATTTCAGAGTTATAACCTACAGAAAAAACAGACAATAGAGGTTAACGCCGGGGCATCATTCACCCGAAATGATTACTCATACTTATTTGAGAACACCCGGTCCAATATATTCAGCGAATCTTCGAATAGACTCTGGAATATGGACTTTACGGCTGTCTACAACAAAACGTTCAGTCGGGGGAACTCTTTGGCGGTGAAGTTTATAGATTTATATAAGAATAGCCGGGTTGATTATAAATTTTCCAACATCGACTACTCGACATTATGGAGTAATGAAGAGATATTGTTTATCCAGTATGTGCACCCTCTGTCGAAAACAGTGACGTTGACCGTTCAGCCCGGATTCTCGGCGCTGCAATATAAACAAAACAGCCGGGAGCTGATTTCCACTTTTTCGCCAAGATTAGGGGTGAGGTGTTCGGTAAGGCTGCCTCGGAGCATGTTCCTTATGGGAACGGTTAACGTAGGTAACTCCTTCCCGAATATTGCCGGCCTTACAACCGCTGAAAAGATCGTTAACGACTACCTTGTTATAAGAGGAAATCCTGACATCAAGAACACAAAGCTTTACCAAACAGTGTGGGTTTATGGCTGGAACACCCGGCAGTTCGGCCTCCAGGTCATGGCTCAATACCAGTATAACCACAACCTGCCTGTCAGTTCCTATCAGCAGGAAGGTAATCGGATTGTAGAGAGCTGGACCACTGATGAGAACGCCGGCTATTTCAATTCCAACATATCCTTAACATATCGTCCGCTGCAAAACATATCGCTGATGCTGGCAGGAGGCTACAATCACTATGATTATACCGGCTACCGCTCAGCCAATGTCGGCGGCTTTGACGGCAAATTCGAAATTGTGTATTATTGGCGTGACTTTTCAATATCCGGCAACGTGACTTCTCCGCAGAAATTGATGGGGATGGATTTGGCCAAAGTGCGCACCCCTTGGCAATATAGATTGGCGTTGGGTTACGCAGTAACATCATGGAAATTCGAGGCGGGTGTAAACAATCCCTTCCTTCGCGACAACAACTATCGGTTCGTGTCGTTTAATCCGGCCTACAACTACGATTATAGCCTCCGGTCACACTCCGCCGGTTGTCATGGCTACGTCAGGGTGACTTTCAGCTTCGATGGCGGAAAAAAGCTTCCGCGCACCGAGCTGAAGCACGAAAAGCCCCAGACCGACGACGCCATGATAAAAATTCAGCGGTAACTCCATATAATGAATTATCTGCCTTTATAGCTTAATATTCAACGATTATTGCTATATTTGCAGCATAATATCTCACAGATTGTCCATTATGTTAAGAAAAGCTCTTATTGCTATTGTTGCCGGTATGTGTTTTGCAGGGTCTGTCACTGCAAAGGTTATTAAATCGCCTGACTATGATTTTAGAAAGTCGGGAACATTGAAGGTTACGGAAGTCGAACGTACTAAAGATGCAACACGTTTGACTTTTACGGCAAAATTTAAGCCGAAGGGGTGGATTACGCTTAACCCGACGGAAGTTGAAATCAGTTTGCCCGGTGATACCGTCAAGGTGAAGCCGATTGCGCTTGACGCGGCCTTCAATTATGATGAGAAATATTTCATGCCGGAATCGGGAGAGACGGTGTTTACCGTTACTTATCCGCCGCTGCCCAAGTCTGTTAAAAAAATAGACACCGGTGCGACCACGAACTGGGCAATCTGGGGCATCGACATTGCCGGTAAAGGAAAGAAAGCGGATAAAGATGCCCGGACTGTTACGGTAAAGCCTTATCGGCCGATTGAAACGATTTTTGAAGCAGATACCATTACAGTGAGCGGCTTTATCAAGGGTTATAATCGTCAGCGCAGCGGCATAAGTGTTTTGCAGTTGTATGTTGAAGACCTGGCGGTTAGGAACTCAAAGCCTGTTGCCATACCGATTAAGGCCGACGGTAGTTTCAGCCGCAGGTTTTTGTTGCCCATGGCACAGACTGCAATGATGAGCGCTAACGTTAAAGGAATTAGTCTTGGCGTTTATCTGGAGCCTCATAACGATCTCGAGATTATGATTGACTATGACAAGTTGCTGGAGAGTGAGTCAACTGGTAAGGGAAAGAATGACGCAATTCGATTTGGCGGCTCATTGGGCACGATAAATAACGAGTTGATTGCTTCTCCGTGTAGTCCTTATATCAGAGGTTGGCAGCTTGACGCAAAAATGCCGATTGATGAAGCTAAGCTTAAAATAGCTGAAACGTATTCAGGTATTTATGATACATGCGAGAAGTATATTGCAGAGGCAAAAGTGTCGGAAAAAGCGGCTGAAATTATGCGCAACACCGTGGAAGTGCAGCGGCTGGTATGTATGTTCGATTATGCTGAAAATCGTTCGCACGTTGATGCCATTCCTACGGATTTTTATAACTATTGTATCACCGAAACTTTAAAAGCAGATTCCGCAATATTGGCTACAGGTTCTACCATATTGCTCAACAGGCTCGGATTTGCCTTTATATTGCCAGAACAATCTATGGGGTTAAATGTTCCTAACCTGCGTAGAGCAATGGAGTTATGTGTTGAAAATGGAGTTGAGTTTAATGATGATGAAACTGCAGCGATTACCCGTATGGTAGATTTTGAGTCGGCGGATTCGATTCAGAATTGTGGTTTTTATAGTGCACGGCAGGTTATCTTGTCTCTTCAAGATGCTACGGGCCGTGCGGGAAAGGAAACGGAATTGACCCGTATAATTTTCAATGACCCCCAATATATGATCTTCAGCACACATACCGAAACTAATCGCGAGTACGTTCAGCGGCTGTGTGGTTCGGAGGAGTTGCCTTTGATTTGGCAGTTTGCGGTGTCGGCTAAAGAAGGCCGAAACCCGGAGCGTTTTATGCCCGCAATGACGAGTAGATATGGGGTTGACAACCAGTATCTGATTAGTCGCGTTGCCGAAGCTGCCAAACCTAAGAACGGGGCATGGAAGCTGCCTGACAACGAGGCCGGTAACTTTTTGAGCGCTCTGGTCGCTCCATATAAAGGAAAGTATCTTTTGGTTGATTTCTGGGATCTGCATTGCGGCCCGTGTCGTGCCGGTATCGAGGGGAACAAGGAACGTCGTGAGTACCACCGCGGTAATCCCGGCTTTGGGTTCCTGTTCATCGCGTCGGAAGCGGGGTCGCCCATCGACGGCTATAATGCCTATGTTGAGAAGAATCTTAAAGGCGAGAATGTTGTGCGACTACCTGAAGATAAGATGATTCTGTTGCGTGAGCTGTTTGAGTTCAACGGCATTCCCCGCTATATCCTTTTTAACCCCGATGGCGAAGTAGTCAGCAGCAATTATTCAATCCATCAATTTTGGCAACTACTAACAGACGAAGGCATCATAGCCGATTAAAATAGATGAGACAAATGCGACGCTTCAGGCAGTTGCTTTCAGTGCAATCGGCCAAAGAGATTCTGAATGATTCGACTAACGGTGTGCTTTCATTGATGGACACCGACGGCGAGCCTTATGGAGTGCCCATTAACTATGTTTATGACGGAGATAAGGCGATATATTTCCATAGCGCGGTTGCCGGCCGCAAGCTTGATTGTGTAGCCGCCAACAGTCGCGCTTCGTTTTGCGTAGTCGCGCAGGATCAGATTGTTCCGGCTGAGTTTACTTCGTATTTTCGCAGCGTTATAGTTAGCGGTGAAATTCAAGTAGTTAGCGATCAGGATGAAATTATCAAGGGGCTACGGTTGTTGTGTCAGAAGTATTCGCCTGGCATAGATCCAACGGCCGAGATTACGCGCGGCCTGGGGCGAGTGGCCGTGTTGCGCCTCGACATCGAAAGCCTCACCGGTAAGGAAGCGATAGAGCTGGTCAAGCAACGCCCCGCCTCCGAGTGACTCCAATCACATCACCCAGATTTGCATATTAGAGCTGAAGTTGTTATATTTGCAAATCATTTTGCATCATTCACATGAAGAAGATTTCAGCCAACAAATTGCGAAAGTTGAAGAGTAAGGTTTTTCGTCCGCTGCAAACGCGGTGGTCGTGGAGAAATTTTGCTGTCGCTATGGGTTTGGCGCTTCTTATTCTTATTGTTGATTATTATGCTGCGAATCTGAGCTTTCCGATTTTTGATTCATCGATAACTCTTGGTAATCATGCGCTTATTCATGATTCAAAAGCGAAAGACGTAATCGATGACTCATTCATGATGGTTAATACCGCGTGGGATCAGGATTGCGGAGTTGTTTACGATGTGTATAACGAGCCGGCAGGCTGTTTGTCGGTTACGGATAGGCGGAAACTCTATGAGTTCCTGAAATTGGCTTCAGAAGTCGATTATCGTTATATCTTCCTTGATATTCGGTTTGAAAAGAATGTTGTCACCCCATATGACTCGCTGCTTTATTCTCAAATAGCATTGATGCCGCGGGTCGTTTATTCCTATCACAGGCCTGACGATGACGCTCGGATTGACTATGTGGAAATACCCGGTAAATATGCCTATGCCGACTATAGGGTAGCTAAAGGAGACCCTTTTTCAAGGTATGAATTCTTGCAGGAGGGTAGTGAGTCTGTTGCTTTACGCCTATATCGTGATTTAGACGGAAAGACCATTAACCGCGACAAATTAGGTACGTTCAGAAACTCAGATGGTTCTCTGTGTTATAACATGCAGTTTATACCCTTTCCGCTGTCGGCGGCAAATCAATATGGGCAGCAGGGAAGGATTATATATCCGCGTTTGGGTTCTCAGCTGATGGACATTTTTACGCCCGATGAGTTGAAACGGATGATGAGCGGAAAGATTATTGTTATCGGCAACTTTTATGAGGACCAGCAGGAAACATATATAGGTGAAGTCCCCGGGCCGCTATTGTCCGTTTATGCTTGGAAGTTGTTGGAGCGTGGAAGTCACAAGGTTAGTTTCGGGCTGCAGTTCTTCCTGTTTGTTTTCTACACATTGGCGCTCTACATTATGTTGCTGCCGGAAGATTTGAAAAAGATAAAGAATCCGGTTGTTGCGCTATTGTTGTCTTTGCTCGGCTGGGGCTTTTTCCTGTTTGCCCTTCAGTCTTTCATCTTCTGGTTATTCGGACTTTCGTTTATCGTTATAATACCAACAATCTTGTTCTCTCTGGTCAATTTTTATCAGACCATAAAGGATAATCTTAGAATCAAAGATTAGTATGAAGCGTTTTCTCCTGATATTTCTATTCATAGCGTCGCTTTGCTTTAGCGCATTAGCCGAAACCTACGAAATTATGGCTCTGACCACTCCGACCATTACCGTCGGGGGCAAAGTGTTGCGCAAAGGTGATCGATTCAGTGATACCAAAAATATCAAGTGGGTTGACAACCGGCAGTCAATGCAGGTTAAAGCGCTATCAACGGGTACGCTATATGAATTTTCGCGCAAAGTTTTTGAGTCCAAGGGAAATGCGTTGTCAATAGCGGACTATTTTTTGAAAACCAATAAGGCTTCTACTCGCGGCGAGTCAACCAAGCCGATGTTTACACAGAGCCCCAACAGTAATCTGTATCCTGAAAAACGAATTGCATTGGTTATAGGTAATTCGAACTATGATTATTTGCCGTTTTTGCGTAATGCCCAGAAAGATGCGTCGGATATTGCAGAGACGCTGTTAGGTCTTGGGTTCGATGTGATGGAGACGTATGAGTGCACATATCCGACAATGAAAACGGCACTTAATAATTTTTCTGCCAAGGCTCGAGATAATGATTATGATGTGGCGTTGTTTTATTATGCCGGCCATGGCAAACAGGAAAAAGGTCAGAATTATCTTGTCCCGATTGAGAGGGAACTGGAGTTTATCAGCGAACTTAACAGTTGTTTGAACTGTGAAGATGTTTTGCAACGCATGGAGGAGGCCAAGGTACCAATCAAATTGGTATATCTTGACGCGTGTCGTGACACCAAAGCATCATGGTCGCGCAGTTCGGATAAGGGCCTTGCAAAAATGGAAGGTCCAATAGGCTCAGTAATCGTATTTTCAACTCAAAGTGGTAGCGTGGCGTCTGATGGTGAAGGACCCGACAGCCGCAATAGTCCCTTTGCCGCCTCGATGTTAAAGAATATTATCAGCGAGAATGTCTCTTTTAATGAGGTTATGACGCGAGTGGTGCGCGACACCTATTCGCTCACGAAAAATGTTCAATATCCGCTTCAAATCGGCACTCTCATCACCGACTTCAGCTTCAACACCCCGAAGAATCAACCGGCTGCAGCTGCGTCTGTTCAGAAGCAGACTGCGGAAGAACAATATAAGATAGGCAACGATTATTACAATAAGGAAGATTACCATCAGGCTCTGGTGTGGCTTAGGAAGGCAGCCGAGCTGGGCCATAGTGATGCCCAAAACCATTTAGGATATATGTACGACTATGGCTTAGGTGTGGATAAAAATTATGTAGAGGCAGTTAGGTGGTATAGAAAATCCGCAGAACAGGGGAATAGTTACGCCCAACGTAATTTGGGATATATGTACTGTGATGGTTTAGGAGTAGAAAAAAGTTATACCGAGGCAGTTAAGTGGTATAAGATGGCCGCGGAACAAGGT